>DASYBO010000822.1:0-5791 GCA_036500685.1 Pseudonocardiaceae bacterium | reverse complement strand
CGGCTCAACGGGGCCCCGTACCACCGCGACCTGCTGGCCGGTAAGCACAGCTTCACCGATCCGCAGGTGCGGAAGGTCTTCCAGCAGTGGTCGACCGTGCTGCCCTACTTCGACCCGCAGTCCACCGCGCTGCCCTTCCAGGACGCGACCACCTCGCTGCTGCAGAACCGCACCGGCATGATGCTGATCGGCACCTTCTTCGCCGACGCCGTGCCCAAGGACGTCTTGGACGACATCGACTTCTTCCAGTTCCCGATCATCGACCCGAGCGTCCCGGTGGTCGAGGAAGGTCCCACCGACGGCTTCTTCGCCAGTTCCCGGTCCAGCCACGTGGCCGGCACCAAGGACTTCCTCACCTGGATGTCGACCGCGCCCGCGCAGGAGCTGTACATGAAGGTCGGCGGCGGCACGATCCTGCCGGCCAACCCGTCGGCCAAGGACGCCGGCACTCCCTTGGTGGCCAAGGGCAAGGCCATGCTGGCCAAGGCGGCCGACCTCACCCAGTTCTTCAACCGCGACTCCAGCGACGCCCTCCAGCCGACGGCCGATGCCGCACTCACCCAGTTCATCCAGAAGCCGGACCAGATCAACTCGATCCTGAGCACGTGGGAAGCGGCGGCCAAGAAGGTCTGGTCGTCCTGACGTGACCACCTTGACCGCACCCTCCAGGGTCAGCCCCGCGCCTGCGCCGTCCCTGCGCAGGCGCAGGCGCGGGGTCTCGCCGATGCTGCTGGTGTTCGTGCTGCTCCCGCTGCTGGTGGAGAGCTTCTGGGTGTTCTGGCCTGCGATCCAGGGCTTCTACCTGTCCTTCACCAACTGGGACGGGATCTCCGCCCCGCAGAACGTCGGCTTCGGCAACTACAGCGAGCTCTTCGGCGATCCGGTGTTCCGCAAGGCGTTGCTGGACACGGTCATCTGGCTGGTGCTCTTCGGCGGCCTTTCCGCGATCGGTGGCCTCGGTATGGCCATGCTGCTGCAACGCGAACGGCGCGGCGTCGGCTTCTACCGGGCCGCGTTGTTCACGCCCGTGGTGTTCTCGCTGGTGGCGACTTCGCTGATCTGGCAGGGCATGTACCAGCCGGACGGGCTGATCAACAAGATCCTGGGCGGCGTCGGCCTCGGCAGCTGGGAACACTCCTGGCTGGCCAACTCGAGTACAGCCCTCTACGCGGTCATCATTCCCGCGCTGTGGCGCCAGATCGGCTACGTGATGGTGCTCTACCTGGCCGGCCTCAAAGGCATCGACCCCGTTCTCTACGAGGCGGCCAAAGTGGACGGTGCGAGCGCCTGGCAGCGGTTCACCAAGATCACCCTGCCCTCGTTGAAAAGCGTGAACTCGGTCGTCCTCTCGGTCATCGTGATCGACTCGCTGCGCTCCTTCGACGTGGTCTGGGCGATGACCCGAGGCGGGCCGTACCACTCGTCCGAACTGCTCAGCACCTACATGTACTCGACCGCGTTCCAGACGCTGCACCTCGGCTACGCGTCCGCCCTCGCGGTGATCATCTTCGTCCTCGCCTTCGGCGTCATCGTGACCTACCTGATCCGCGCGTTCCGGGAGAGTGACGCATGACCTCGACGCTTTTCCGTCGCAAGGCGCGCACCTTCGGCTTCCACACCCTTGCCGGCGGCATCTCGCTACTGTGGCTGGTACCGATCGCCCTCGTGCTGGTGACCAGCATCCGCAGCTTCGACGACATCGCCCAGTACGGCATCGGCGGCTGGCCGCACTCGTTCACGTTCGCCGGCTTCGCCCAGGCGTGGACCAGCGGCGGCGAGGCGCGGGCCCTGCTGAACAGCTTCATCGTCACCATTCCCACGGTGATCATCACGCTGGCGCTCGCATCCATGGCCGCGTTCGCCCTGGCACGCTACGAGATCCCGTTCCGTCGCACGATACTTTTGTTGATGCTCGGCGGAAACCTGCTGCCCCCGCAGATCCTGCTCGTCCCGGTGTCCAAACTGACCGAGCTGGTCGGCGTCTACGACAGCCTCACCGCGCTGATCCTCGTGCAGACCGGTTTCGGCCTCGGCTTCTACACCTTCGTGCTGCAAGGCTTCATGCGCGCGATCCCCGGCGAGATCCAGCAGGCGGCCATCATCGACGGGGCCACGCCGAGGCAGATCTTCCTGCGCATCATCCTGCCGCTGACCCGGCCCGCGCTCGCCGCCCTCTCCGCGCTCGCGTTCACCTGGGTGTTCAACGACCTGCTCTGGTCGATCACGGTGATCCGCACCGACACCAACATGCCGGTCACCCCGGCACTGATCGGCCTACAGGGTCAGTACGTGTCGAGTTGGAACGTGATCGCGGCAGGCTCGGTGATCGCCGCGCTGCCAACCGTCTTGGTCTTCCTCCGCTTCCAACGCCACTTCGTGGCCGGCCTGGCCCTCGGTGCGGTGAAGTGATCGAATTCGCCGGCAGCCGAGTCCTGCACGAAGCGTTCTGGACCGCACCGGACGCCTCGGACTGGAACGTCGGCGGCGACCGCCTCTGGTTCGGCCCGGAACGAGACTGGTTCTGGGCCGGCAACGGTGGCCTTGACGCCCACCTCGTCCCCGCCGAGATCGACCCCGGCAACTGGAAACTGCTCGACGACAACGAGTTCCAGCTGCACGCCGCGCTACGCAACCGCACCACCAACGAGATCACCGAGATCGACGTACACCGCCGCATCACCCTGCTCGACCAGTCACCCGACCGAACCGAGTACCTGACCACCAACACACTGCGCGTGTTGACCGGCCCACCCGGCCAGGCGGTCAGCGCCTGGAACGTCCTCCAAGTACCGCTCGGCGGCGTGCTCACCGTCGACCTGGCCGCCCCACTGTCCTACCGGGACTACCTGGACCCCCTCGACCGGAGCCGCCTGACAGTGCGCGGGGGACAGGCAGTGCTGCGAGCGACCGGCGAACGAATGTTCAAGATCGGCCTGCCCGCCACGGTGTTCGGCGGCTGGCTCAGCTACACGCGCGACAACGTCGTCATCGAACGCGACCTCCCGGTATACCCCGACCGCGACTACTGCGACGGCCCCCGCGACGCCGACCCGACCGCGCCCGGCGACGCCCTACAGATCTTCGAGGACGACGGCCACTACGGCGGCTACACCGAGATCGAACACCACAGCCCGGCTGCGACCGTCGGCGAGTCCGTTGTGGACGAATACCGCACGGTGATCAGGTTGGCGGAGGGCGCAGTCCGGCCAGAATGACCCGCAGGTTGCGCTGCCACTGATCGGCGGGCGCGCGCAGCCCGATGGTGTCATTGGTGGTCATGGTCGCGGCCAGCAGGAACGCGATGTCCTGCCACACCATGTCGGCGCGCACCACCCCGGCCCGCTGCGCGCGGTCCACCACCTGCTCGATCAACGCGCGCAACTGGGCGACCGGGGTTTCCACGTCGAGGTCGAGCGCGCGATCGCCGAGCACGTCGCGGATCCCGCAGCTGGCCGCGCGCAGCCGCGCGTAGTTCTCGGCGAAGTCGGCGAAGCCTGCCCACGGATCGGCCGCGTCCAGCGCGGTGCGCGCCACGGAGACGAGCTCGTCGAGCGTGTCGGTGAGCACCGCGCTGAGCAGCGCCTCGCGTGAGGGCAGCCTGCGGTAAAAGGTGCCGACGCCGACACCCGCTCTGCGGGCGATCTCGTGCGCGGTGACCGTGACGCCGACTTCTGCGACGGCCGCGCGGGCGGCGTCGACCAGCCTGCGCACGTTGCGCTGCGCGTCCGCCCTCGGCTGCTGCCCGTCGACCTCGAGCAGTCGTCCGATCGCGCTGGTCACGGCCCTATGGTACCAGTAAGTGGACTACCTCAGTCCGGTTGTTCTAGGCTGGCGAATAAGCGGACTTCGGAAGTCCGGTTAGGGGAGTCGACATGATCAGGGTTGGTATCATCGGCGCGAATCCAGACCGAGGCTGGGCAGTGCGCGCCCACGTTCCCGCGCTGCGCGCGCTACCCGAGCAGTACACGTTGACCGCCGTCGCCACCAGCAACGCCGACAGCGCGCAGCGCGCAGGAGCCGTGTTCGGCGCCGAACATGTGTTCGCGGACTACCGGCGCCTCGTCGAACATCGCGACGTCGACCTGGTGATCGTCTCGGTCAAGGTGCCGACTCACGTCGAACTCGTCGGCGCCGCCATCGCCGAGGGCAAGCACGTGTTCTCCGAATGGCCGCTGACGGTCACCACCGACGAGGCCCGCCGCCTCGCCGACAGCGCGGACGCGGCCGGCGTGCGCACCGCGATCGGCCTACAGGCCCGGTTCGCGCCCGCGATCACGCACGCCGCCGACCTGATCGCGGCCGGCAAGATCGGTCGCGTCACCTCGATCAACACCTATGGCGCGCGAACCAAGGGCAGCGGATCGACCATCCCGCAATGGCTCGCCTACACCTACGACCGGACAACCGGCGCGGGTGCGCTGGAGATCGCGGGCGGCCACACCTTGGACGCGGTGCGGTTCCTGGTCGGCCCGATCGCGGTACGTCCCGCGATCACCGCCATCGCCCATCCACGTCACACCATCGCCGAAACCGGCGAGGTCATCGAAACGACCACCCCCGACCAGATCGTCATCACCGGTGACTCGGCCGAGGGCGCCACCGTCTCGGTGTCCATTCACGACGGTGTGGCAGGCCCGTCCCGAGCGCGGGTGGAAATCTCCGGCACCGAGGGAGAATTGGCCATCGACACCCTGCCGACGGACGCCCCGCTCGGCGCCCAACTCCAGATCAGTCCGTTGCGGCTGCGTGAATTCCGACACGGCTCATGGCACGATGTCGAGCTGCCCGCCTCGCCCGGCCTGTCGGAGGAAGCAGTGAACGTCGCAGGGCTCTACCGCCAGTTCGCGGAGGACCTGCGCACCGGATCACGGGTGGCGCCAGACTTCCGCGCCGCCACCGAGCTGCACCAACTGCTCGACGCCTTGCGCAACAGCTAGGCACCGTGCCGTTTGACCCACTCGGCGAGCTCTTCGGTGGCTTGCATCCGCGCGCCGGTTGGACCAGCTGATCGTGGTGTCGCCCGCAAATCCGGCAGATGCGCGACGCGCTCCCGTCCTTCGTTGTCCGTCCAGATGATCAGCGGCACGTCGAGCACGGCCGCGCAACATGATCACCTACGATGATGAACCGTTGCGCGCAAAGGATCACTGTGCGGGATTCAAGTCTCTCGGCTCGGCCTTCACGACGTTCCGCTCAAGCCGCCGGTCGCCAGTGCGATGGTCGCCGCCCGCAGGTGGCGCATCTGGAGATTCGCCGGTTCGTCTTCGCCCTCGGTGAGGTAGTACAGGACGAGTCCGTCGAATCCGGCGAGGAAAAACCGCGCTATCACTTCCGGCTCCACCGCCAGTTCGAGCCCGGCGCTGCTCGCGGCCTCGCTGACCAGTCGCATGACGATCGCCGTGATGTTTCGGGTGTGCTCGGTCGTGGCCTCGTGCAGGTAGGGATCGCGCAGCGCGAAGGACGTCAGCTCGGTGAGCAGCAGATACCGGTCGCGTTGTTCCCGTACGGTCTGCCAGAGCGCATCGGTCCAGGTGCGCACCGTCTCCTCGAAGCCCAACCCGGCCGGTGCGGCCTGTTCCACTTGTGCGACCTGTGACCGGGTGAGTTCCTCCAGCACCGCCCGATAGAGCTCCTGCTTGGTACCGAAGGTGTAGTGCACGGTCGCCTGCGCGACGCCGAGCTCGGTCGCCACCGCGCGGGTGCTGCCAGCGTTGACGCCTTCGCGCGCCATCAGTTCGATCGCTGCCTGCACCAGTTGAGGTCGTCTCTCCGCGACCGGTATGTGAGCCAT
>DASYBO010000821.1:0-5902 GCA_036500685.1 Pseudonocardiaceae bacterium | reverse complement strand
AAGCCACGCTGGTCACGGCCGGCTCCTGTTACTCACCCTGTAGACCTCTCACCTGATCAGTGGGTTAGACGGTGGAAACGGTGGGACTACTTGGGTTGCAGGTGCAGCAGGACCTGACCCATGTCCGGGTAGGCGTACGCGGCGGGCAGGGCGTACTGGTTGTCCTGGGTCGGCCATCCGCTGAAGTTGGTCGTGTCGTACTGGAACCAGTCGACTTCCTCGGTTACCGGGATGATCGGCACCTGCTTGAGCATGACCTGCTCCAACTGCCCCATGACCTGCTTCTGCGTCGCCGCGTCGGTGGTCGACCCGTACTGGTTGAGCAGCGTGTCGGTCTGCGGGTTGTTGTAGCGCTCGAAGTTGGTCGTCGCGGTCTGGCCGATCGGTGCGGAGTTGCCCGAGTAGAGCCATTCCCGCATCTCGTAGTACGGGGCCGGGCCGATCTCGGTCTCGGCGTAGTAGGCGAGGTCGAAGTTGCCGGTGTAGAGGCGGTTGTAGTAGTCGTCGTTGGACAGGTTGATCGGCGTCAGTTCGATGCCGGCGGCCTTGGCGCTCTGCACCACGGTCTGGATGGTCGCCACCCAGTCGGAGTAGCCGCTCTCGTTGATGACGTTGAAGGAGAGCCGCTTGCCGGCGGGCGAGACCCAGATGTTGTCGGTTCCCTTGTGGTAGCCATCGCCCTGCAGCAGCGAGGTGACCTTGGCCGGGTTGTAGGTGTAGTCGTCGGCGGCCTTGGCGGTCGGGTCGATCCAGCTGTTGAACGTCGGGGTCACGATGCCCATCTGGTTCGCGGCCGGTTCGTAGCCGTACTCGCCGATCTGGGAGGCCTTGTTCCGGTCGACCGCGTAGGCCAGTGCCTGGCGCACGACCGGATCACCGAGGCCGGCGACGGTCTCGTTCGGGAACAGCGAGACCTGCGCGACGGGCGGGAACCAGTAGTGGTGGTTCGTGTTCTTCTTGGCGTAGAAGGCGTCGATGTTCGGAATGAACTGGCTGCCCCACTGCGCCTTGCCGGTGGCGAGGTAGTTGTTGGCCGGGTCGTTGGAGGTGAAGGCCGGGTAGAGCACCTTCTGGATCTTGGGCAGACCGGGCTGCCAGTACTTCTTGTTCGCGGTGAAGGTGATGTTCTGCGGGGTGCACGGGTTGACCGTGTAGGCGCCGGTGCCGACCGGGGTGTTGTCGGCGAACTTGGCCGGATCCTTGACCGTGGACCAGACGTGCTGCGGAATGATCGGGGTCTGGTCGGCGATGAAGTAGAAGTACGGGACGGCGGCCGACTTGAAGGTGAACACGACCTGGTCGGAGCCCTGCTGGGTGACGCTGGACAGCACGCTCCACAGCGAGTTGAGGTCGATCGAGGGGTTGGCCTTGAGGTAGTTGAAGGTGAAGGCCACGTCGGCGGCGGTCATGGGCTTGCCGTCGCTCCACTGCACCCCGTTGCGGACCGTGAAGCTCAGCGTGGTGTTGTTGTTGCTCCACGCCCACTGTGTCGCCAGCCAGGGCGAGGCCTTGCTGTTCTGCAGCGTGTTGACGAAGACCAACGGCTCGTACACGTCACCGGTGGACAGGTAGTTCACCGAACTGTTGAACGGGTTGAAACTGCACGTCCACAGACCACCGCTCTCGTTGGAGATGGTCAGCGTGCTGTTCCCACCCGCGCTGGATGTCGTACCACCGCAGGCCGCACACACGGCGGCCAGCAGGCCGCCGGCAACCGCCAGCGCGACTTTCCTTAAGCGCCTCATCGGGGTTGTCCTTCACCTAGGGGTTCACCGACACCCCGGAGGGTGCCTCGTTGTTGTCCCACGACAGACCGTGGCTGCTGTCGTGATTGTGCCCCGACAAACCGGACGGAACACGGCGAATGTGCTGGTAGGCAGGCCCGCAGACCCGGTTCACCGGTGTGGACGCGGTGGAGGCAGGCCTCAGGTCACGTGTTGCACACGTGATCGTCATGCCGGCGACCCGGTGGGGCAAGGCCACAGCCTCTCCTGCCTGGTACTTCCCTTTGATTTGTTAGGAAAGTAACCTAACGAATCGACCCCCGCAAGACTCGACTTGGCAACGACCACTCCAGGCGGGGCACGAGGAGGAGCCCGTGAGGGTGCTCGCCGCACGTCCGCAGCTGATCAGGGTGCTCAACGAGCAGCTGCTGCTGGACCACATCCGACATAACGGACCCTGCAGCCGGGCCGAACTGGTCCGGGTCTCCGGCCTGTCGAAGTCGACCGTATCGGCCGCGATGTCCAATGTGGAACGATCCGGACTGATCCGAGAAGCCGGACACCGCAGGGGCGTGCCTGGGCCGGCCGCGCAACTGTACGAGGTCACCCCCAACGCGGGGTACGCGTTGGCCATCGACGTGGGACGCCAGTTCCTGCGCGGCGCGCTGGCCGATCTGACCGGAACCATCGTGGCCAAGGAAACCGTCCGGTCCAGGTCGGTCACTGGTCCGGGGCGCGTCACCGAACTCACCGACCTCGCCGACCGGCTCACCGGCGCCGTCGGCATCGACCGCGCCACCATCACCCAGACCGTGCTCGGCACCCCCGGCGTCTACGACCGCGGCCAGGACACCATCCGGCTGACTGGCGGCCTGACCGGCTGGGACTCCCCCGGCCTGCCCGCCCGGCTGCGCGACGCGTTCGGCAGCGAAGTGATCGTGGAGAACGACGTCGACGCCGCCGCCCTGGCCGAACAGGCACACGGGCACGGCGCCGAGGTCGCCAGCTTCGCGTTCGTCACCGTCGGCACCGGCATCGGCATGGGCCTCGTCCTCGATGGCCGGCTGCACCGCGGCGCGCACGGCACCGCGGGCGAGATCGCGTTCCTGCCGCTGGCCGTCGACCACATCCTCGACGAACAGGAAGCCCACCGGCGCGGCAGCCTGGAAGCGGCCGTGTCCGCCGCCGCGGTGACCAAAGCGGCCCAGCGGGCCGGGATGCGCGGCGCGGTCTCGGCCCGACGGGTGTTCGCGGCGGCCGCGCGCGGGGACGAACGCGCGATGGCGGTGGTGCAGGTCGAGGCGGCGCTGGTGGCCAAGGCGATCTGCGCGGTCGTCGTGGTGGCCGACCCGGAACTGGTGGTGTTGGGCGGCGGGATCGGTCAGGCGCCCGGTTTCGTCGACCTGGTCACCGCGCAACTGGCCGACCATGCCCCGAACACGCCGATCGTGAAGGTCAGCGCGCTGGGTTCGGACGCGGTGGTCAACGGCTGCCTGGCCGGCGGTCTGGAGCGGGCGTGGGAGATCCTCACCGCCGCGATCCCCCGCCCCCAGGACCAGGGCGCCGTTCAGGCATAGGTGTCGGCGGCATAGAACTCGGCCAGTACTTCGGCGGCCGCGCCGACGGCGACCAGGTCGGCCCCGATGTCGTCGACGTCGACCTGGACCCGTTGGCGCGTCGGCAACAACCCGAGCTGCGCGATCGCCTCCCGCCGGTAGACCTCGGGCGCGGCCCACACGGCGCGGCCGGCGAGCACGATCCGTTCCAGGTCCAGCAGCTGCACCAGGTCGGCCAGTGCGATACCGAGCAGCCGCGCGGCCTCACGCGGGGTCGGCGCGGTGTCGTGCAGGGTTTCCAGGCAGCCGCGCCGCCCGCACCGGCACAGCGGCCCGTCGTGCATCAACGTGGTGTGCCCGAATTCGCCGGCGTTCGTGCCAGGCCCTCGGTAGACGGTGTTGGCGATGAGCAGTCCCGCGCCGAGCCCGGTGCCGACCAGCACCACAGCGGTGGCCGCGTCGTCGTCGGCGCGCCACAGGTGCGCGAACGCCGCCGCGTTGGTGTCCTTGTCCACGATGACCGGTTTATGCAAGGCGATGTTCAGCAGTTCGCGCAGCGGCACCGCGTCCCAGCCGGTCAAGCCGGTCGCGCCGAGCACGATCCCGGTCCGGTAGTCCAACGGCCCCAGCGCCCCGACCCCGACGCCGACCAGCGCGGCCCGGTCCAGTCCGGCCGAGAGCTCGGCGACACACCGCGCGATCACCCGCACCGCGCGGGTCGGGTCGAACCCGGCCGGCAGCGGCGCCCGCACCGTGTCCACGACCGAGCCGAGCAGGTCGGTGCGGACCGCGCGGACCTCGTCGCGGTCGAGTTGCACCCCGATCGCGGCGCGCGCGTCGGCCCGGATCACCAGGCGGGTGCGGGGTTTGCCGACGCCGCTCGCGGGTTCGCGGCGTTCCTCGACAAGTCCTGCGGCGAGCAGATCGGGCACGATCTTGGACACCGCCTGCTGGGTGAGCCCGCTGCGCGCGGCCAGTTCGATGCGGCTCAGTCCCCCGCTGCGGCGGATCGCGGTCAGCAGCAGCGACCGGTTGTGCCGTCGCAGCCCGCGCAGGTTCACCCCGGCCGCCCCGGTCGCCCCGGTCTCCGCACTCATGTGATCCATCCTGCTGACCGGTGGCTAATTAATCAACAGTGTTGTTTAATCGCGGCCATGGGAGCTTCAGTGGCGCGGGTGGGCATTCTCGGGTACGGCAGCGGCGGACAGCGCTTCCACGCCCCGCTCATCGCCGCGACCCCCGGCCTCGACCTCACGCTGATCGTCACCGCCAACCCGGAACGCGCCGAGCACGCCCGCGCCACCTACCCCGGCGCCGACATCGTCCCGGACGCGGACACCCTGTTCGACCGCGTCGAGGACCTCGACCTGGTCGTGGTGACCACCCCGAACCGCACGCACGCGCCGCTGGCGTTGCGCGCGATCGAGTCCGGCACCCCGGTCGTGGTGGACAAGCCGTTCGCGCCGACCGTCCTGGACGCCCAGCGGGTGGTGGACGCCGCCGAGGCAGCGGGGGTCGGGTTGACGGTGTTCCAGAACGGGCGCTGGGATTCCGGCTTCCTGACCGTCCGCGAACTGATCGCGTCCGGCCGGTTGGGCTCGGTGTTCCGGTTCGAGTCGCGCTATGACCGGTGGCGGCCCAAGCCCAAGGACAACTGGCGCGAGTTCGGCGATCCGGCCGAGGCGGGTGGCCTGCTCTACGACCTCGGCGCGCACATCGTCGACCAGGCGCTGCGACTGTTCGGCCCGGTCGCGCAGGTCTACGCCGAGCTCGACCGGCGCAGGCCCGGTGTGCACGTCGACGACGACACGTTCGTGGCGTTGCACCACGTCAACGGGGTGCGCTCACACCTGTGGACCTCGGTTCTCGCGGCGACCCGCAATCCGCGCTTCCGGGTGCTGGGCGATCAGGGCACGTTCACCAAGTACGGCCTTGACGTGCAGGAGCGGCAGGCGATGAGCGGAATGAAGCCGGGCGAACCCGGCTGGGGCGTGGAACCGGAGGCCGATCGCGGCACGTTCGGCGACGGCGAACGCACCGAACTGGTGCCCACCGAGATCGGCGACTATCCGCGCTTCTACGCCCAGGTGCGCGACGCGCTGCGCGGCGAGGCGCCGTTCCCGGTCGATCCGAGGAGCGCGGTCGACGCGCTGCGGGTGATCGAGGCGGCCCGCCGATCCGCCGATCAGGGCACGGTCGTCACGATCTGAGTGGTGCCGCCTCCCCCAGGACGCAGGCGGCGGGTGGGTCGAGGTCGAGCAGTTCGGTGCGCAGGTGCTCGAACCCGGCGTCGGTCAACAGGCCGGCCAGTTCTTCGGCGGCGGCGGCCGACGTGGCCGAGGTGGCACCGGGACAGCGCGGCTGCGACACCAGCGCGATACGCCCGCCGGGCCGCAACAGCCGGGCGAGTTCACGAAGCTGGGCAACGGGATCGGGCCACATGCCGACCGTGTTGACCGCGAGCGCGGCGTTGAATGGTCCGTCGATGGCCAGGCTCTCGACCGGCGCGTGCACCAGGCGTACCCGCCCGGCCCGGACGGCGGACCCGTTGCGGCGGCGAGCCTGCCCGATCATGACCTGCGAATGGTCGACGCCGACCACCAGTCCCCGGACCGCTCGGGT
>DASYBO010000820.1:0-8880 GCA_036500685.1 Pseudonocardiaceae bacterium | reverse complement strand
GGGCATTCGGCCGTTCCGCCGGTTGCTGGGCATCACCTACCTCTGCGGCATCGCCGACTGGCTGTCCCTGCTCGCCCTGACCAGCCTGATCACCAAACTGGTCAGCAACTACCTCGCGGTGAGCTACTCGTTCAGCATCGTCGTGCTCACCCAACTGCTGCCCGGTCTGCTTTTCGCGCCGCTCGGCGGCCTGCTCGCGGACCGGTTCGACCGGCGCAAGGTCATGGTCGTCGTCGACCTGATCCGCTGCGGCCTGTTCCTGTCGATCGCGCTGGTCGGCACCTGGTGGTGGTTGTTCGCGGCGAACTTCCTCATCGGCTGCACCGCGATGCTGTGGATCCCGGCCAAGGACTCGGCCATCCCGAACCTGCTGCGCCGCAAGGACCACGTCGAGACCGTCAACCAGCTCAGCCTGGTGATGACCTACGGGGTCACCGCGATCAGCGCGTTCGGCCTCTACGCGATCGTCAACGGCATCAACTCCAACCTGCACCTGTGGACAAGCGAACTCGGCGTCGCCAAGGTCATCGTCATCATCAACGGCCTGCTCTACGTGGCCGCCGCGATCATCGTGGCCACGCGCATCCCGGAGATCTCCGGCCGCAGCCACATCCAGGCCGACCGCAAGAAGAACGCGACCGACGGCGAGGACAAGCAGAGCTGGTTCGCGATGTTCCGCGACGGCCTGCACCACGCCAGGACCACCCCGCTGATCCGTGGCCTGATGATCGGCATGGTCGGCGCGTTCGCCGCAGGCGGCGCGGTGATCGGCACCGCCAAGCTCTACGCGAACAGCCTGCTCGGCGGTGACTCCGCGTTCGCGCTGCTGCTCGCGGCGGCCATCGTCGGAGCGGGCCTCGGCATGGCGGTCTCGCCGAGACTGGCCAAGCGGATGTCGCACAACCGGCTGTTCGGGGTGGCCATCGTGCTCGCCGGGCTGGCCCTCGCGCTGGTCGCGCTCTCGCCCTACATCGTGTTCTCGCTCGTCGTCGTCGCCGTCGTCGGCGCGTGCGCGGGCATCGCGTTCCTCACCGGGTTCACCATCATCGGTTCGCAGGTCGAGGATTCGATCCGGGGCCGGATCAACTCGGTCTACCAGTCGCTGATGAAGGTCACCCTGGCCGCGTCGACCCTGCTCGTGCCCGGCCTGGTCGGCCTGGTGCACAAGCAGAACATCACCGTGCTCGGCCACCAGATGATCATCGACGGCACCCGCCCCGTCCTGCTGGGTGCGGGCGTGCTCGCCGTGCTGGTCGGCATCGTCTCCTACAAGCAGATGGGCGACCACGGCACCGAGCCGATCATCACCAACCTGCTCGCCACCCTGCGCCGCACCCCCCGCCAGGTGCCCGGCCTGCTGATCGCGGTCGAGGGCAACACCCAGCAGGACACCGCTGCGCAGGCCCGCAAGCTGGTCGACTGGCTGGCCACCGGCACCCGGCTCGTGCACCTGGCCAGCGACCCCGCCATCGACGAGAGCCGCCTGTTCACCGTGGCCAAGGGCGTCCAACTCACCGGCGCCCGCGCCCACGCCCTTGTCGCCGCGGCGGTCCGCGCGGACGTGGTCGAACGCGAGGTCATGCCCGCGCTGTCCACCGGCGCCATCGTCGTCATGGAACGCTACGTCGACTCCCCGCTCGCTCACTTCGGTGCGGCGGGCGAGCTCGACCAGAGCGAACTGGAGGGCCTCGCCGACTGGGCGACCGGCCGCCTCCGCCCCGACATCACCATCCTGCTCGACCGCGACCCGTCGACCACCCCGGTGACCAGCGGACTCAGCACTGCCGAACACCACTGGCGAGTCCAGCGTCTGCTCACCGAGATGGCCGCGGCGGATCCCGATCGCTACCTGGTCGTCAACGCCGACGGCACGGCCGAGGAGGTAGCCGGACAAGTCCGCGACGCCCTCCTCCCGGTGCTGGTCGCCCGCAAGGCCGACCCCCAACCCGGCACCGTCCAACGGCTCACCAACACCCAGATCCCGGATCCGGTGGAGGCGCAACAGTGACCGCAGCGGTCACCCAGGACGTCTGGTTCGGCGTCGTCGGCCAGCCCGACGCGGTCAGTGTCCTGCGGGCCGCCGCGGCCGCGGCCGACGACATCGTCAACAACCGGCCCGTCGAGTCCGGCAACGCGTCCGCCATGACCCACGCGTGGCTGTTCACCGGCCCGCCCGGCTCCGGCCGCTCCACCGCCGCGCGCGCGTTCGCCGCATCGCTGGAGTGCATGACCGGACGCGGCTGCGGCCAGTGCCCCGGCTGCCGGACCGTGCTGCACGGCACGCACGCGGACGTGAAGTTCGTCGAACCCGAGGGCCTGTCCATCTCGGTCGCGGAAATGCGCGCCCTCGTCCAGGCCGCGGCGCGCAAACCGACCGCGGGCCGCTGGCAGGTCGTGATCATCGCCGACGCCGACCGCCTGACCGAAGGCGCCGCGAACGCCCTGCTCAAAGCCGTCGAAGAACCCCCACCCAGAACCGTCTTCCTGCTCTGCGCCCCGTCCGACCACCCAGAAGACGTCTCGGTCACCATCCGGTCGCGCTGTCGGGCGATGGGCCTGCGTACCCCGCCCGCCGACGCCGTCGCCGACGTGCTCATCCACCGCGACGGCATCGACGAGCAGACCGCCCGCTGGGCCGCGTCCGTCTGCGGCGGTCACGTAGGCCGCGCCCGCCGCCTGGCCACCGACCCGACCGCGCGAGAGCGCCGCACCGCCGTCCTGCGCATCCCAACGGCCCTTCGCCGCCCGGCCGACGTGTTCACCTGCGCCGACGACCTGGTGAAGAGCGCCGAAACCGAAGCAAGCACGATGAGCCAGGCCAGAGACACCGCCGAACGCGAGGCCCTGGAAACCGCGATGGGTGCGGGCGGCACCGGCAAGGGCACCGCGGCCGCGACCCGAGGCGCCAAGGGCGCGATCAAGGACCTGGAAAAGCGCCAGAAATCCCGCGCCACCCGAACCCAGCGCGATTCACTCGACCTGGCCCTGATCGACCTCGCCGGCTTCTACCGCGATGTCCTCGTCACCCAGAGCGGCGCCAAGGCAACGATCACCCACGCCGACCTCACCGCGGACATAGCCGCCTGCGCGGGCAGCTGGACGCCCGAGTCGACTCTGCGCCGGTTGGAGGCCGTACTGGCCTGCCGCGAGGCGATCGAACGCAGCGTCAAACCGCGAATCGCGGTAGAAGCCATGCTCAGCGCCCTCCTGGCCGGCTGATCCGGCCTCAGGCCGTCGGCAGATGGCCGCCACCCCGCCGCTGCCCCCGCCCCGCCGTAGGCAGCGCCGCGACCAACACAACCCCAGCCAGCAACAAAATGGTCCCCACCCAGAACAACGGCACCGCGTCGTAAGCCGCATTGGTCCAGGCCAACGCCTTGGGCGCACCGGGCGGCGTTCCAGGGGCAACCACACTCGTCGACCCGCACTTCACCCCACCAGCGGGCGCATAAGCCCTGGCAACCTGCTGACCAAGCGAAACCGTGGCCAACGCCGTCGGCAGATTCGGCAGGTTCAACGCGGCCGTAGGCAGCACCTGCAGATCCATCATGTTGGCGGTAGCGCCCAGCTGGTAACCGGTGAACGGCGCCCCGTTCTGCCCACCGGTCAACGCCTGCCCCGACTTGTTCATCCCCGCGACCGAAAGCCGCAGCACCCCGACATCGATGGTCGCCGCACTGGTCTGACTGGCATTGCTCCCCGGCAGCAGCCCGACCACCGGCAGGTTTTTCAAGGCATCCGGCAGCATGGGCACGATGTTCGGCAGCGGAATACCGATCGGAATGTCCGCGGTCGGGTTGGTCGCGTCCAATGTGTACAGAGTCTTCCCGCCCTGCACGACCTGGATCACCGGCGCGGTGTACGTGATCGACGAAGTGCTCGCGTCCCCGGTAGAAGTGACCGTCAACGTCGGCTGACTGACCACGTTGACATCCAACTCATACGCAGTACCGGCAAGCAATTTCACGCTCGCGACCTGCAACGTCGACACCGCCCGCACTGCCTTGTTCGCCGATCCCGGAATATCCACCAGAGACACCATCGACCGAGTGCTCAACGTGTTCGGCAAACTCACCAGCGACCCAGCCCCACCCGCCGGCAACAGCCCGCCCAGCGAACTCAACGACCCGGTGATCCCGCCGAACCCGTTGCTCTGGTCGGACTGCATGGCCTGCTGCTGACCCGGATTGAGCTTGCTCAGATCCAACAGACTGGCGATGCTGCTCGTGTTGCTCAACGAGGTCTGCCCGCCCGTCGGAATCACGTTCAACAGCGAGGCGCTGGCCAGCGACGTGCTCGAATCCGCGATCGTCCCCACACACGGCCCGAGCGTGTCACTCCAGTTGGCGTGCACCTGGCCGTTGAGCACACCGAGGTTGACAAGCGGATTGCTCGGCAGATTCAGCCCACCCGTGACAACCTGCGGATTCGGCGGCAACGCGGTCTGATCCAGACACCCCGGCGCCTGCGGCTCGTTCCCCTCAATGGCCAACCCCGCAGGACACGACTGCGCGATCGCGTGCTCATAGCTGAGATACGACTCGGAGTTGGCCTGCGCACTGGACAGCCCGAAGCCCACCTCGGCCAGCGCCTGCTTGGGGATCTCCTGTGAGGCCCCCGGCAGAATCGCCGAAGCCGGCACCGCCCCCGGCAACAACTGCACCACCGCCAACCCGGTCGCCGCGTCCCCGACCGCATGCCCCAACGGCTGCGGCCCCACCGGCGCCGAAGCCGGCGGCTCATCACCCGGCGTGCTCGGAACCGGCGTCGTCGGATATGTCGACGGCGTGTCAGCAAGAGCCGGTGCCGCGAACAGCGCGAGCAGGACAGCAGTGGCCGGCACGGCCATGGCGACATGCAGGCGACTGCGCATCAGGCGGTTCCTCCTCGGCGGTACACCGGTCGACGGAAATGGGACCGGGGTCACATCCGCCCTAACGACGGTGGCGGCTCCCGGTAACGCGGATTCACCCGGTATGCTTCATGGCGCACCGCCGCCTTAGCTCAGACGGCTAGAGCGACGCACTCGTAATGCGTAGGTCAAGGGTTCGATTCCCTTAGGCGGCTCGCACCTGACCAGGGCGTTTCCGGGATCCGGAAACGCCCTGGTCGCGTCTAGTCTCAGTTTCAGTTTCAGTTGTTCCTCTTTAGCCGCAGGTCGACGGCCCATCCGCCGTTCGCCACACGGTCTGGTTCGACCTCCGCCGTCCCGTTGTCACGCCGGTACTGAGGTAGCTGGAGGTTGGCCTCCGCCGCCCTCGATCAGCTCGGTCGGTTCATTGCTCGAAGGTGGATCGACGGGCGTAGACCAGAGCAGCCCAGCGACCTGTCCAACGATCTCTTGCTTGAGTTCGTCCGGCACGTGCATGTAGCGGCTGGCCATGGAAGTCTCGGACCAGCCCATGACGTCCATGACGGCCCGAACGGGCACCTTGAGTACCAGGAGCATCGTCGCCGCAGTGTGCCGGGCATCGTGCAGCCGCGCGGCGCGCACGTTGGCAGCCTTGAGCAGGTCGCACCACTCCTGGTAATCCCGTCGCGGGTCGATCGGCTTGCCGTCCGACTCGGCGAACATCCAGGCATCGGCTTGCCACTGGTCGCCCGCTTCTGATCGTTCAGCCTGCTGTTCGTCGCGGTGTCGGCCGAGCCATTCGATCAGCGGCGCAGGAACGCTCACCACTCGACGACCGGCCCGCGACTTCGTGTCGACCTCTACCAGACCCCCGTCCCGTCGCTCGGGGCAACTTCGCGCGTGCTCGGCGCAGTCCCGCGCGCAGGGCGGAGGACAAGCCCGCTTGTGCGCCTTGCACCCTTCCCGGCAGGGCTTGACCTTGTGATGCTTCCGGCCGCATTCGTGCGGATCGCCACAACCGTGCTGCCAGGTTTGACGCTGCAACGCGCGCCGTATGGTCAGCGTGTTGGCCTTCTGATCCCAATCCCCCACTTCAGGCCGATGGCCTCGCCCTGCCGGAGCCCGACAGCCAACGCCAGTGCGAAGCGGACCCCGTTCCTCCGAGCGCCCGCCACGTCCAGGATTTTGCGGGCTTCCTCAATGTTCAGCGGAACGATTTCCGGCTCGACCAGCTGTGGCGCCTTGGCGATCAACGCCGGATTTTTCGCTATCCTCTCCCGCCGCACCGCTCCATTCAGCGACGTTCGAAGCGTGGCGTGTATGTGATGAATAGAGGACGAAGACAGCGGTGGCTTGCGCTGGCGCATCTTGACGTAGGATTTTTCGATGTGCTCCGGTCGAAGCTTGTTGACTCGATGCGCGCCAAGGCCGGGAATCAAATACTCTTTGACATCCGTTCGGTATCGAGCGGCGGTTTTCGGGCGGACTGACGGAACGACGATGTTGTCGAGCCAGTGAGTCAGCCACTGCGCCACCGTCCATGGCTTTCCATGCTTGCTCATGTTGCCTGTGGCTCGGGCGGTCTCAAGGTCCCTGACGCGGCGCCCGACTTCGTTTTCGTCGCGTGACATGACATGGCGCGGTCTGGCTCGCCGTTGTCGAGCACGCCCATAGTGACCCGGCCGTGCCAGTAGCCATCCGTGCCGGGGTAGATAGAACTTTCGTTGTTCTGGGCGCGCGTGCCCTCAATGCGTTTACGGCGCGGCATTTCAATCCTCCGGGTGTGTCTCAGTTGTACCGGTCGAATTTCGTCTGGCGAATTTTTGGATCGAATCAGGATGGATTCGGCGAAGGCGGCCAATAAGAACGGACTCGATCTCGCCTGATTTCACGAATGAGAACATTCGGGTGCGGCCAATTTGTAGCCGCTCGGCTGCTTCCTCGACGGTCAGTAGCGTGTGTTCCGGGCTGATCCGTGGCGCTGGTATTTGTGGCTGGTTCTGCTCTACGAGCAGCCCGGCGAGTTCGGCAAGAAGCGCGGCGATTTTGTCCGCGCGTTCGGGTCGGCTCATGTTGTCCTCCCGCGCGTTCGCGGGGGAACGTCCGTAACCGGCCTGGCCCAGCGATTATCCAGGCCCGTCGCCCGGCCGAGTCGACCGAGTCGTGGGCGGATCTGCCGCGTGACTGCGTCCGGCGGCGCATGGTCGCGCCAGTGCTGGCTGTCGGCGACGGCGCCTTGGGCTTCTGGGGCGCGTTACGCGAAGTCTTCCCCGGGACGCGGGAGCAAAGGTGTTGGTTCCACAAGATCGCTAACGTGCTCGCGGCGCTCCCGCGCTCCGCGCATCCCGGGGCGAAGAAAGCGTTGGCGGAGATCTGGAACGCCGAGGACCGCCGCCACGACCTGGACGCGGTGAAAGCCTTCGATGCCGCTTACGGGGCGAAGTTCGGCAAGGCCGTCGCCAAGGTCACCGACGATGTCGAGGTGCTGCTAGCGTTCTACGACTACCCGGCCCAACACTGGATCCACTTGTGCACGACCAACCCGATCGAGTCGACCTTCGCGACCGTCCGGCACCGGACGAAGGTCACCAAGGGGCCGGGTTCGCGGGCAGCGGGGTTGGCGATGGTGTTCAAGCTCATCGAGTCCGCGCAGGCCCGTTGGCGCGCGGTCAACGCACCGCATCTGGTCGTGCTCGTGCGTGCAGGCGCCCGCTCTGAATGGGGTGTCCTGGTCGAGCGCGACCAGGACACCCGCGATGAGGACACCGCGGCATGACACCTCCCGAGCAACGCCCCCTGCTGTTCCTCGATATCGACGGAACGCTGCTGCCCTTCGGCGACCGCACGAGGCGTGAAGCACCCAGCACTGCGGTGGATCCGCACCTGGAGCGGCTCGACCCCCAACTAGGTCTTCGGCTGGCCGCGTTGCCGTGTGACCTGATCTGGGCTACTACCTGGGAAGACGAGGCGAACACCGAGATAGCACCCCGCATCGGCCTACCACCGTTGCCGGTCGTGCACTGGCCGGAGCCCTCCGCCGAGCACGAACACGAGGACCGGTGGTTCGGTCTGCACTGGAAGACCCGGCCGCTGGTGGAGTGGGCGAAGGGACGACCGTTCGTCTGGGTCGACGATGAGATCACCGATGCCGACCGGGATTGGGTGCCCACGCACCATCACGGCCGCGCCCTTCTGCACCACGTCACGCCGTCCCGCGGCCTCACCGTCGAGGACTTCGCGGTCCTCAACCAATGGCTACGCACACTCTGAACGCCCGCGATCCACGGGATTTGACAATTACTCGTTGCCGTTCAGGAGGAAGTGGAGTGGTCCAGGTCGGCGCGTTGCTGAGGAAAGTCGTCTCTTCCACGTCGAGCGTGAGCATCTGCTTATGGTCGAGACCAATGACCACTGCCTCGCCCTGGCTCCTCGCCTCGGTCAGTTGGTGCTGATTGTCATACGGTCTGCCGAACCAGCGCGACGGAAGCCGGAGACTGGGCACCCTTGTATTCCGTGAAAAAGGCCATGACCGCATCTACGACGGCCGCGCGGCTCGCGTCAGTTGTCACCTGGTCGTCATCCATGGCCTTCGGTACCTGAGCTGGAAACCCATTGTCATGCCGGATGGCGGCGCGTCGACCTGGCGTGGCTCAACGGACAAGGTGCTTAGTCCGGAGAAGAACACGGATGACGCCCCCGCCCTCGGTTGCGCGGTGGCCGGTCGAGCCGAGCTGGTGAAGAAGGCGTTGGCAGGTCGCGGGCTTGTGGTGACGATTTGGTCCTGACCATTGAGCGTCTTGGCGGCGAGCTGTGTCGCGATTGTCGTCAGAACTGGGCCTTCAGCTCGTCGATCTTGCCGATGTGTTCGCGGAGTTGGGTGTAGGCGGGGCGTTCGCGGATACGGGCCAGTGCCCACCGGACGCCTTCGGCGCGGTTCGAGACGATGCCAGCGGTAATCAGGGCGTCGAGTGTCTCCACGTCCTTCGGGTTAAGCCGCGCCATCACCGGGGTCAGGTTGCGGCCAATCG
>DASYBO010000819.1:0-10872 GCA_036500685.1 Pseudonocardiaceae bacterium | reverse complement strand
GCTTTGATACCAGCGGTAGGAATCCTTCGGTGTGCGGACTTGGCTCGAATAGTCGACATGTACCAGTCCGAACCGTGGCACGTACCCTTTCGACCACTCGAAGTTGTCCAGCAACGACCAGACGAAGTAGCCGCGGACGTCCACGCCGTGCGCCATGGCGTTGGTCAACGCGTCCAGATGGGACTTGAGGAACTCGACCCGGTGCGCGTCGGGGACCGCGCCGGCCGCGTCCACCGGGTCATCGCCGCTACAGCCGTTCTCGGTGATGTAGACCGGCGGCAGCGTGGCGCCGTAGCGCTCGTGCAGTCCGATCAGGAACTCGGAGAGTCCGGCCGGGACGATCGGCGAACCGTTCGTCGTCATCGGGTAGCCCTCGATCGGTGCGAGGTCGAAGGGCAGTGGGTTGCCAGGTGATGGCGCGGCGACGCCCTGCGGCTCGTAGTAGTTGACGCCGTAGAAGTCCAGCCGCGCGGCGATGGTGCGCAGGTCATCGGCATAGCCGGCCGGCAGGTAGGGCTGCATGGCCTCCGGGTAACTGCCGAGCAGCACCGGGTCGGCGTAGAGACCGTTGATCAGCCCGTCCAGCACGAGCGCCGCCTGCTTGTCCTCGACCGAGGAGCTGCGCGGCCAGATCGGCGAGTGGTTGTTGGCGGTGCCGATGGTGGTCGCGCCTGCCGCTCGCAGCGCGCGCACGGCAAGGCCGTGGGCGAGGTTCTGGTGGTGGGCGGCGGGCAGCGCGTCGAAGAGCAGGACCTTGCCGGGTGCGTACTCGCCGATGCCGTAGCCGTAGAGCGTCTCCACCATCGGCTCGTTGAGCGGGATCCACATCGACACCCGGTCGGCGAACGCCTCCCCGACGATGGCCGCGTAGTCGGCGAAGCGGGCCGCGGTGTCTCTGGCCAGCCAGCCGCCCGCGTCCTCCAGCGGCTGCGGGGTGTCCCAGTGGTAGAGGGTGGCGACCGGGTCGATACCGGCCGCGCACAGCTCGTCGATCAGCCGGTCGTAGAAATCGAGACCGTGTCGATTGGCCGGGCCGCTGCCCTCGGGCTGCACGCGTGGCCAGGCGATGGAGAATCGGTAGGCGCCGACACCCAGCTCGCGCATGAGCGCGACGTCCTCCGGATACCGACGGTAATGATCACAGGCGATCTCGCCGGAGGAGCCGTCCGCGATTTTCCCTTCGGTGGCGCAGAAGGTGTCCCACACCGACTGACCTCGACCGTCCGCGTTCACGGCTCCCTCGATCTGGTACGCGGAGGTCGACACGCCCCACAGAAAGTTGTCCGGGAAGGTTGACGTACGAAGATCAGTCATATGTCCGCCTAATGAAACACCGTATAATGTGAAATTAATTCAGATCTTACGGATTTTTAGCAGAGCAGGGAAGTAGTCGGTCCTTAACCCAGGCAAACTATGGGAGAGCGCGCCCAGAGGAGACACGTTGCCCGCCAACAGCACACCCCTTCGCCGCCGGCCAGTCCAGCAGCGCAGCGCTGCACGAGTCGAGCGGATGCTTGAAGCTTGCGCCAACCTCATCGAGGAGGTCGGCTACGACGGCGTCACCACGACCCTGATCGCCGAACGGGCCGGTGTCGCGGTTGGCTCGCTGTACCAGTTCTTCCCGGACAAGCGTGCGGTCGTGCAGGCCCTGACCATGCGCAACCTCGACCAGTTCATGGAGATGATCGCCAACCGGATCGGTTCAGCCCAGCTGGACCAGTGGTGGGACGCGGTCGACATGGTGTTCGACGCCTACGTGACCATGTACCGGGAAGTGCCGGGATTCACCCAGATCCGCTTCGGTGACGTGGTGGACCTGCGGCTGATGGACGACCAGCGAGACAACAACACGGTGATCGCCGACCGGCTGGCCGGTCTGCTCACCACCCGGTTCAACCTCGACGTCGCCGAGCTGAGACTGCCGATCTCGGTATCGGTGGAGATCGCCGACGGCATCCTCAACCTGGCCTTCCGGCGCAAGCTGTTCACCGAGGACGTGGTGATCGCCGAGGCTCGCAGAGTCGTCCGCGCCTACCTGTCCGGCCACCTCGAACCGACCAGCTGATCAGCACTGATCAGCCGAAGTTCTGCCCTTCGCCACGGTACGTCGGCACTGTCGCGGTAACCCGGTCCCCCTCGACGACGTGGTACTCGTTGAACCGCTCGGCCAGCTCACCGGCCTTGGCATGACGCAGCCAGACCCGGTCGCCGAGCCGCAGCTTGCGCGCTGCCTTGCCGGTCACCGGCGTCTGCACCTCGCCAGCTCCCTCGGTCCCCAGCAAACTCAGGCCCGCCGGCAGATACGGCGACGGCAGCCGGTCCGGAGTGCCGGTCCCGGAGGCCACGTAACCCCCGACGAACAGCGTCGCCGTGTTCGGCGTCGGCTTGCGCACCACCGGCAGCGCGTAGAGCAGGGCCGGCTGCGGCCGGAACTTGGAGTAGGCATCGAACAGCGTCGGCCCGATCAGGCCGGAACCCGCAGCCAGCTCGGTGACCGAGGAATCGGCCGAGGTCACCTCGATGCTCCCGGTCCCACCACCGTTGACGAACTCCAACTCGGTCAGCGCCCGCACCGCGGCGACCGCGGCCTCCCGGCGCTGCACGAGTTCCGCCCCGGACCGCCGCTGAATGAACTTCAACATCGCCCCGCGCAACGGCTTGCCGGGCGGGACGTCGCCGAGGCCGGCGATCTGCCCCTCGTAGCCCATCATCCCGACCAGCTTGAACCCCTTGCGCCGCAGCGCGACCTTGGCGAACCCCTCGGCCTGGCCCGCGGTGTGCACCGGCGAGCGGCGGGTGCCGATGTGCACGAAGGACCGATGCCCGATCGGCCGCCACGACACGTCCAGCTCCAACGCGATCCGGATGTCCGGATGATCGGTCCCCAACGCCGCGTCGACCAGATCGAGGTGCTCCACCGAGTCGACCATGATCGTGATGCTCTCCCGAGCCACCGGATCAGCGGCCAGCTCACGCAAAGCGCCCTGATCGACACTGGGATACGCGACGACAAGATCATTGCTCGTCCCGCTCGCGCACAGCCACAACGCCTCGCGCAGCGAATAGCAGAGCAGACCCGCGTAACCAGGCATGGCGAGCACGCGATCAAGCAGGTAGCGGGAGCGCACCGACTTGCTGGCCACCCTGATCGGCCGGCCGCCGGCGCGCCGGGTCATATCCTCGGCGTTGTGGTCGAAGGCCGCGAGATCGATGATGGCAAGGGGCGGGTCGAGCGCCTTGGTCGCCTCGTCGTAGCTGACCTGCGGGGCTCTGTCATTGCTCCCCTGCGGGGACGTGTCCGGCACACCCTGCACATTAGGCCGTTTGCCCTTGAAATGCGAATACTTTTCACTTACGTTGTGGACATCACGAAGTCCGCCTGGAGGTGGCGATGACCGTAAGCCCGACCGGCCAGTGGCGTAACTGGGCTGGTACGGCCACGGCCAACCCGCTGCGCTGGTATCGACCCAACGACCCCAGCCAGCTCGCGGACGCGCTGAAAACCGCCGAACGCGACGGGCACACCGTGCGCGTCGTCGGCAGCGGACACTCCTTCACCGAGATCGCGGTCGCCGACCAGATCGCGGTCGACCTCTCGGGTTGGTCCGGGATCATCGCGGCGGACGCGCGCACCGGAGTGGTCACCGTCCGCTCCGGCACCACGATCCGCGCGCTCAACGCCGGCCTGCACGCCCTCGGCCTGGCCATGGCCAACATGGGCGACATCGACGCGCAAACGATTGCCGGCGCGATCTCCACCGGCACCCACGGCACCGGCGCCAAGCTCGGCGGCATCGCCACCCAGATCGAGGCACTCGACCTCATGCTGGCCGACGGCACCGTGATCACCTGCTCGGCAACCGAACGGCCCGACCTGTTCAACGCCGCCCGAGTCGGCCTGGGCGCCCTGGGCATCATCCTCACCGTCACCCTGCGCTGCGTCCCCAGCTTCATACTGGCCGCCCACGAAAGCCCCGAACCTCTCGACGCCGTCCTCGAAGCCCTCGACGAACACACCAGCGCCAACTACCACTTCGAGTTCTACTGGTTCCCGTACAGCCGAACCGCCCTGGTCAAACGCAACAACCGCCACCAAGACACGCCCGCGCCGCTCTCCCCGCTCCGCCAGTACTTCGAGTACGAGCTCATGGAGAACAAGGCCCTCGATCTGATCTGCCGACTCGGCCGAGCGGTCCCCACCCTCATTCGACCGCTCAACCGCTTGTCCTCCTCGGTGCTGTCTCCCCGCACCTACTCCGACCACTCCCACAACGTCTTCGTGACCAGCCGCAACGTACGCTTCGTCGAATCCGAGTACGCGATCCCGCGCGCGGCACTTGCCGAGGTCCTTGGCGAACTGCGCCGCGAGGTCCCCAAGCTCAGCGACTCGATCATGCTCCCGGTGGAGATCCGCGTCGCGGCCGCCGACGACATCTGGCTGTCCACCGCGAACGGCCGCGACTCCGCCTACATCGCGATCCACCAGTACGTCGGCCTGCCCTACCGGGCCTACTTCGACCTGTTCGAGTCCATCGTCGAACCACACGGCGGCCGGCCGCACTGGGGCAAGATGCACACCCTGGACGCCGAGCGGCTGCGCAGCCGCTACCCGCACTTCGACGCTTTCCGCGCCATCCGCGCCGAACTGGACCCGGCCGCCCGCTTCACCAACGCCTACCTGAACAAGGTCCTCGGCCCGATCAACTAAAGACCAGCGACCGCCGCCGCAACCGACTGATCCCCACTGATCAACTCCAACGTCATGCCCACCGTCGCAGGCGCATCGAGCAACGCGAGCACCACCGCCGCGACATCAGCCCGAGGCACCGACCCACGCCCGGTGGACGGCGCCAACCGAACAGCACCCGTTCCCGGCTCGTCGGTCAGGGAACCCGGCCGCAGAATCGTCCAGTCCAGATCCCGCCCGCGCAGATCGGCTTCGGCCGCCCCCTTGGCCCGCAGGTAGATGCCGAAGGACTCGGAAACGCCCGCCATGTCCGCGCGATCCGCCCCCATCGAGCTGATCTGCACGAACCGACGAACGCCCGCAGCCTGCGCGGCATCGGCAAGAAGCGCGGAAGCACCACGATCAACAGTGTCCTTGCGCGCATCCCCGCTACCAGGACCCGCACCCGCCGCGAAAACAGCGGCATCCGCACCAGCCAACTGAGCGGCAAGCGACGCAACGGAAACGCGCTCAAGGTCCGCGACGACCGGCTCGGCACCGGCCGCGCTCAGGTCGGCGGCGTGCTCCGGATTGCGAACAAGGCCAACCGCGAGATCCCCACGCTCGGCGAGCAACCGCTCAAGCCGCAGCGCGATCTGCCCATGTCCACCTGCGATGACTATGCGCACGCGGCCGACCGTAGTCGCTGCGGCGCCGACCGGCTCAGGCAGCCGTGTCCAGCAGGCGCTCGTAGATGGCCTCGTTGAGCCAGCGGCCGGTGGCGTCCTCGACCGGGCCGATGTCCTGCGGGCCGGGCACGTCGAGTTCGGTGACGCCCTCCGGATCGGCGGTCAGCACGCTGACCCCGTACTGCCGGGCCCTCGGCAGGCAGTTGACCAGGTAGTCGTGCGTTGTCGCGGACCACCAGGGGAGCACGATCGCGGCTTCGGCATAGCGGGCGAAGGGCACGGTCGAGGCGAGCCCGGTGCGCCAGTGCCGCGCGACGGCCAGCACGCCGTGGATGCGCACCGCAGCCTGCGGCACCTGGCCTGCCATCTCGGGCCAGACCCAGGTGGAGACGGTGGCGCGGTCGGCGATCGGGGCGATGCCCTGGCAGATCCGCTCGGCGTGCACGTCCGGCAGCACCTCGGCGACCACGATGACGCGGCGACCCAACAGAGTCATCGGCGGGAGCACGGTGCCGTGCCATCCGAGACGCTCGGCGGCGCCCGCCGCCAACTGTTCGATCGGGGCCGGCAGCTCAATGGCGGGGAACAGCCGCTGGCGCGCCTGGGCGTCGCCGGTGACCGTGGTACGTCCTGAAGTCCCGCTCACTGAGGTCGCCTCCCTGAGTACTTCTTCCGCCGGCACCCACCCGCCGTCCCGACCGCTCGGGCAAGATGTGCTGAGAATTGAGTACCAGGAAGTAATGGCCCCGCTGCCCACTCGAAGTCCTCCCTGCGATCGGCGGCGCCGGGCGGTCGGTAACCGGTCGACGACCGGTCAAAGGGCAATAGCCCGGCGGTGCGGCCATTTGGGTGAGCGGCCGGTGGGCGGCCATGAGTCGCCGATGCGAAATCGTCACTTACCGCGATACCGATCTTCAACGAGCGCGTTGTTTCACATCGTGCTGAAATGACCGGAATGGACCAGGCCGACGGCTCCGGTCGCGCAAAGATCGCGTTGCGCGCCGTCATTGCTCCATTCGTGGTGATCATTGTGATCGCCGGCCTCTGCGCGCTCGGAATATTCGGCTACCTCAACGAACAACACGTGCACTCGCTGCAGTACGCGACCGGCCAGGACACCGCGCCCAACCGCGTCGAGGTGGACGTGACCCTCCAGCGCATGGACGCCTCCGCCCGCCAGCTGACCTTGATCGTCCTGGTCACCGCGTTCGGCAACACAGCGCAGAACGGCGACGAGACAACCCTGGCCCACCCACTCACCCTGGAAACGTCCTCGCTCACCAACACCACCCTGCGCTACCCGGCCGGTGAACGGATCTCCGCGCAGAACATCTCGGTCGGCCTGAACTCTGGAATCGTGTCGGACTATCCGTTCGACTCCTACACCACCGACATCGGTTTCTATGCTTCGATCAACGACGAACCGGTGCCGATTTCGTTGATCTTCCGCAATGAGGATCCGTTCTTCCTCACCACGCCGACGGCGGCCAATGTGGATAGTGGTTCCGCGACCATCGGCCTGCGAATCGCACGGTCCCGAGGCTCGCTCATCTTCGCCTGGTTTCTGATGGCGGCGATGTGGGTTTTGGCTTTGTCCGTACTCGGCGCGGCCTGGATCATTGTCCGCGGACGGCGCGGTTTGATCTGGCCGGCATTGGGCTGGATGGCGGCAACCCTGTTCGCCTTGGTGGCGGTACGAAACGCCGTCCCCGGCCTACCGCCCATCGGCTCCCTGTTCGACTACGCCTCGTTTCTCTGGGCCGAAGCCATCGTCGCGATCAGCCTCGGCGTCGTCACCATCCAGGGCGTCATAGTCGAACGAAATCGCTAGACCGACCGAAACCCGGGATGCACCCCCGCGGCCAACTTCTTGTCCTCTGCGATCCTGAGCAACAACCGCTGCAACTGCGCCCGCTCCGAGTCATCCAGCGCCGCGGTCAGATCGGCGCCATGCGCCATGGCGACCCTCCCCACCGACCGCATGAGCTCCTGACCGACCTCGGTCAGATGCAGCGCGTGCAACCGCCGGTCGTCCGGATTGCGCCGCCGCTCGATCGCCCCCCGCCGCTCCAGCCCGTCCAGTAGGGCGACCAGCCGAGTGGCCGGCGTGCCCAGCTGCTCGGCGAGCGCCTGCTGGCTGCGCCCCGGCTGCATCGCGATCGCGCGCAGCAACCCGACCTGCGGCGGCGTCAGCTCCAAGGAGCCGATCCGCTCATCGAACATCCGCGCCGCATAGGCGCCCACCTGGGCCAGCAGGAAAGCAGCACTACCGGTCCCCATCGAAGGTCCTGACACCCCACGAACGATACCACTTGACAAACCATTACAGAAGATAAACGATTACAACATCAGAACGAACCACGGGAGGAACCATGACCGACAACAACACGACCCCGACCCCCACCCGCCAAAACGGCCCGCCCCTACTGATCCCCGCCATCGTGATGGCCGTCTTCACCGCAGCCTCAGCAGCCCTGGGCGCAACAGCGGCCCGCTACGACTCCGCCAACCTCCTCGCCTACACCCAGACCCACCACATCTCGCAACTGATCCTCGGCACTCTGGTCTTCGGAACCGCCCTCCCCCTCCTCATCTGGTCGGCAACCGTCTACCGCCGCCTACACCGCCTCGGCGTGACCGCCCCCGGCACCGCCATCGCCTTCGGCGGCGGCCTCCTGGCCTCGGCGTCCCTGGCCATCAGCGGCCTACTGACATGGACGACAGCCCAACTGAACGGATCAGCGGATGTAGTACGTGCCTTGACAGCACTCGGCTTCGCCGCGGGCGGCCCAGGTTTCGTAGTCCCCTTCGCCATGCTCATCGCAGGCGTAGCCGTCCCCGGCCTGATCCTGCGCCTGCTCCCCACCACCCTGGCCTGGACGGGCCTGATCATCGCCGCGCTGGGCGCCCTCGCCACCTTCGCTCTACTGACCCCAGCCCTCGACGTCCTGCTCCCCGTCGGCCGCTTCGCCGGCCTGATCTGGCTGCTCATCGTCAGCGTCAAGCTCCCGCTCACCCGCCACCGCAACAACCAGCTCGTCAACGCCTGAAGGAGAACCCATGAACGTCATCGACGCCCTCACCGCCTGGAACAAGGCTGAGTTGAACGCCGACCGCGAAGCGATCGCCACCGTGCTGACCGACGACTTCACCGCCATCGGGCCCCTCGGCTTCACCCTGTCCAAACAAGACTGGCTCAACCGCCACGGCCCCCTCCACTACGAGAGCCTCGACCTGACGGGCATCACGACAAAGTCGTACGGCGACGTAACAGTGGCGATCGCCACCCAGACCCAACGCGCCACCTACAACGGCAACCCGACCCCCGGCACCAACCGCGTGAGCATCGTCCTGACGGACCGGGGAAATGAGTGGAAGATCGCCAACATCCACTTCAGCTTCGTAGCAGGCACCGAAGGTGCACCGCCAATCCCAGGACAATCACGTTAGTTACTCAGATCACACTTAACCGCGAAGCGCAGCGAGCTCGCCGCCAATCCAACAACGCGGGGGCGTGGGGGCGAAGCCCTCACCTCGGGGGTCTGGGGGTCGCCCGCAGAAACAATGGCACGCAAAAATGGCGAGTGCTCACCACGAGCACTCGCCATCCATTTGCGTGCGCGAGGGGGGAGTTGAACCCCCACGTCCTTTCGGACACACGGACCTGAACCGTGCGCGTCTGCCATTCCGCCACTCGCGCTGAAGTGACGAGGTGAAGATTAGCACGCGTTCGGGGACCGGTTTTCACCGACCCTGTGTCGGGCTGGACGAGCACGGATACGATCGAGTGCAGGATAGTCATGCGAAGGGATGGAACCGATGGGCCTCGTACAGCGCTTCGAGCGCCGTCTCGAAGGCATTGTCGGGAACAGTTTCGCACGTGTGTTCGGTGGCAGCGTCGTGCCGCAGGAGGTGGCGCAGGCACTACAGCGTGAAGGCGAGTTGAACGTCCGCGAGCTCGCGGGTGGTCGCTTGCTGGCACCAAACCACTACACGGTGTTGCTCGGCCCGGCGGATCATGACCGGCTTGCTGGCGCTGAGCAGGACGAACAGCGAATTTCCGCGCTGCTCGCCGACTGCGTCGAGGAACATCTCGCCGAGCACGGGTGGGAAACGTACGGTGACGTCGTAGTCTCCGTGGAGCGTTCCGACGCGCTGCACACCGGACAGTTTCGAACCCGTTCGTCCGTCGACCCCGACGCACACCGACGGTCGGCACCACCTCGTAACGCAGGAGACGGAGCAATGAGCCAGCCCCCCGGCTACGGCCAACACCCGGACAACGACCCGTACAACCAAGGTTATGGACAAGGCGCGTACGGCGACCCGAACTACGGTTACGGCCAGCAAGGCGGCCACGACCAAGGTTACGGCCAGCAGGGCCATGACCAGGGTTACGGCGCGCCCGCTGGTGGCGGTTATGAGCAGGGTTACGGCCAGCAAGGCGGCTACGAGCAGGGCTACGGCCAGCAGGGCGGCTACGACCAGGGCTACGCCCAGCAGCCGCAGCAGGGCGGTGGCGGCGGCTACGAGCAGGGCTACGGCCAGCAGGGCGGCTACGAGCAGGGCTACGCCCAGCCCGCCGGCGGCGGCTACCCGCCCCAGGGCGGCGGCGGTTACCCCCCGCAGGGTGGTGGCGGCTATCCCGAGCCCGCGCAGGGCTACGCCCCGCCCGCGGTGCAGACCGGCCCCCGGCAGATGCAGGCCAGTCTGCAGCTCGACGATGGCTCGAACCGCAACTACCCGCTGAAGCAGGGTGGCAATGTGGTGGGTCGCGGACAGGACGCCGACTTCCGGTTGCCCGACACCGGCGTGTCCCGACGGCACCTGGAGATCACCTGGGATGGTCAGAGTGCCATGCTTGCTGACCTCGGTTCGACCAATGGCACGACGGTGAACGGTCAACCAGTGCAGACTTGGCAACTCGCGGACGGCGACGTCATCCGCATCGGCCATTCTTCGCTGGTGTTCCGCAGCCAGGGCTGATCGGTAGGACGGACCGGGCCGCACACTGGTCCACGTTTGCGCGTTCGTCTAGTCGGGAGCAGTCACAACCGGTGCCAGAGCTGGTGATACAGCTGACCAGAGCAGGGTTTCTCGCCCTGCTCTGGTTGTTCGTGTACGCCGCGTTGCGCGTGGTCCGATCGGACCTGTACGCGGCGTCAGGAATACGGGTCGCAATGCCCGGCTTGCGGCGTGGTGCGGCAAAGAAGAACCGAGGGAAGGCGGCCAGGCAGTTGGTGGTCACGCACGGCGCGCTCGCCGGCACCCGGATCGCGCTGGATGGCCGGCCGATCATGATCGGCAGGGCCGACGATTCCACGTTGGTGCTGGATGACGACTACGCGTCGACCAGACATGCCAGAGTGGCCCTCCGGGGAACGGACTGGTACGTGGAGGATCTAGGCTCCACCAACGGCACCTACCTCGACCGGGCAAAGGTCACGGCTCCGCTCCGCGTCCCGCTCGGTGTCCCGATCCGCATCGGCAAAACCGTGATCGAGCTGCGCTCATGAC
>DASYBO010000818.1:0-2118 GCA_036500685.1 Pseudonocardiaceae bacterium | reverse complement strand
CCGGCAAGCGACCGGCAACAACCGGTTGACCATGGCGGAGGGCGTGCGGTTGGCCCGCGACGGCGACCCGGCAGTGCGCGCGGTGTTCACCCGCGCCGGTCACGCGCTCGGCCTGGCCCTCGCCTCGGTCGCCAACCTGATCGGGCCGGAACGGATCATCATCTCCGGCGAGGGTGTCGCCTCCTACGACCTGTTCGCCGAGCAGATCCGCACCTCCTTCGTTGCCCAGGCATTCGGGGCCGCCGCGGACTGTGAACTGATCGTGCGCCCACTGGAATTCGAGGAATGGGCGAGGGGCGGCGCCGCGGTCGCCGCGCAGAGCCTGGTCGCGCCGACCAGGGTCCGCACGTCCGGCCGGAGCAGGGCCCAGTCCGCCTGACATTAGGAACTGCTTACCGATACCCGTTTCGCGACGTCACCTGGCGCGACCATGCCTATTGTCGGGTGTCATGCCACAGACGAAGTCCGAGCCCACACCGGAGACTGCCCCGGAAGAGGCGCACGAACCGGAATACGGGTTTCCGGCCAAGCTGTGGCGTGCCATCGAGCGCCGCAAGCCGCCAGGACCGGACCCGACCAAGGCCTTCCGCAGCCCGCTGCGCGGTCCCTGGCTGACCTCGATCTTCGGCCTCGTCCTGCTGTGCTCGCTGCCGCTGGTGATCATCACCGGCCTGCTCGACTACATCGCCTACGCGCCGCAGTTCAACCAGAGCCTGCCCGGCCACGTCGGCTTCCTGCACCTGCCCTTCTTTCTCTGGCCGACCCGGCCGTCGTGGCTGTTCCGGTTGACCGAGGGCCTGCACGTCGGCCTCGCGCTGATCCTGATTCCCGTCGTGCTGGCCAAACTCTGGTCGGTGGTGCCGAAGCTGTTCAGCTGGCCGCCGGCTCGTTCGGTCGCGCAGGTGATCGAGCGGTTGTCGTTGCTGCTGCTGGTCGGCGGCATCCTGTTCGAGATCGTCACCGGCGTGCTGAACATCCAGTACGACTACATCTTCGGGTTCAGCTTCTACACCGCGCACTATTATGGCGCGTGGATCTTCATCGGCGCGTTCCTGGTGCACGTCGGAATCAAGTTCCCGAAGATGAGGCGCGGCCTCAAATCCCGGTCGCTACGCAAGGAACTGCGCACCAGCCGCGCGGACACCAAGCCGGAACCGCAGGACAACGAGGGCCTCGTCCCCACCAACCCGTCGAAGCCGACCCTGTCCCGACGCGGCGCGCTCGCCCTCGTCGGCGGCGGTTCCCTGCTGGTCGCCGCGCTCACCGCGGGCCAGACCGTCGGCGGCTTCACCCGCTGGTTCGCGCTACTGATCCCACGTGGACGGTCCTATGGCGACGGACCCAACGGATTCCAGATCAACCGCACCGCGGTGGCGGCCGGTCTGAGCACCGTGGACGTCGGCGTGGCCTGGCGGCTGACGTTGACCGGCGGCGGCAAACCCGTCGTCTTCGACCGCGACACCCTGCTGAAGCTGCCGCAGCACACAGCAGAACTGCCGATCGCCTGCGTGGAAGGCTGGTCGACCACCCAGACCTGGACCGGCGTGAAACTCGCCGACCTGGCCAAGATGGCCGGCGTGCCGGCGCCGCACTCCGCCCTCGTACAGTCGGCCGAACACAGCGGCGCCTGGAGGATCGTCACCCTGCAGGGCAACCAGGTAATCGACCCGGACGCGTTGCTGGCCCTGCGCGTCAACGGCGCGGATCTCACGCTCGACCACGGCTTCCCCGCCCGAATCATCGCTCCCGCGCTGCCCGGCGTGCACAGCACCAAGTGGGTCCGCTCGATCGACTTCCGAGCCGGCGGCATCAACTGAGTCACTACACCATTTGGCGTCTGTTCACCGCGTTGGCAGTGGCGTAGCTTCCTAGCGTTTGTCTCGCCCAACTACACAACGCACCGGGGGGAACCGTGCTCGTCAACCGAGCGCGTCTTATTGGCGCATTATCAGCGGCGCTTATCGCGGGAAGTGGCCTCATTGTCACCACACCCGCTTCCGCCGCTCCGACTCTGGGCTATGCCTGCGTCGTCGACACGCCCGACCAAAGTGTCTTCCCGCAAATGCAGCCCATCCAGGTCTGCGCGTCGTTCGACAAGTCGGTCTATGCGTCGGGCGA
>DASYBO010000817.1:0-13884 GCA_036500685.1 Pseudonocardiaceae bacterium | reverse complement strand
GCGGTGTCGTAGACGTGTTGGTAGGCGGCGATCACCACGGGTTTGCCCTCGGCAAGCGACCGGCCGCGGTTCACCACCGTGGCCAGGTGGCCGAGCGTGGTGTGCGGCGGCCATACCTCGATGTAGACCGCGTCCTGTCGGGTGGGCGCGGTGCGCCAGGTCGGAAAGTCGTTGACGTTGTTGAACACCAGACGTGCCGTGGCCAACCTGGCCCTGACGAACGCGATCAGCGTGGCGAACGACTCGGCGACGTCGATCCGGGCGAAGTCGGCGCGTTTGGCGAACTTGGGATAGCCGTACTGGTCGAGGTGGAACCCGTCGAAGCCGACCGACTCGACGGCCGCGCGTAGGTCGGCCGCGAAGTGTACGAGCCAGCCGGGTTCGGCCGGATCGACCAGCTTGAGAAAGTCGCCGAGGCCGTAGGGCTCCCCGGTGGGGCGGTTGAGCGCGGCATACGCCCAACGCTCCCATTCCGCGTTGCCGACCCCGTACACCGCCGCGTAGCCGAGCGCCTTGGCACCGGCCTCGTGCACCGCGTTGATCAACGCGCGGACCGTGGCCAACGAGATCGGCTGATCCAGCGCGTCGGCATAGGTTTCCCCGCCGCCGAGCAGGTCCGCGTGCCGGTAGGCCCAGTCGTAGAACTGGATGTCGGTCAGATGCAGTCGCCTGATGTTGTCGGCGACGGCCGCGAGATCGCGATCGGGCCGGTAGTTGACCACGAACCCGTAGCGCATCGGCCGCCCGTCGGTGACCTCGACGGCGGTGCGGTACTCCCCCAACTCGATCCCGTACCCGCCCGGCGGCAACAGACCGAGGTCGACCAGCTCGCCGTCCACTGTGTACTCGGCGACCAGGTCGCCGAGCCGCCGTACGCGCAGCGTGCCCGACAACTCGCGCGCCTCGATGACCACCGGCTCGTCGGTGCGGTAGGTCGCCCTGGTGGGCAGCAGCTCGCTCATCCCTTCACCGCCCCGGAGGTGAGGCCCTGCACGAAGTGCCGCTGGAACACCAGGAACACCACGATCACCGGGACGACGGCGACCACCGACGCCGCGAACACCAGGCCCCAGAGCGTCGAATTCTGGCCCTGGAAGAACGCGATGGCCAGCGGGAGGGTCTGCTTGCTCTGGGTGTTGATGATGGTCAGCGCCCAGGGGTACTCGTCCCAACTGGCCAGGAAGGTGAAGATGGTCGCGGTGGCCAACGCCGGCCGGGCCAGTGGCAGAATCAGCCGCCAGTAGCGCGTGACCGAACCGGCGCCGTCGACCTCCATGGCCTGTTCGAGCTCGTTCGGGATCGCCTCGAAGAACCCACGCAGCAGGAACGTGTTCAGCGACAACGTGCTCGCCACGTAGAACACCACGAGGCCGCCCAGCGAGTCGAGCAGACCGAGATATTTGGCAAGCACGAACTGCGGAATGATCAGCATCATCGCCGGAATCATCAAACCCAGCAACAGAATCCGGAAGAACAGCTCGCGGCCGGGGAAGCTGAACCGCGCGAAGGCGTAGGCCATCATCGAGCTCAGGAGTAGCGAGATCGCTGTGCTGATGACGGCCACGATGACCGAGTTGAGGAAGTACAGGCCGAAGTGGTCGGCGCTGAGCACGTCGGTGTAGTTGCTCGCGGTCGCCGGGTGCGGGATCCACTGCGGCGGCGTGGTGAGCACGTACTGCTGGCCCTTGAACGAGGTGGACAGCATGTACAGGAACGGCAGCACCATGATGACGGCACCGACGATCAGCAGCACGTACCGGCCTGCGATGCCGACCCGGCTCGGCCGTTCCCAGCGGGCGACCAACGCCGTCATGAGGCCACCCTCGACTGACCGCGGAACACCCGCATCTGGACCACCGACAGGATGAACACGAGCACGGTGAGCAGCACGGCGATGGCCGAACCGTAGCCGAAGTCGAGGTTCTTGAACGCGACCGCGTACATGTAGGTCAGCAGAACCTGGGTCTGGTCGGCCGGGCCCGCGCCGGTCATCAGCAGAACCGAGGTGAACACGTTGAACCCGCCGATGACCAGCATGATCGTGACGAAGGTGAGCGCGGGCCAGATCGAGCGGAGGGTGACCGTGGTGAACCGCCGCCACTTGCCGGCGCCGTCGACGACCGCGGCCTCCTCAAGGTTGCGCGGGACGCCCTGCAACGCGGCCAGGAAGATCATCATGGACCAGCCGACGCCCTTCCATACCCCCAGCGCGGAAATCGCGAGCATGCCGGTGAACCGACCGGCCAGCCACGGCGTGTGCGTGCCGAGCACGTAGTTGACAAGGCCGGAGTCGGCGAACAGGTACTGGAACAGCAGCGACACCACGACCCAGCTGGTGACCACCGGCAGGTAGAACAACACCCGGAAGATCGGCCGCCCCGGTGCCCGCGCCTTGAGCAGCATGGCCACCAACAGGCCGAGCACGATCTGCGGCGGCACGGTGAGCAACATGTACAGGCCGCTGTTGGTCAGCGCCCGCCAGAAGATCGGGTCGTGGAACGCGGTCTGGTAGTTCTGCCAGCCGATGAACTTGCTGGCCGCGCCGAGCACGATGTTCCAGTCGTAGAAGCTCATCTGGAACGCCCGCACCATCGGATAGATGATCAGCGCGAGGAACACCAGGAAGCCGGGTGCGAGGAAGGCGTACGGCGTTGCCAGGCGCCGCCGGACGCGCCCGGGCCGCGCCGGGCGCGTCTCGGTGACGACGGCCGGCGGGCTTGGCGAGGTCAGCACGGTCACGAGTGTCCCTCAGTGGGTCGCGGTGAGCAGCGGATCGATCTGACTTGCCGCCTTGTTCAGCGCGTCCTGCACGCTCTCGGTGCCCTGGAACGCCGGCGTGAGGTCGTCCTGGAGCACGGTGTCGATCTGCGTCGCGGCCGGCACGGCCGGGCGGGAGCGCGCGGTGGCGAGCTGCTTGACGTAGGGCGCGAGGTACGGGGTCGCCGCGACCTCCTGCGTGCCGAGGCTGGACACCACCGACATCTCACCGGTCTTGGCCATCGGCAGTTGGAACGCGGCACTCTGGGTGAACGCGATGAACTCCTGGTCGGCCGTTGCGTTCTTGGAGCTCGCGGTCATCACGATGTCCTCGCCGCCGACCACGCTGATCGACCCGCCCGCGCCTGCCGGCATGGGCGAGTAGACCGGGTTGAACGATCCGTACTGCGCGGCCCAGATGTCGTGCATCCACGGCCCGTCAAGAATGTTGGCGTAGTTGCCCTTGGGCAGTCCGTCCTGGGTCTGCACGCCGCCCTTGTTGCCGATGATCAGGTTCGGGATCGCACCCTGCTTGTACAGGTTCACCAGCATCTGAACCGCGGCAACGCTCTTGGGCCCGTTGAGGTAGCCGGTCGCCTTGGTCAGCTGCGGGTTGGCGATGTTCCCGCCACCCGACCAGATCCAGGGCAGTACGTCCCACGCCTGCAAGTTGCTGTCCGCGAACACCGAGACCTTCTGTGCGGCAAGGGCGGTCGCGTCCGACTGAAGCTGGTCGAACGTGGTCGGCGGGGCGCTGATGCCGGCCGAGGTCAACGCGGTCTGGTTGCTGATCAGCACCCGCGTGTTCGTGTCCAACGGGAGGCCGTAGTAGTGGCCGTTCCACTTGTTCGCGGCCAGGGTGCCCGGGTAGTCGGCTTTGGCCAGTGTGTCGAAGTTGGGCATGCTGCCGTCGAGCTGGGCGAAAACGCCCAGGCTGGCGAACTTCGGCACCCAGGTGATGTCCGATCGGATCAGGTCGGGCAGTTCGCCACCTGCCGCGCCGGTCTCCAGCTTCTGCTCCAGCGAGTCGTAGGGCACGTCGACATAGTTGACCTTGACGTTCGGGTACTGCTTCTCGAAGGCGGGAATGATCGTGTTGTTCAACGCGTCCGTCTGGGCCTTGTTGCCGCCGTTGCCATACGTACCCCAGAAAGTGAGGGTAACCGGCCCTGAACTACTACTGCCGCCGGTTCCAGCGCTGGAACCACATCCCCCGATGACCAAGCTGGCACAAATGGCTAAGGCCAGTGCGCCGACAACATGCTTCATGCCGTACTCCTCATTGAGCTCATCAGCGGGTCGAAAATGTGTTCCATGGCCAGGCTTGCCGCACCGCGCGCCCACGCCGTCGGGTCGTTGCGCCACTCGTCGAGTTGGATCTCAAGACCGTCGGAGAGGTCGCCGAAGGTGTGCTCGTCGATCTTCGGCCGCAGGGCGGCCAGGAACTCGTCGGTGAGCATGGCCGACTCGCCGCCGAGCAGCACGAGTTCCGGGTTGAGCAGGTTGACCAGATTCGCTATCGCGGCGCCGAGCCGGGTAAGGGCCTCCGCGTGGATCGTCGCGGCCACCCGGTCATCGGCCGCGACCAGATCGAGGAACGCGTCGATGTCCACGTCGGCATACCGCTTGCCCTGCTCGTGCACCCGGCCGAGCAGCGCCTGCTCACCGACGTAGGCCTCAAGGCAGCCGGCTTTGCCGCATTCGCAGCCTCGCCCGCCCAGTTCGCTGACCACGTGCCCGAACTCGCCCGCGCCGCCGTTCGCACCCCGATAGACCCGACCGCCAGTGACCAGACCCGCGCCGACGCCTCGGCCGACGGTGATCACTGCGAACTCGCGCACGGTCCGGCCTCGGCCGAACAGGCTTTCCGCGACCGCGAGCGCGTTCACGTCGTTGTCGACGGCAACCGGCACGCCGGTCAGGTCGTGCAGCAGCTCGCCGACGTGCACGTCGTGCCAGTTGAAGAAGGGCGCCAGCTGGCAGACCCCGGTCTCCCAGTCGATCGTGCCCGGCATGCACAGGCCGACTCCGGCCAGCCGGTCGTGGGTGGCGCCGATCCCGTCGAGCAGCCGTTCGGTCGCCTTGGCCGCGCGGGCGAGCACCACCTTGGGATCGTGCGAGCGCAGCGCGGTTCGGCTGTGCGCGATCACCGTGCCCTTGAGATCGACGAGCACGGCCAGGATGGCGTCGTCCATCAGTTTGAGGCCGGCGACGACCCGGCCGGTCGGGTTCAGGTCGAGCAGCACCGGCCTACGGCCACCGGTGGACACGCCGATGGACTGTTCGACGAGGAAACCCTCCTCGATCAGCTCGCCGACGATGCGGGTGACCGCGCCGTTGCTCAGCCCGGACGCCTCGGCGAGGTCGGTGCGGCTGGTCGGCCCCTGCTCGCGCAGCAGCCGCAGCAGCAGCCGCCGGTTCAGCGCCCGAACCGTGCCCTGATCGCCCTTGGTCGGCATTCGATCCCTTCTTTGAATCTGACACAGTCGACTTACTTTACTCATGAGAACAAGTAAGCGGAAGATACGTGCCCCGCTCGCGTGTGTCAACGGTGTTGCGAAACTGTTGCGACCAGCGGACTTGCCGATTGACTTTCCCTCTGCGGCGCGCTTAGCTGCGTGCCCATGTTCAACACTTCAGCGTCCAGCTCCCTACGCAGGAAACTGTTAGGGCTCGGAGCTGTCGCCGCGATCGCCGTCTCAGTCGTCGCGAGCGCACCCGGCAACGCCGAGCCTCAGCTTGCAGCGACTACCGACACCGGGGCGTCTACGACCTCCGCGGCCGGCCTCTACATGTCGAACTGGCGGAACGTCGAGGCGCTCTGGAACGCGAGCAAGCTCAACCAGAACGACACCGGAACCTACGGTCCGCGCATCGCCGAACTGCGGATGAGCAACCAGTGGTCGACCAACCAGATCGTCGACTACTCGGGCTTCTTCACCGATGCCACGGACAACGTGAAGTACGACCAGATCCACAACTTCGCGTCCACCGGCTACCTCGACGAGAACGGCGTGCTGAACAGCACCTACGGCCAGTACAACGGGACCACGCTGCCGATCGGCATCAAGCGCGACTACGTGACGGTCCCGAACGAACCGTTCGTGGTGGTCCGCTACACGCTGACCAACTCGACAGCCAACTCCTACAACTGGAAGCTCCTCGACCAGGTCCATCTGAACAACACCGCCTCATCGACGAACGTGGCCGCGAGCTACGACTCGACACGCAACGCGATGTTCGGCGACCTGACCGGCTCCGGTCAGGACGTGGTCACCCTGGGGGCATTCCAGACCGCGACCGCGCACCAGGTCGGCAACGACTCCGACTGCACCGCATCGGACACGACCGCGAGCGCCTGGTGCCAGTACGACGCGAACGGCAACCTGGACAACAACTCGACACTGTCCACACCGAACGTTGATCTCGGTTTCCAGAACAACGTGACGATCGCCGCCAACAGCAGCCAGACCCTCTACTACTACCTCGGCGTCGGCACCAACCTGGCCGGCGCGCAGGCGGCGGCGGACGCGGCGCGGGCGCAGAACGGCGCCCACTGGTTCACCACCACCGCGACCGACTACGCGAACTGGCTCAACAGCGGCACCAATGTCTCCACTTCGGACACCGGGGTGAACACCGCGTACCTGCGCAACCTGGTGGTCATGAAGAACTCGCAGAACCCGACCAACGGCCTGTGGCCCGCCGCGACCAACCCGGGTTCCTACGGCTACAAGGCCTGGATGCGCGACGCGTCGTTCGACGCGATGGCCATGGACGCCAGCGGCCACTACGCGGAGGCGGCGGCGTTCTGGAACTGGATGGCCAACAACCAGCTCAGCACCGGCGCCTGGCATACCACCTACGACGAGTGGTCCGGCACCTTCGTGTCCTTTGTGGAGCCCGAGTACGACAGCATCGGCGAGTTCCTTGTCGGCGTGCTGCGCCACTACCAGGACACGCACGACGCGAGCTTCCTGTCCGCGATGTGGCCCAAGGTCCAGGCCGCCGCGAACTTCGTCCAGAACAACATCGCCAGCAACGGCCTTGGCGCGGCCGACGCGAGCATCTGGGAAGAAGCCGTGCAGTACAACGTCTTCACCCAGGCGTTCTACGTGGCCGGCCTGCGCGCCGCCGCGACCTACGCACAAGTCGAGTCGGCAGGCGCAACGGCGGACTCGTGGGACGGCGCGGCCAGCACGATCCTGTCGGCGGTCCAGCGCAGCGACACCTGGAGCCCGCCCGGCCTCTACAACACCAGCGGCGGTTACTACGACCGAGGCATCAACACCGACGGCAGCGTCAACTCGTTGCTGGACTCCTCGTCGATGGCGCTGATCATGCTCGGTGACGTGGACGCCGGTTCGACCCGCGCGGCGTCCATGGTGCACACGATCGAAACGAACCTGACCCACGACACGTCCGGCATCGCCCGCTACACCAACGACGGCTACTACTACAACAGCCCGTACGACCCCGCCGGTAACGAGGCGCTCGCCGCCGAACCGGTATGGCCGAACATGACCATGTTCGACGCGATCGACGAGGTGTTCACCGGCAACACCACGGCCGCGCTGACCCGGTTGCAGTGGTACGCGAGCCGGTCCGGGATCGGCTACATGCCGCCGGGCGAAGCCGTGGCCTGGCCGACCAGCCAACCGGTGCTCAGTACCATGTCCGAACCACTGACGGCGTCGTCGTTCGTGCTGGCCGCGCTCACCTACACCGGGAGCTACGACCCGCGTGTGCAGGCGGGCAACGCGAACGCGGGCGCGGACGACACGATCAACGTCACCACCAACCCGAGCGCGGACTGGCCACAGTGGACGAACGTACCCTACTACACCTTCCCCAAGGGCGTGAGCGGTTCGGGTTCGGCCATGACCGACATCCGCGATGTCTACCTCTCCAACGACGCCAACAACATCTATGTCCGAGTGGACAACGACTCGGGCTCGTTGTCGGCGTTCAACACCACGCCGAAGTTCGCGTTGCTGGTCTACGCCCAGGACTTCAACCATGGCGCCGGCACGTCCAGTTCGACCGGTGAGTACGGACGCGCCCTCGACCATCCGATGAACTACCTGGTCGGCCGGTGGAGCGACAGCACCGCGTACAGCACGTTCAGCGCGGGTTCGAGCGGGTGGACGTCGACCGGGAACATCTCCTCGATCGCGCCGCAGTGGGACACCGCCACGGGTCGGATCGAGACGCAGATCCCGATCTCGGCGCTGACCAGCAGCGGTTCGGCGGCAACAGGTTCCTTCGCCTATCTCGATGTCGAACTGGCCTACCAGAACCCGAGCACCGGGGCGTGGCAGGACGACGATCTCGGCGCCATCCACTACCAGTTGACCGGCTCCGGGAGCGCCTGGCTCTACGGCAACACCGCACGGTAGAAACCGTAACGGCTTTAGCCCGGATAGCCGTTACACTCGGCCGCTCGGTTACCAACCGGGCGGCCGACTCATGTACCGGGGAGGGAACATGCAGCGTGTCGAGGTGTGGCGGGGTTCGCACGGCGACCCAGAGCCACTGTTCGGGCCACTGCCCGGTGTTCGCGACGGCGACACCGTCGCCTACGAGTTCGAACTGCCGGCCAAGTTCGTGCCATGGCCGGGCAAGACCCGGCTGGAACGCGTCTTCATCCTGCTCGACCTCGGGGTCAGCATGTCCCAACCGGTGTGGCACTCGGCCACGCACGTGAACCGCGAGAACGCCGGCCCGGACTCCTGGTACGTGGACCTGCTGCACATCACCGAGACCGATGGAGCAATCATCGCCCGCGACCTCTACATCGACGTCATGGTGGCCACCGACGGCCGGCACCAGCGCGAGCTGGATCTCGACGAGTACGCCGACGCCATGGAAACCGGCGAGTTGGACACCGCGACCGCGATCGACGGGCTGCGCCGCTGGCAGCGTTTCCTCGATCGGCACCTGCACGCCGACCGCTACCCGCAGGCCGACTGGACCGACTTCCCGCCCGCGCGAATCCGCCAGCTCGCCGACCTGCCGGCCCCGCTCGGCCCAGTGGTCTCCGTACCCGCCTAGGTCTTTCTCACAAGGCAGGTGGCCGGCGTGCGTCACGCCGGCCACCTGGTGGAACATCAATCGAGTCGGGTCACGGGACCAGTGCCAGGCTGACCCCGTCGTCACGATGATTCCCGCCGTTGGCGAGCGCGGTGACCCCGGACAAGCCGGGCACCGCAACCGGCACTTCGGTGAGTGGTCCACTCGCGCCGGTGCCGAGTTCGCCTTCACGACTGGTGCCCCAAGCCCACACCGTTCCGTCGGACTTGAGCGCGGTCGTGACGGTGAAGCCACCGCTGATGGCGCTCACCCCGCTCAGGCCACTCACCTGCACCGGCACCTTCGACGATGTCAGGTTGCCGTCGCCGAGCTGACCCGAGAGGTTGTTTCCCCAGGACCAGACGGTTCCGTCGGACTTGCGCAGGGCATAGGCGGCACCACCGCTGAGGCCGTCGTTCTGATCATCGGTGACACCGACCGCACTGATCCCGGTGAGTCCCGGCACCTGCGCAGGGGTTTCGTCGACCCCGGTCGGCGAGGTGCCGGCCAGGGATTCGCCCCAGGTCCACACGGTGCCGTCGGACTTGACGCTAGCCACCACGTCGTCACTGGCCGCGATGCCGACGACACCGGTCAGGCCGGATATCTGCGCAGGCGCGGCGACCGACTGCGACGGAGGCAGCGGGCCGGAACCGAGCGTGCCGCTGCGGTCGCCACCCCATGACCACACCGCGCCACTCGCCGTGACCGCATAGCCGTTGTAGTCGCTGGATCCGATCGCGACGACATCCGTCGGACCGGGAACCCGCACCGGCGCTGTCGAGGCAGTGCCATTGGGCGCGCTGATGCTGTTGTCGCCCCAGGCCCAGACTGTGCCGTCGCCGGCCAGCGCGTACCCGTGATCGAGGCTGCCGGCAACCGCCTTGATCCCGGACAGCCCCGGAATCCGCACCGGCAGCACCGAGTAACCGTTGAACGTGCCGTCTGACGGGGGTATGAAGACCGACACGTTCGGCCCCGAGCCCCAAGCCCAGACGGTGCCGTCCGAGCGCAGTGCCGCGCCGCCGGCATCGCCACCGCTGATCTGGGTGACGCCGGACAGCGGAATCGCGCCGGGCGTCGCATCCCAGTTGCCGCTGGTGCCGTTGCCCAGTTGACCGCCCTGGCCGTTGGCGCCCCAGGCGTAGGCGCAGCCGGAGGTACAGGCCGGTGCGGGCGCGGCGAAGTAACCGGCGAGATCGACGAGCACGTCGACGTTGCCGTTGAGGTTGTACAGATCGATCTTGCTGCCGGAACCGATGGTCACCGCGCTCAGGTTCGACGCGGTCTGACCGGCCACCAGGTTCAGGTTGGACACGATCGGGCGTTGCCCGCCGTCCGGATACGCGGACACGTAGGTGCCGTTGGTGGTGTTCGTACCGGTGAGGTCGAAGACCACGGCCTGGGCCGAGGGTGGCAGCCACGCCGACAGATCCAGCACCCGTGCGGTGTTGGGGCCTACGGTGTTGGCGCTCGGGTTGCCGTTGAAGTCGCGGGTGTCCAGCGCCCGGTACGGCGAGAGCGGGAAGAACTTCTCGCCCTGACCGGGCGCGTAGTAGCCGGCGAGGTCGACGATGAGGTCGACGGAGCCCGCGAAGTTGTACAGGTCCACCTTGCGGTCGGCGCCGAGCGCGACGGTGACCAGGCCGGGTCGCGTGTCACCGGCGGCCAGGTTGAGATTGGACGCGAGTGGCCGGGACGCCGTGTCCGGATAGGCGGTCACGTAGGTCCCCGAGGTCACGTCGGTGGCGGTCAGGTTGAACGTGACGGCGTTGGTGCCGGCCGGAACGTAGGAGGACAGGTCGACGGTGTGGATGCCGCCCGGCCCGACCGGACCACTGCCGTCGCGCGTGTCGAGGACACGAACCGGGGTGATCGGGGCGTATCCCGAGCCGGCGTCGGACGAGTAGTAGCCGGCAACGTCCGCCACGAGGTCGACCGAACTGCCGAACTCGGCCAGTTCCACGGTCCGGGTCGGGTCCATCACGACCGTGACCAGGTTGGACCGGGTCTGACCGGCCGCAACACTGAGGTTGGACGCGAGCGGTTGGCCCAGATCGCTTGGGAAAACAGTGATGTAGGTGTCCTTGGTGACGTCGGTCGCGGTCAGGTTGAACACCACCGCGGTAGCCGACGTGGGCACGACCGAGGACAAATCGAGGTTGAGCACGCCGTTCTGACCGGGTGAGGCCGTGACCGGGCCGATCACGCCACCGGTTCCGGTGCCTGTACGAGTGTCCAGGACCCGGGTCGGCGGTAACGGGCTGAAGGTTGAGCCTTGCGCTGGTGACGACGTCATGGCCGGTGTGTTTGCCGGGGCCTTGGCGCCGGAGGCGACGCCCGCTCCGGTGATGCCGAGGCTGAGTGCGGCAACCACCGCCGACGAGACACGAACAAAGCGCGCTCTTCGCCCACTCCACAAGGAGTTGATTCGCATGTATCCCCCCTCAGGATGACAAGTCAGCAGAACTGTACGTGGCACGAAGCCCTGGCGGTAGATGCCTTTTGGTGACACGAACGATAGTTCTGCCAAGGACGAAGGTTCCCGGCGGTGGCCCTTTGACTGGACCGGCCACAGTGGACTGCGCGCTAGTCGGTGGCGCGGGCGCGGCTGGGGGCGACGCGCGGTGGCTCGTTGGGCATCTTCGGATAGACCGGCGGCCACGGCGCGTCCATGAGGCCTGACGCGAAATCGGCGCGGGAACGTTCCAACAGTGGCTCGATGGACTGGGGCCGGGCCAATGCGTCCGCCCAGGGGTCGCCGAGGGTGGCGACGCGACCCGGAACGGTGGCCAGGGTGAGGGTGTCCGGCTCGACGGTGTCCACTTCGGACCAACTGATCGGGGTGGAGACCTGGCCACCGACGCGCGGCCGGACGCACCAGGCGCCGAACACCGTTTTGTGCGGGGCGTTCTGGTTGAAGTCGACGAACACCCGCGAGCCGCGTTCCTCCTTCCACCACTGCGCGGTGATCAGATCAGGATGCCGGCGTTCCAACGCGCGGGCGAGCGCGACGGCGGCGGCCCGGACCTGGTAGCCGTCCCAGGTCGGTTCGAGGGACGCGTAGATGTGCAGGCCGCGCGAGCCCGACGTCTTCACATGCGAGTCGATGCCGAGTTCGTCGAGGAATGCCCTTGTCAGGCCGGCCGCCTCCTGCAACTGCGGGAAGCCGATACCGGGCGAGGGATCGAGGTCGATGCGGAGCTCGTCGGTGACCTCGGGAGTGGCGGCGTGGATCGGCCAGACGTGGAAACCGATGCAGCCCAGGTTCACCGCCCAGACGATGTGCGCGAGGTCCTTGGCGACCAGCGCGTCACTGGTCGTGCCGTTCGGTGTCGAGACAACGGTTGTGGTGAGCCAGGGCGGTGCGGATTTCGGGACGCGCTTCTGGAAGAAGGACTTGCCGCCCGCGCCGCCCGGATAGCGCTCCAGCAGCACCGGCCTGCCGCCGATCGTGGCGAGCAGCGGTTCGGCCACCGCCTGGTAGTAGCGGACCAGATCCAGCTTGGTGTGGCCGCTGGTCGGGAAGAACACCTTGTCCGGATGCGACACCGACACCTCGACCCCGTCGAGGTCGAGCGTGACGGCGTCCTCGGTCATGCCTTGAACACCTCGGCCAGCTCCGCGGGCGCGACCTCTTCGAGTTGGCCGTAGGTGCACGACTCGGGGGTGCGGTCGGGCCGGAACCGGACCAACCTGCCGCCGTGTCGGAGCCTGCCGCCCTGGACGTGCTCGTAGCGGACCTCGGCGACGAGTTCGGTGCGCAGCGGCTCCCAGGACAGATCCTTGCCCGCGCTCCACCGGCTCTGCCCGCCGGGCATCCGGCCGCCCGCCTCGGCCTGCGCCTCCGCCCAGTGTCGCCACGGATGAGTGGCCAGCGCGTTCTCGCGCAGCGGCGCCAGTTCCTCGACGAGTTCCTTGCGGCGCGCGGCGGTGAAGCTGCTTGCCACGCCGACGTGGTGAAGGGTGCCGGCGTCGTCGAACAGGCCGAGCAGCAGCGAGCCGATGCCGTTGCCGTCCTTGTGCCAGCGGAAGCCGGCGACGACGCAGTCGGCGGTGCGCTCGTGCTTGACCTTCCACATCACCCGCTTGTCCTGCTCGTACGGGGCGTCGGCGGCCTTGGCCATCACCCCGTCGAAGCCGGCGCCCTCGAACCGGGTGAACCAGTCCTGCGCGGTGTCCGGGTCGGTGGTGGTCGGGGTGAGCAGCACGCTGGTCAGGCTCGGGTCCAAGATGCCTTCGAGCCTGCTGCGCCGCTGTTCGAACGGCTCGCCGGTGACGTCCTCGTCACCGAGCGCGAGCAGGTCGAACGCGATGAAGCTGGCCGGCGTCTCGACGGCCAGCTTGTTCACCCTGGACGCGGCCGGGTGCAGCCGGTTCTGCAACTGGTCGAAGTCAAGGCCGGCCTCGGTGACGATGACGATCTCACCGTCGACGACGCAGCGCGCCGGCAACGCGGCAAGCAGCAGCTCGGCGACCTCGGGAAAATACCTGGTCAGCGGGCGATCGTTGCGGGAACCGAGTTCGATTTCCGGGCCGTCGCGGAACACGACGCAGCGGAAACCGTCCCACTTCGGCTCGTAACGGAGGCCGGGGTCGCGCGGCAACTCATGCACGGCCTTGGCGAGCATCGGCCGCACCGGCGGCATCACGGGCAACTGCACAACCAGCACGGTAGCCCGCGACGCCGACAACGGCAGCCGATAACCGCTATTCGCCGGGTGTCACGCTGCTGCGCACCGCCTGGGTGAGGGTCAGGCCGTTGGTCTCCGGAGCGAGCCACTGCGACACCGCACCGCCGATGGCGAGCACGGCAGCCGCGATCAGCATGCTCGGGCCGACGCCGATGTGGTCCAGCGCAAGGGGCAGCAGGAAGGTGCCGATGGCCGCGCCGACCCGGCTCATCGCCGCGCTGAAGCCGACCCCGGTCGTGCGGATCGCGGTCGGGAAAACCTCCATCGGATAGACGGCGGTCAGCGCGGAGGACGCGGCGTTGAAGAAGGAGAACACGATGAAGCACAGCACGATCAGGAACACCGGCCCGTGTGGCCAGAT
>DASYBO010000816.1:0-4043 GCA_036500685.1 Pseudonocardiaceae bacterium | reverse complement strand
CCCTCACCGGCCAGGAGATCAGCGCGTTCGCCCGAACCGTCCTCGCAGGCTACAAACGTCCGAAATACGTGATCCTGCTCGACGCGCTGCCCAAGAACCCGAGCGGCAAGATCCTCAAACGGGAACTGCGCGAGCGCTACCGCGACATCGCCGCCGAGTCCGATTTCTAGCGGCGGCCAGCGGTCGTCGATCAGCTCCCGTGTACAGCACGTGCGGTTCACCACCTGCTACCGTCCGCACAACCGCTGTTAAGTCGCATCACCCGGGAGGTTCGCGGTGCCGGACACCACCTGCCACATGTCGATCTCACTGGACGGCTTCGTCGCCGGGCCGGAGCAGAGCCGGCAGGACCCGCTCGGGAAACGGGGGCCGGAGCTGCACGGCTGGCACATCGGCGACCCTCGGGCCAACGACGCCGACAAGATCGCGACCGAATGGCTCATGCGTCCTCGGGGTGCGTATGTGATGGGGCGGAACATGTTCGGGCCGATCCGCGGCGACTGGGATGAGGACTGGTCGGGCTGGTGGGGCGCCGAACCGCCGTATCACGCGCCGGTCTTCGTGCTGACCCACCACCGCCATGATCCGATCCAGATGGACGGCGGGACGACGTTCCACTTCGTCACCGATGGCTTCGACGCGGCCTACTCCGCAGCATGCGAGGCCGCCGGCGACAACGGGGTGGACATCGCAGGCGGTGCCTCGACCGTCCGCCAGGCACTGGCCGCCGGGGTGATCGACGAGCTCACCCTCGACATCGCACCCGTCCTGCTCGGATCGGGCGAGCGCATCTTCGACGGGGTCGAATCCTTCGGCTTCGAGCCCGTCGAGGTGCTTCACTCACCGCTGACCACCCACATCCGCTATCGCCGCGTCGGCTGACTCCGCGGCCCGCCAGTGACATCGCGGTGAGACGACAGGAAGAGTCCAGGTCGCACCAGGCCACCCCGCGATCAGGGCATCCAGAGGCCGACTTCGTTGCCCTCGAAGTCGGTAACCATCGCGAACGAACCCCCTGCCTCGGTGATCCGGCGAGCCGGCACGGTCACCCGGCCGCCAAGTTCGACCACCTTCGCGACCGCACGATCGAGTTCGGGCACGTGGACGTAGATCACGGTGCCGCGGGAGGGTCGCGCCGCGGAATCCGGTTCGCGGACCACGGCACCGTTGACGGCCGCGTCCTCGCCTGCGTCGATCAGCCAGTAGTTATCCGGGTCGTACCCGTCGAACGGCGCGAACGACCAGCCGAACAGCGCACCGTAGAACGCCTTGGCGCGCTCCGCGTCACGCACCCAGATCTCGAACCAGATCACCGTTCCCTGCGAGGAGGCCATCGCTGCTCCCGTGGCGTGCCATTGCCGCGCCTGGCGCGGCTGTCACCAGGTCACGGGCAGTTCGTAGACACCGTAGACCGCGCCGTCGTGCTTGAACGGGATCGCGTCCAGCTCGGTCGCCAGCCGTAGCGTGGGAATTCGGCGGTAGAGGGTGCTGTAGACGACCTGCAGTTCCAGCCGAGCCAGCGGTTGGCCCAGGCACTGGTGCACGCCGAAACCGAAGGCGACGTGGTGGCGGGCGTCGCGGGTGAGGTCGAGCCGGTCGGGGTCGGTGAATTGGGCGGTGTCCCGGTTGCCGATGTCGTTGGCCATGATCACGCCCTCGCCCGCGCGAATCGTCTCGCCTGCGATCTCGATGTCCGCGAGCGCGACCCGGCGCCTGCCGTTGTGCGTGATGTTGAGATAGCGCAGGAGTTCCTCGACCGAGGACACGACGAGCCCGGGATCGTCGTTGCCCCGCAACAGGTTCAGCTGCTCCGGGTGTTCGAGCAGCGCCAGGGTGCCCAACGCGATCATGTTCGCGGTCGTCTCGTGGCCGGCGAGGAGCAGCAGCACGCCCATCTGGGCCGCCTCGGACCGGGTGAGTTCGCCCGCGTGGACCCTGCTCGCCAAGCCGGAGAGCAGGTCGTCGGCGGGCCGCGCGAGCTTGTCCGCCATCAGGTCGTCAAGGTAGCCGAGCAGCGCGCGGTGGCCCGCCATCCGTTCCTCGGGCGGAACGTCGCGCTTGATGATGACCCTGCTGTTGGCCTGGAAGAACTCGTGGTCCCGGTAGGGGACGCCGAGCAGCGCGCAGATCACCAGCGAGGGCATGGGCAGGGCGAACGCGTCAACGAGATCGACCGGTTTCGGTCCGGCCAGCAGTTCGTCGATGAGCTCGTCGGTGATCCGCTGTACGGTCGGGCGCATCGTGGCGACGCGTTTGACGGTGAACGCGGAGATGACCATCCGGCGCAGCCGCGCGTGTTCCGGGTCGTCCATCAGGATGAAGCTGATCGGCGAGCCACCGGCCGGAATCGGCGCGCCACTGGGATAACCCGGATTGCCGGCGTCGGAACTGAGGCGTGGATCGGCCAGCAGTGCGCGTTGTTCGGCATAGCGGGTGACCAGCCACGGGGTGGTGCCGTCGGCGAGCCGGACCCGGGCCAGCGGCGTCCGGTCCTGTAGGGCACGGGCGGCAGGCGGCGGGTCGAACGGGCAACCCTTGGCCCGGTCCATCGGGAACGCAGGCGGCTGCTCGGTGTCGATGGTGCTGGTCTCCACGAAACTGTTGTCCTTTCAGTGGATTGGCGTGACGTCGGCCAGCCAGATGCCGACGATGGCGTCGATCAGCCCGGTCGCCGCGTCCGGCCAGCTGGTCCTCGGGGTCGGCGCGCGCTCGGCGAGCGCGCGTTCGCGCAGCGCGTACATGTGCACCATGAGCTGGCTGGCCATGTCGTGCCGCTCGGCGCGTACTTTCGCTGGCAGCACAGGCATGCAGGCGTCCATGCCGCGCAGGATCTGGTGCACGGCCGGGGTACTCAGCCCTTCCTCGACCATGATCACCCGCAGCGCGGGATCAGTCATGACCTGCGCGGCGAAGCGCGCGAACCAGGTCGGGGTGGGCAAGGTCGCCAGGTGTTCGGCCACCGGACGGACCAGACACGTGACCCAGTCGCGCACCTGCGCGGACGCCGGCACCCGCGCGACCATGCGTGTGCGGAGCGACTCGATCGGTTCGCCGTGCCGGCGGGCGATCGCCCGCACCAGGTCGACCTTGCTGCCGAAGTGGTAGCCGACCGCGGTGTTGTTGCCCTGCCCTGCGGCCTCGCTGATCTGCCGGTTCGACACGGAGTAGACGCCGTGCTCGGCGAATAGCCGTTCCGCGGTCGCCAGGATGGCTTCGCGGGTGCCGCTCGCGCGGTCCGCTCGAATGGTCACGCTCGCAGTGAACCGGAGGTCATGGTTTAAGTCAAGCGACTGACTTAAGCCGAATGTGGCTGACAACCTTTCGCGCGGCCGCCGGGTCTTCACTGTGTGAGGACTGAAAGCCGGTGGCGATGAGCCACCGCGAGGACGACTACCGGGACTTCGTCGAAAGCCACGCGGCGCCGTTGCATCGGGCCGCCTATCTGCTGTGCGGCGACTGGCATCTGGCGAACGACCTCGTCCAGGAAACCCTCGTCAGGGCGTTGCGCCACTGGCGGCGGGTACAGCGGGCCGACAACCCGACTGCCTACGTCCGCCGCATCATGGTCAACGAGTTCAAACGACATTGGCGACGCCACCGCGATCTGCCCGTGCACTCCGACAGCGACCGCATCGAGGTCATCGTCCCCGACGTTTCCGATGAGGTGGTCAACCGCGCCGATCTGCTGCGCGCGCTGTTGAGCCTCCCGGCCCGGCAGCGGGCCACCGTCGTTCTTCGCTACTTGGAGGGGATGAGTGAACGAGAGACCGCTGCGGTCCTGCGGTGCAGTGAGGGCACCGTCAAGAGTCAGACCTTTCGGGCGCTCAACGCGCTCGGCGGTCACCTGAGGCACAAGGAGTTGCCGATATGAGTTCCCCGACCGAACAGCGCCTGGGTGAGGCGTTCCGCGACCTGGTCGCGGAACAGCCGTTCACTCCGGATCTGGCGGCCATCGAGCGCCGTGTCCAGCGGTCGCGCCGCCGGGTGCGGATCGCCCGGGCCGGCATCGGTGCCGGCGTCGTCGCGGGCGCGGCAGCGGCGGC
>DASYBO010000815.1:0-14770 GCA_036500685.1 Pseudonocardiaceae bacterium | reverse complement strand
CGCAACACGGTGACCGGCGCGTCAACGGCGCAGCTGGCGATCCTGCTGGTGGACGCGCGCAAGGGCGTGCTGGAGCAGACCAGGCGGCACGCGGCCGTGCTGGCGCTGCTCGGCGTGCCGAGGTTGGTGCTGGCGGTGAACAAGATCGACCTGGTCGACTACGACGAGTCCACGTTCGCGTTGATCGCCAAGGAGTTCGTGGCGCACGCGAGCGCGCTGGGCTACGCGGAGAGTTCGGTGCTGGCCATTCCGGTGTCCGCGCTGGTCGGGGACAACGTGGTCGAGGTCTCGGACAACACGCCCTGGTACAGCGGCCCGACCCTGTTGCACCACCTGGAAACCGTCCCCGTCGAACCGGACCCGCACGACGTGCCGTTCCGCTTCCCCGTGCAGTACGTGATCCGGCCGCGCACCGCGGAACACCCGGACTATCGCGGCTACGCGGGCCAGGTGGCCGCCGGCACGGTCAGCGTCGGCGACGAGGTCGTTGTGCTGCCGAACGGGCAGCGCAGCACGGTCAGCGGGATCGACACCGCGGACGGCCCGCTCACCGAGGCGGTGGCCGGCAAGTCGGTCACGCTGCTGCTCGCCGACGACATCGACATCGCCCGAGGCGATCTGATCGCCGCGGCGCAGAACGCGCCCGAGGTCACCGACGAGGTCGACGCCACGATCTGCTGGCTCTCCGACAAGCCGCTGCGCCCCGGCGCCCGGCTGCTGATCAAGCACGCCACCCGCACCGTTCCGGCGATGCTGTCCAGTTTGGACACCAGGTTCAACGAGCAGACACTGTCCAGCTCGGCGAACCCGGATTCCCTGCAACTCAACGAGATCGGTCAGGTCACCTTCCGCACCGCCGAGCCGTTGCCGCTCGACCGGTACACCACCAACCGCCGTACCGGCTCCTTCCTGGTCATCGACCCGTCCGACGGCGCGACGCTCGCCGCAGGCCTGGTCGGCGCACCACTGCCCGTGCTGGTCAACGACGAGCCGATCGTCAGCGACAGCGAACTGGTTTCCCCGGGCCCCTAGCCCCCGCACCGAAAGGCTCGACCCGTGAAGATCGCCAACCGCCGCACGCGTTCGCTGTTGACGGCCGCTGTGGCCGCTCAGGCCGTGGCTCTCGTCCTCGGCCTGAGTGCCTGTTCACGGGCGAGCTCCAGCCCGAGCGCCAGCACGGACCAGGGTCCCGCGAGCGAGCTGCGGCTCGGGTACTTCCCGAACGTGACGCACGCTGCCGCGCTGATCGGGTTGGACAAGGGCTTGTTCACGAAAGAGCTGGGCAGTACCAAGCTGACGCCGCAGTCGTTCAACGCGGGCCCTGACGAGGTGAGCGCGCTGCTCGGCAAGTCGCTGGATGCCGCGTTCATCGGTTCGGGGCCTGCGATCAACGCGTTCTCGAAGTCCAACGGCGGCAACGTCCTGATCGCCGGTGCCACCTCAGGCGGCGCGCAACTGGTGGTGGCCAACGGGATCGACAAGCCGAGCGACCTGATCGGCAAGACGGTGGCGACGCCGCAGCTGGGCAACACCCAGGACGTCTCGCTCAAGACGTGGCTGGCCAAGAACAACCTCACCGGCAAGGTGAAGGTGGAGAACCTGGCCAACGCGAACACGCTGAGCCAGTTCCAGCAGGGCGCGATCCAGGGCGCGTGGCTGCCGGCCCCGTGGGATGACCAGCTGATCCTGACCGCGGGCGCCAAGGTGCTGGTGAACGAGAGCACGCTGTGGCCGGGCGGCCAGTTCCCCACGACGGTCCTGGTCGTGCGGACCCAGTTCCTCCAGCAGCATCCGGCGACCGTGCAGGCGCTGATCAAGGGCGAGCTGGACGCGATCGGCTACGCCAAGTCGGACAAGGCAGGCGCGGAGGCCGCGGTCAACGACGAGCTCAAGCAGCTGACCGGCAAGGCGCTGCCGCAGAACGTGATCGACAGCGCGTTCGGCGAGATCCAGCTGACCGCCGACCCGCTCGCCTCGGACTTCCCTGCGCTGTCCACCGACCAGGTCACCGCCGGCATCCTGAGCAAAGCGCCGTCCGTGCAGGGCTTCGCGGAACTCACCCTGCTCAACAAGGAACTCAAGGCCGCAGGCCAACCGACGGTCAGCGCCGGCAACATCGGCACCAACTGACGCCGACGATCCAGACACAAGGAGAGGCAGGGACTGGGGATGACCGCGACCCTGAAGGTCTTGGCATCATCGGAGTCGACCACAACGCCGGCCGTGCGGCTGAGCGGGGTGACCAAGTCGTTCGGCCGAGGTGCCGGTGCGGTGACCGCGCTGGCCGGCGTCGATCTCGACGTGCTGCCGGGAGAGTTCGTGTGCCTGCTCGGCGCGTCGGGCTGTGGCAAGACCACGCTGCTCAATCTGGTCGCGGGCCTCGACCAGCCGACCTCGGGTGAGTTGACCCGCAACACGTCGCGGCCCGCGGTGATGTTCCAGGAGGCCGCGCTGATGCCGTGGCTGACCGCGAGCCGCAACGTCGAGCTGGCGCTGCGACTGGCCGGTACCGGCCGGACGGCGCGGCGTACGCGCACGGCGGAGCTGTTGGACCTGGTGCGGCTGGGCGGGGTCGGCGACAAGCGGCCGCACGAGCTCTCCGGCGGCATGCGGCAGCGGGTCGCGTTGGCTCGCGCGCTGGCCACCACTGTGGACTCTTCGGCCGAACAGCGCTCGCTACTGCTGATGGACGAGCCGTTCTCCGCGTTGGACGCGATCACCCGCGACGTGCTGCAGGCCGAGCTGATCCGCATCTGGCAGGCCACCCGGACGGCCGTCCTGTTCGTCACGCACGACGTCCGCGAGGCGGTCCGGCTCGGTCAGCGCGTGGTCCTGCTGTCCTCCCGGCCCGGCCGGGTGGTGCGCGAGTGGCGGACCGCCGGCCTCGACGTGGTCGCCGAGGCCGAACTGGTCGATGAGATCAACGGCAGGCTGCGGGAGGTGATCTCCAGCCATGTCGCGGCCTGACGAGCCCGAATCCGGGCCGGTCGCCGTCGCCGACTACGCGGCGGTCGAGGCCGGCCTCGACGTGCTGGACTCGACCAACACCGCGAAGTCCAGTGGCTGGCGCAAGTTCGTGCGGACGGTGCTCCCGCCGATCGTCGCGATCGTGGTGTTGATCGCGATCTGGCAGGCGTTGTGGGCCGCGGCCTTCTGGCCCGAGTACCAGCTGCCGGCGCCGAGCGCGGTCGGGGCCGATCTGTGGGCGCTGCTGACCACCGGTCAGGTGTTCGGCATCCTGTGGGTGTCGGTGCACAGGGCCATCCTCGGCTTCGCCATCGCGATCGTCATCGCGACACCGCTTGGCCTTGCCATGGCACGGATTCCGGTGCTGCGTTCGGCGATCGGGCCGCTGCTGTCCGGGTTGCGGAGCCTCCCGTCGGTGGCCTGGGTCCCGGCGGCGATCCTCTGGTTCGGTATCCAGCCCAGCGCGATCTATTTCGTTGTACTGCTCGGTTCGGTGCCCTCCATCGCCGACGGCCTGTTGTCCGGTATCGACCAGATCCCGCCGATCCTGCCTCGGGTCGGCAAGGTGCTCGGCGCCGGTCAGCTGGCCAGCGCGCGACACATCCTGTTGCCGGCCGCGTTGCCCGGTTATCTGTCCGGACTCAAGCAGGGTTGGGCGTTTTCCTGGCGCTCGCTGATGGCGGCGGAGCTGATCGCGAACTCGCCGCAGTTGGGCAACGGGCTCGGCCAGTTCCTGGAGAACGGGCGCTCGCTCAACGACATGCCGACCGTGCTGGCGGCGATCGTGCTGATCCTGGTGGTGGGCATCGGGATCGACCTGATCCTGTTCCGTCCGGTCGAGCGATATGTGCTGCGCTCGCGCGGTTTGGGTGTGACGGTCCGATGACGCCACCGATGGTGGCCCTGGCCCACGGCAGCCGGGATCCTCGATCAGCGGCCACGATCGAGGATCTGGTCGGCGAGGTTCGGCGATGCGCGCCGGGTCTTGATGTGCGGACGGCGTTCCTGGACCTGTCCGCGCCGCGCCTTTTCGACGTGCTCGGCGCGCTCTACACCGAGGGGCATCGGGATGCGGTCGTGGTGCCGCTGCTGCTGGGCAGCGCGTACCACGCGCGGGTGGACATTCCCGGTGCGTTGGCCAAGGCGGTGCGACGGTTTCCGCTGCTGAACCTGCGTGTCGCCGACGTGCTTGGCCCGGACTCCCGCCTTGACGACGCGGTGCTGCGCAGACTGACCGAGGCAGGCGTGGCCACCGACGATCCCGACCTCGGCGTTGTCCTGACCGGCGCGGGTTCCTCCCACGGCCCGGCCAACCGCGCGGTGGCCGCGGTTGCGCGCGGGCTGTCCCGCCGCACCAACTGGGCCGGTACGATCGCCGCGTTCGCGGCCGCGGCCGACCCGGACGTGCCCGCCGCGATCGCCGCGCTGCGCGCTCGCGGTGCGCGCCGCATCGCGCTCGGCTCCTGGTTCCTCGCTCCTGGCCGGCTCCCGGACCGGGTGATCGAGCAGGCCCGCGCGCTCGATCCGGACGTGTGCGTGGCCGAACCGCTGGGCATCGCGATCGCCGACATCGTGCTCGACCGCTACGCCGATACGCTGGTCGCCGAGAACCTGAGCCAGTACGCCTAACCCGTGATCACCGCGACAACCGTGCTGCCGCTGGGAAAAGTGCCGTTGTCGATGAGCGCGTGGATGCCGTACATCATCTTGGCGACGTACACCCATTCCAGTTCGATGCCGTGCGAGGCGCGGAACTCCGCGATGAACCGATCGAGTTCGCCGGTGCGACGCGCGAATCCGCCGAAGGCGTAGTCGTCCACAATGGACCAGTTGGCGGTGACGTCCGCGCCCTGGAGTCGACGCACCTCGGCCGGGAGGAACTCAGCACCTCCCCGCAACGCGGAGAAGCCGACCGCGCGAGCGCCGTCCGGGAGCGCGGCGGCTATGCCGGCGAGCGTGCCGCCGGTGCCGACCGGGCAGCAGATCACGTCGAACTCGATGTCGATCTCCTCGACGATCTCCCGGCAGCCGCGCACCGCCAACGCGTTGCTGCCGCCCTCCGGGATCAGGTAGAACTCCCCGAATCTGTGGCGCAACCGGGCGATCAGCGCGGGATTGGTCTTGTCGCGATACGTGTTCCTGTCCAGATACGCCAGCGACATGCCGTCGCCGACCGCGGCGGCCAGCGATGCGTTGAGCGGATGGTGTGCCTCACCGCGGATCACGCCGACCGTGCGAAACCCGAAGATCCGACCGGCGGCAGCGGTCGCCCTGATGTGGTTGGAATACGCGCCGCCGAAGGTGAGCAGGGTCGACGCACCCTGCTCGCGCGCCGCCACCAGGTTGTACCTGAGCTTGCGCCACTTGTTGCCGGGCAGCTCGGGATGGATCAGGTCCTCGCGTTGGAGAACGACGCGAACACCTCGGTACTCCACTAGAGGTCCGCGTTCTGTCCGATGTAGAGCTCGGCGAAGGAGCGCTGCGCCGCCGCCGAGCCGAGCAGCCTGCGCAGCCGCGCCTCGATCAGCCGGGTCGCGAACAGGTCGGTACCGGACAGGCCGTGGAAGATGTCGGACATCCACTGGGAAAACTCCTGGTACTGCCAGATCCTGGGCAGGCAGGTGGCCGAGTAGCCGTCGAGGCCGGTGTCGTCGCCCGCGTAGTGCGCGGCAATCGCCTCGACCAGGTGCAGTGCGTCGTGGATCGCCAGGTTCAGGCCCTTGGCCGCGATCGGCGCGACCAGGTGCGCGGACTCGCCTGCCAGGTACAGCCGGCCGTAGGACATCGGTTCGAGCACGTAGTTGTGCATGTCCAGCACGCGTTTATCGATCAGCGGGCCGGTCGCGATCGGACCGTCCGGCACCTCGAGTCTTGCGTGCAGTTCGTGCCAGACCCGCTCGTCCGGCCAGTCGTCCTCGGTGTCGCCGACCTGGCACTGCAGGTAGAACCGGGTGACCGTGGGCGTGCGGGCCATGTGCGCGGCGAACCCGCGTTCGTGCAGACCGAAGATGACCCCCTCCGCCGACGGCGGTGCCTGGGCGAGCAGGGCGAGCCAGCCGATGCCGTAGTGGTGCTGCGCGCGCACGGCCTCCTCGGGCAGGTAGCGCTGGGTGACGCCGCGCGCACCGTCGCAGCCCGCGATGAAGTCGGCTTCGACGCGGTGCTCCTGGCCGGTCAGCGAATCCAGGTAGCTGACCGAGGGGTGGTCGGTGTTCAGGTCGTAGAGGCGGACGTCGGCGATGTCGAACCGGGTGTCGCCGCCGTGGTCGGTGTAGGCGGCGACGAGGTCGGTGACCAACAGTTGCTGCGGGTACACGTAGTGGTGCCGGCCGATCAGCTCGCCGTAGCGCACCACGTGCCGCGCGCCCGCGTAGCGGAACTCGAACGAGTCGTGCACCTGGGCCCTGGACAGCAGATTGTCGGCGAGACCGTGGGATTGGAGGGCGCGCACCGCCCATTCCTCGATGAATCCGGCGCGGGCGCGCTGTTCGACGTAGGCACGGCTGCGCACCTCCAACAGGACACAGGAGATACCGGACTTGCGGAGCAGATTGGCGACGGTGAGGCCGGCAGGCCCCGCGCCGAGCACGACAACCCGCGTTCTGGTCAACGTCACGGCGCAACGTTACCGGTTGTAAAGCATGCGTGACCTGCCATGCTTCATTCAGCGGACAGCCGTCGTTCATGGCCGCGCCTTCGGCGACTTCTAGGTTCTCCTCGTTGCCGAAGCCCGAGGAGAAACCATGTCCGACACTGAAAAGCCCACGGTCAGCCGCCGTGGCGCACTAGGGCTGCTTGGCGCCGTCGGTGCTGGTGCCGCCGCCGCGCCGCTGCTCGGCGTCACCGCGGCCGATGCCGCTCCAGCATCCGCCCCGGCCAATCCGGCCTTCGTGCCGAGCAACGGCAGCGGCGCGACCCCGGTGCAGGGCCTGCACCTGACCTTCGGCAAGGACCCGGCGCGGCAGATGGTCGCCTCGTGGATCACTGATGGCTCGGTCAATCGGCCTCGGGTGGTGTACGGCACGTTGGAGGGCGGTTTCGGCGGCGTCGCGCAGGCGCAGACCCGCACCTATGTGGACGGCACCTCCGGTCGGACGGTGTGGATCCACCACGCGGAGATCGATCGGCTCTACCCCGGCTGCGACTACATCTACGCGGTGCAGCACGACGGCGCCACTCCGGACGCCGGCACCTTCCGCACCGCGCCCTCCGGCCGGGCCCCGTTCACCTTCACCAGCTTCGGCGACCAGTCCGCGCCCCAGGTCACCTGGGCCGCCAACGGCACCGTCGGCCTCGACGCGAACTCCACCCCGGCGACCAAGGACATCGTCACCGGCATCGAGACCGTGGCCCCGCTGTTCCATCTGCTCAACGGCGACCTGTGCTACGCCAACCTGGACGTGGACCGGGTCCGCACCTGGAACAACTTCTTCACCAACAACACCCGCTCCGCGCGGTTCCGCCCGTGGATGCCGGCCGCCGGCAACCACGAGATCGAGAAGAAGAACGGCGCGATCGGCCTCGACGCGTTCCAGGCGTATTTCAAGGTGCCCTCGACCGAGACCGACGCCGAACTGGACGGCCTCTGGTACTCCTTCACGGCCGGTTCGGTGCACGTGATCGTGCTGCAGAACGACGACAACGCGCTGCAGGACGGCGGCGACGTCTACATCAGCGGCTATTCCGGCGGCCGGCAGCTGGCCTGGCTGGAGAAGGACCTGGCCAAGGCGAGCCGCTCCCGGGACGTCGACTGGATCGTGGTCGCCATGCACCAGGTGATGGTCAGCACCTCCGACGCGAACGGCGCCGACCTCGGCCTGCGACAGAAGTACGGCCCGCTGTTCGACAAGTACGGCGTCGATCTGGTGCTGTGCGGCCACGAACACGACTACGAGCGTTCGCTCGCCGTGCGCGGCGTGGTGTCCGGCAGCGAGACGCTCACCCCGAACCCGGTGTCCACGGCGACCGACAACATCGACGCGTCACTGGGCACCGTGCACATGATCCTGGGCGGTGGCGGTGTCTCCGGCACCACCAACGGCAGCTTCTTCACCGACGGCACCGGCAAGGTGATCACCTCGGTGTCGGCGACGGCGAACCCGAGCACCGGCAAGCGGGTCTCCACCTACACCAAGGAAGAAGCGGTGTGGAGCGCGGTGCGCGACATCGTGCACCCGTACGGTTTCGCCGCGTTCACCGTCGACCCTGGCCGTCATCCCGGCGACACCACCACGATGAACGTCACGTACTACAACGTGAACAAGCCATCGGGCGAGCTGTCGGTGTTCGAGAAGTTCAGCCTGCACCGCCGCCGCAGCGACGGCTGAGCGTTCTTATCCGATGACGGGCAGCCGCGCGGCGAGTTCGCCGACCGCGCGGCTGTGCGCCTCGGTCACCGGTTCCCGGCCCGCGCCGAGCAGCACCACGGTCCGGTCCGGGACATCGCGCGGCAGTTCGCCGCCGACCAGCGCCTCGATCGTGCGCCTTGTCAGGTGCAGGGCGGTCGGGTCCGGGTCGGGCAGGGTCACCTCGGCTTGCAGGTCGAGGTGGTGGATGACGAGTTCGACCGCCCAGATCGTCAGGAAGTCGCCGGAGGCGAGCACCTTGCCCTGGAACGGCATGGCCACCTCGGGCAACGCGGGCACCCGATCGAGCAGGCCGTCGGCGGTCATGGCGAAGTGCCGCAGCAGGTCGGCCGGGCGCCGGTAGGCGGCGTTGGCGCGGCGCACGTACTGGATGTCGTCCAGCTGGTTCTGGTCGATCTCGCCGTGGTTGGGCGGGAACGCGTGCCAGTAGGTCTCGGCGTCGGTGTCCGGCGCCACGTCGGTGTAGATGCCCAGCGCGAGCAGCATTTCCTGCAAGCCGAGGTGTACGTGGGTGAGCACGTCGCCGACGTTCCAGCCGAAACAGCTGCTGGGGGCGAGCATCGCGCGGTCGTCGAGCTGACCGAAGGCGTCGAGCAGGCCCTGCAGCGCCTTGAGATAGCCGTCCTGGCCGTGCGCGTGCTCGACATGCATGCGGCCGACCCTACCGACTCTCGGCCGCGATCGCCCTCGCCCCGGCCAGGTGGTCGGCGTAGTCGCGGGACTCGACGATCAGTCCGTCCCGCACCCGCATCACGAAGATCAACGGAACCCGCACGGTCTGGCCGGTGTTGGCGTTCCGGCCTTCGTAGGCGAACTCGGCGATGATCACCTCCGGATCGGTGGTCTCGTGGATCACGATGTCGACCGGCTTGCGCTCGTCGAACGCGCGACGGACGCTCTGGCCGAGTGCGAAGTGCTCGCGGAGTTCGTCCCTGGTCAGCAGCGCGGGTCCGCGCTCGGGGTCGAACGGGTGGATGACGTCGGTCTGTTCCGCGTAGAGCGCGGCGAGTTCGGCCGGGTCGTGCCGGGCGGCGACACCGTGCACGAGGGCCAGGAAAACGTCGCGCGGGCTGCGGGTTTCGGACATGGCAGGCTCCCCCATGAGCGATAGAGTTATCCGGAGTGAAGACTTCGGTAAAGATACGGAGTCTTCACTCCGATCGTCAAGGTGTCCGTCAAGGAGGGCCACATGGAGCGGGCGCGGCGAACCGACGCGCGGACCAACCGCGAACGCATCCTGACCGTCGCCGAGGAGGTGTTCGGCCGGGGCGGCGACGCCGCGTCCACCGAGGAGGTCGCCCGCAAGGCGGGTGTCGGCATCGCCACGGTGTTCCGGCACTTCGCCACCAAGACCGAACTGCTGCGCGCGGTGCTGATCGGCCGACTCAACCGGTTGCGCGATCAGGCCGGTGCCCTACTCAACGCGGAGGACGCGGGCTCGGCGTTCTTCGAGTTCTTCGACACCGTCGTCGCCGACGCGGCCGGCAAGCTGGCCATCGCCAACGCACTGGTCGACGCGGGCGGCGACAACGACCCGGATGTGATCGACGCGACGGACCAACTGCACGCCGCCATCGGTGCGCTGCTGAGCAGAGCCCAGGAGGCAGGCGCGGTGCGCACCGAGGCCGCGCTGCCCGAGGTGTACGCGTTGCTGGTCGGCACATCGCGAGCGGCCGTGCACGCCGCGCTCGATGCCGACGTGCGCGCCAGGATGCTGGCCATCGTGTTCGACGGGCTCCGGCCGCGCCGGTAACACGACCCTCCACAATGTACTCAACCCGGTTTCCCACCAGGCGAGCAGCCTTGACACACCGACGCGGTCCGCTCGTACTCTGAACAGAGGCCGAACGGATGAGGTTGGGGGTGCCGGACGCGATGACCGATCAGCCCGCCGTCATCGCGATCGTCGGCGGCGGTCCGCGCGCGGCCGGTTTCCTGGAACGGCTCGGCGCCAACCTGCCGGACATCGCACCGGGTCGGCGCATCGAGGTGCACGTCATCGACCCATATCCGCCAGGTGCTGGCCGGGTGTGGCGCTTCGAGCAGTCGCCGCTGCTGCGGATGAACTCGATGGCCGAGGACGTGACCATGTTCACCGACGACAGCGTGCAGTGCGAAGGCCCGATCCGGCCCGGCCCGTCACTGGCCGAATGGGCCGCGCTGGAGCGTGCCGCGACGCCGCCGGAACAACTCGACCCGGAACTGGCCGAGCTCACGCCGACCAGCTTCGCCACCCGACGAGTGCAGAGCCGCTACCTCGCCTGGTTCTTCCAGCACACCGTGGCCAACCTACCGTCCACAATAGACGTATCAGTGCACGCGGCAAGGGTGGAGAAGATCACCGGCGCGCCCACCGGCCGCCAGCGCGTCTGGCTGGCCGACCACGCAAGGCCGATCGTCGCCGACGTCGTCGTCCTGACCCTCGGCCACCTCGACGCCAACCCGACCGGCGAAAGTGCGCGGCTGCTCGAGTTCGCCACCGAGCACGGCACCTACTACCTGCCGCCCGCGTACTCCGCCGACGTCGACCTCTCCGCCGTCCAACCCGGACAGACAGTGCTGGTGCGCGGCCTCGGTCTCGCCTTCATCGACCTGATGGCGCTGCTCACCGAAGGTCGAGGCGGCCGCTACGAAACCGGCCCCGACGGCGAACTGAGCTACGTCTCCTCAGGCGAGGAACCCGTGCTGTACGTGGGTTCCCGGCGCGGCGTTCCCTACCACGCGAAAACCACCTACCGCCTGGCCGGCCCGCGCCCGCCGCTGCCGCACTTCTTCGACGCGGCCACCGTCGACCAGCTCATCGCCGACAACGAGAGCATCGACTACCGCGCCAAGGTGTGGCCCTTGCAGGCCAAGGAGATCGCCTGGGCCTACTACCATGAACTGCACAACGGCCATCCAGACCGGGTGCTTCTGTCCTGGTCGGACTTCGCGGCCAGGTTCACCGAACTCACCTGGGACACCGAGGACATGGCGGCCCTGATCGCCGAATCGGTGCCCGACCGGAACGACCGACTCGACTTCCCCAGCTACGACCGCCCCATCGACGGCAGGACCTTCCCGGATTTCGCCGCCCTGCAACAACATCTGCGCGACTACATCCGGGCTGACCTGACCCGCCGCTCCGATCCCGGCCACAGCGCGGACCTCGGCGCGTTCTTCGCGCTGCTGTCCATCTACGGCCAACTCCCCCGGCTCGTCGCGTCCGGCAAGCTGACCGCGACCTCGCGCCTGCGCGATCTGGAGGGCTGGTGGGCCGGTTTCTTCAGCTACTACGCCAGCGGCCCGCCCGGTGATCGGCTCGAACAGCTGCTGGCCCTCTCCCGCGCCGGCATCGTGCGGTTCCTCGGCGCGGACATGTGGGTGAACACCGACGCGAAACGCGGCGTCTTCGTGGCGGGCAGCACCAGCACCGCCGAGATCGTGCGCGCGGACGCGTTGATCGAGGCGCGGCTGCCCAAGGCGACCGTCCGGGACACTGCCGAGGCGCTGCTCGGCGGCCTGCACCGCGGTGGTGACGTCGCCGACGAGGTGGTGGTGCACGAGGCCGCGCCGCACAGCACCGGCCTGGTCCTGGTGGCCGGCGCGGAGGGTCGGGTGATCGACGCGGCGGGCCGGACCCACCCGCGCCGCTTCGCCCTCGGCCCGTACACGACCACGCGCACCGCGGCCGCCTTCGCCCGGCCAGGAACGAACGCACCGGCTTTCCGCTACAACGACGCTGCTGCCCGGTCCGTACTTACTCTCCTCCGAACGGACGCCACCATGACCGACGGTGATCAGTCGAGGACAGCGAGTCGAGTCAAATGTGAATCCGTTTTATAAATCGCCGGTTGGTTGACGTGAAACTTACTCACAAGTAACGATCGCATTGAGTCGCGACTCGTTGTCCCCTCCTGATCTTTTTCCGATCCGTACGAGGTGATTCGACAATGAAGGCCTCCCTGCGAACTGGTACCCGCGTGCTCGGAATCGCCCTGCTGGCAGCCATTGCGCTGCTCGGCATGACCCTGCCGGCGAACGCCGCGAGCACCCCCATCACGTACGACCTGCAGTCCAAGGCAATCGGCCAGACCGCCCTCTCGACCATCCCCGTCTCCGTCAGCGCGACAAGTTCGCCCGCGACGGTCGCACCGGGCGGCGCGGTCACCGTCACCCTGGCCACCGGCGCGCTCACCGTGCCGGGCAGCGCGTCGGGCTACACCATCAAGGACATCCAGGGCATCGCGCTGGACATCGCGGTCCCGACCAACTCCACCTACGTGTCCTGCTCGCTCGCCGGCGGCTCCGGCCTCGGCGGCGGCACGAACACCTGCTCGCACAGCGGGAGCAACGTCGTGGTCAACATCCCCGGCCCCATCGCCGGCGGCGCCACCGCGACCCTGCCCACCCTCACCATCAACACCACCGCCGGCAGCTCGGGCAGCATCACCACCCAGCTCGCCGGCACCAGCTACACCAGCCCCGGCTTGACCTTCACCGCGGTCGTCTCGGTGTTCGGCTTCGGCGTGAACGCGCCGACCACCGGTTACCCGACCACCAGCCCGGTACTGGCCAGCACGACGATCAGCTGACCGCTCGCGCGACGTAGCGAAGGTTGTGGGTACCTTGCCCTGGCGAGTATCCACAACCTCCGCCGTTCGGGAGCACAGCCATGGCCGATGAGTTGGTCCACAACGCGGTTCGCGGCGGCATCGCCACGATCACCCTGGACTCCCCGCACAACCGCAACGCGCTCTCCGCCCAACTGCGCCGCGAACTGCGCGATCACCTGAGCGACGCCGTCGACGACGACGCGGTCCGGGTGATCGTGCTCGACCACACCGGCCCGGTGTTCTGCGCGGGCATGGACCTCAAGGAAGCGGGCGGCGCGAGCACCGCCGACCAGGGCGTCAACGAGTTCCCGGCGATCCTGGAACAGATCTGGACCAGTCCGAAGCCGGTGGTCGCCAAGCTCGCGGGCCCGGCCCGCGCGGGCGGCGTCGGCATCGTGGCCGCCTGCGACATCGCGGTCGCCGCGAGCACGGCGACCTTCGCGTTCAGCGAGGTACGGATCGGCGTGGTGCCAGCGGTGATCTCGGTCACCGTGCTCCCCCGGCTGCTGCCCCGCGCCGCGCACGAGCTGTTCCTCACCGGCGAGACCTTCGACGCCACCCGCGCGGCCGCGATCGGCCTGCTCAACTCGGCCGTCGACGCCGAAGAACTGGACGCGGAGGTGGCCCGCTACACCGGGATGCTCGCGCTCGGCGGCCCGAACGCGCTGGCCGCGACCAAGCGGATGCTGCGCGAGCCCAAGCCCGCCGATCTCGGCGAGAGCTTCGCCGACATGCTCGAACTGTCCGCACCGTTCTTCGCAAGCGCCGAGGGCCAGGAAGGCATCACGGCCTTCATGCAGAAGCGAAAGCCGAACTGGGTACCGGCGCAGGACTGACCGGACTCGATGCCGAATGGTGGGTCAGGTCGTTGACCACATAGCCGATGATCACCAGCAGTACCAGTCCCACCAGCGCGATGGTGATGCGACGACCCGAACTCACAGTCCCACAGCCTACTTACGTCCCCAGAACAGGCCGAACAGCCGGTCCAACAGCACGGCCAGGACCACACACAACGGCCCCAGCACCACGATCACGATGGCGAACTCGAAGGGGAAGGGCAGCTGGGTCAGCCACAGCTCGACCCCGTCCCACCAGTTCGCCAGCCACAACCACACCCCACGACCATAGCGCCGCCGCTTCGCCCGCATGCGGCGATCACGCCCGAGTGAGTCCGATCACCCCGGACGCGGTCTCGCGGCGAAGTGGGTAGGTTCCCGGACATGTTCGCCGTCTACGCCGACCGCCCCAGTCCCGACGACCCGCTCGCCGCGCTGGTGGTGGGCGAACGACCCGAACCGCGGGTGCCCGATGGCTGGGTGAGCGTGCGGGTGAAGGCGGCCAGCCTGAACATGCACGACCTGTGGACGCTGCGCGGGGTCGGCATCAAACCGGACCAGTTCCCGATGATCCTCGGTTGCGACGGCGCGGGCGAACTCCCCGACGGTTCCGAGGTCGTCATCCACTCGGTGATCACCAGCCCCGGCTGGGTCGGCGACGAGACCCTCGACCCCCGGCGCACCCTGCTCACCGAGAAACACCAGGGCACCTTCGCCGACCTGGTCACGGTGCCCGCGCACAACGTCCTGCCCAAACCGGCCGGCCTGTCCTTCGCGGAGGCCGCGTGCATGGGCACCGCCTGGCTGACCGCGTACCGGATGCTGTTCGTCAAGTCAGGCCTGCGCCCCGGCCAGACCATGTTGGTGCAGGGCGCGTCCGGTGGCGTGTCCACCGCGCTGATCGCCCTCGGCAAGGCCGCAGGCCTGCGCGTCTGGGTGACCGGCCGGACCGAGGAGAAGCGCGCGGTCGCCACCGAACTCGGCGCCGACGCGGTGTTCGAAT
>DASYBO010000814.1:0-1861 GCA_036500685.1 Pseudonocardiaceae bacterium | reverse complement strand
GCGCGCACCGGCGCCGACACCGCGACGGAGCGCCGAGGTGGCGGCGTTGCGGGCGGCAACGCCACCGGGACTGTGCGCGGCGCCGCGACCCTCGGCGCCGGTGCCGGCGTCGGAGCGGGCGCGCCCGCGCGGCTGATCCCGGCCCGCCGGGTCGAGGAGTACACCGCGCGCTGGAACTCGGTGAAGGGCGCATTCGTCGACGAGCCCCGCCAGGCCGTCGGGCAGGCGGATCAGCTGGTGCGAGAGCTGCTCAACGAGCTGCACGAGGTGTTCGGCAACCAACGCCACGACTTCGAACACGACCTGGACGCCGGCGAAGCCTCCACCGAGGACCTGCGCCTGACACTGGGCCGCTACCGCAGCTTCTTCGACCGACTGCTCTCGATGTGAACGAGTGCGGCGAACTCCCAGATGTGCGGTGGGCCGACGACATCCCGCGCGTAGCGTAGGGCCATGTTTCCCGCAGAGAACCTCCGCGACTGGCGCGGCAAGACGGTCATCGATCCCGAGGGCGGCAAGCTCGGCGAGCTGGAAGCCGTCTATGTCGATACCGCCAGTGACGAACCGATCTTTATCACGGTGCGGATGAGTGGCCTACTGGGCAAGCTGCGGTTGGCATTCGTCCCGATCGCCGGCGCGTCGGTCACGCCGAACACGGTCCGGGTGCAGCATCTGAAGAAGCTGGTGCGCGATGCGCCGTCCATCGAGCTCGACGGCGAGCTGGACGCCACGCAGGAGCCGACGCTCTTCCAGCACTACCAGCTGGACTACATGCCCGGCCTTTCCGGCGAACGGCGGGTGGCCCGAGGGTAGGTCGCTGCATCTGGCAAGTTCTGCTCGCTGCGGACCATCGTGGGCCGTAGTGCGGGCCTCGGTTCGTCAGGGGCCCGCACCACGGGTATCAGGGTGGTGGGAAGCCGCCGGGGTCCAGGGGCAGAACAGATCTGGAGACATAGCTTGCTCTTACAAGTATGTCTGTGTCATCACCTACCCGGTGCCCATCACCCGCGACGGCCCCTTGATCGGAGTTAGTTGGGTGGGCCACGGGCGCGGTTCCGGGATTGCTCCTGGCCCGTTTCCCGTGGCCTCCCGCCGAGTGAACGGGGCCGGTATCCGTGTCCCGCGGTAGCGGTATCGGGTGACCGCGACGCTGGCCGCGCCGCGGAAGTGGGCCCCGTTGTGGGCGTAGCGCCAGCCCTGATCGCAGAACCGGTGCCGGACTTGCCGCCAGGTGATGCGTCCGTGTTTGCGGCGTATCCAGGTCCCTATCCGACGCCAGGCGTGGTAGCCCGGCCGAACGGCCCTTCTCGTTCGCGATCGCGCAGGCAGGGGGTTGTTCGGATCGGGCAGTCCTGTCGGATACCTGTCGCGGCTGTCCAAGCCTTGCGCGGTCGCCGCTCGGCGCCGTCGTGGCGCCGCCAGGCGTGCCAGGCGGGGCTCGACGGGTGTCGAACAGGCGCCGCGAGTCCTGGGCGACCTCAACAGCGTGGCCGGAGCTGTCTGGCGGGAAGTGGGCCGTGACGCGGTGCTCGGCGTTGTGCACGAGGCGAAGTGTGCGGCAGTGATCGACAGCGGCATATCAGACGAGCGGCAATGGCAGCGGTGCCAGCTGTCGTCGTCGCCGCACCACATGAATTGGGTGCTGTCGTTGGCGACGACGCCGAATTTGTCGGGGTTGGGCCGACCGAGGTCGCTGAAGAGACGGCGAGTGACCTCGATTGTGTCGAAGATCCGGCGGGGCCCGGAGTGGATGACCCGGTAGGTGCCGTCCGATTCGGGTTCGGTGAATGCTTCGGCGCGTGAGTTGTCGTGGGCGGTGGCGATGACAGCGTCGCGCTCGCGGCGGGTGCTCGGGTCGAAC
>DASYBO010000813.1:0-10623 GCA_036500685.1 Pseudonocardiaceae bacterium | reverse complement strand
GGACATCCGGCCGTACGCGGAGATCGTGCTGGCCGAGTTCGGGCCGGAGCGAGTGCTGTTCGGGTCGGACTGGCCGGTCTGTGAACTCGCCTCCAGTTATGCGGGCGTGACCGATCTGGCGCGCGAACTGTGCGCCGGGTTGTCCGATGCGGATCGGGCGGCTGTCTTCGGCGGCAACGCCGAGGATTGGTATCGGCTGGCTGGATAAATCGGTTTACGGCGTTGCCGGGGTGGCCGCATGATGTGCGCATGATCCCCATGCCACCTCGTCTGATCCTGATCACGCCGGTCGTCGGGCCGGCGCGACAGCAGAGTGTGGCCCTGGACGAACGGACCTCGCAGCCCATCCGATGACCGCCGCGATCCTGGGTGGCCTTGTCGCCGGGTATGCCGTCGCGATTCAGGTCGGCGCGATGTCCGTGCTGTTGGTGGGATTCGCGGCGCGCAGCAGGCTGCTGGTCGCGGCGGCGGCCGGGTTGGGCATCGCCACCGCGGACGGGCTCTACGCGTTGGTCTCGGCCATCGGCGGCGGTGCGGCGGCAGGGCTGGTGCGGCCGATTGCCGCTCCGCTCGGCATCGTCGCCGCTATTGTCCTCATCGGACTCGCGGTGCGCATCGCCGTGCTGGCGATCCGCGACTATCGCGCCGCGCCAACCCACGCCGCGCCAACCCACGCCGCGCCAACGGAAACGCCGAGCAGTCCGCTGCGGGCGTACCTCGGCTTTCTGGGATTGACCGTGTTGAATCCGACGACGGTGATCTATTTCGTCGCGCTCTTGCTTGGTCGGCACGCTGGTTTCGGGGTGGCTGACGGGGCCGGGTTCGGGGTCGCGGTGTTTGTGGCCTCTGCCAGTTGGCATGTGTTGCTGGCGGCCGGCGGGCGGCTGGTCGGCCGGGTGCTGACCAGCAGGCTGGGCAGGCTGATCACCGCGCTCACGTCGAGCGCGGTGATCATGGTGCTTGCCGTTGTGGTGCTCAGAACTGTCGGAAACTGGTGACGAAGGACGGCGTCGGCGCGCCGAGCCCGGTCGCGTCGTCGTAGCCGCGCCCGGCCACCAAGGTCGCGTCCTCGCCGAAGGTGGTGAGGTAGTCGGTGTTGTTGCCGAAGAACATCTGGGAACCGATGACGGCGGGCGGATCGCTCGGATTCACCGGGAGGATGTCGCGGATGGCGCTGCTGCCGCAGAGTTCGTAGAGCGCGGGGTTGAGGAACCCGAGCGCGTGCCCGGTGGCCTGCTTGGCATCGGCCTCGAGACCGGCCAGCAGCGGGGACGAGCCGCTGGTGCCGCCCTCGATGATCTCGCCGTACTGGCCGTCGGTGACCGCACCCGTGAAGCCGATGTCCCACAGGTTGCCGGCGTCGGCCGAGATGTCCGGGATCACCCTGGCGGCGGAACCGCTGCCGTGCTGGGTGGCCACGGTGTTGGGCACGACGCGCTGCTGGTAGCCGGGCTCGGCGAAGTAGGTGCTGACGCCGCCGCCGGAGCCGGACAGGAACTGGCCGGGCGGGGCCGGAGCGTAGCCGGTGCCGGCCGCGTTGATCTCGGTGCCGTTGTCGCCCCACGGGAAGTCGCCGACGACGGTGCCGTTGGCGCCGATGGCGAGGCTGGTGCCGCCGACCGCGGTCGACCACGGGTCGGTCGCCGGGAACTGGGCGAAGTGCGGGTCCATGGTCTGCGATTGGCCGATGTCTCCGCTGTCGCCGGTGGAGAAGTTGAGCCCGATGCCCTCCAAGGCCGCCTGTTCGGCCGTCAGGTCCCAGGCCGCGGTGTCGGCGCGGGAGAGCACCGACTCCTGCCAGCCCCACGAGCCGGTCACGACGTCGGCCAGGTGCCCGTCGACGACCTTGGTGACACCGTCCAGCCAGTTGGTCACGTAGTCACCCACCGTTGTACTGCAGTCGGCGGCCACGTAGACGATGTGCGCGTCAGGGGCGGCGATGTGCGTTGTCTCCACGTCGATCGACTCTTCGAGCGAGTCACCCTGCGGTTCGCCGGCGACGACGCAACTCGGGTCGACGGATGAGTCGATGTTCTCGGTGAACTGGCCCGGCGCGAAACCGGCCTCACCGTGGCTCGTGAAGTACTGGTTGGCGTCCGCGAGTTCGGTCGGTGATTGGCCCTCGAGCACGACCGCGACGGTCGCGCCCTTTCCGGTGTACTGGCTGCCCTTGACGCCGTAGGCGGAGCGCATCTGGTCGGGGGTGTAGCCGCAGAGTTGGGTCGGGGCGCTGGTGTGGCCGAACGCGGCCGGGATGGTCTCGGTGTGCTGGGCCCAGTACTGCGAGCACTGGTAGCCGGCGGCCTGCGTCTTGGGCTGGGCTTTGGCCCGGATGCGGGGTTTCTGGGCGGCCGGCGCGGGGGTGTCGGGGATGACGGTCTGCTCGATGCCGGTCACGGCGGCGATGTCGGTTGCCATGGTCGCGGGCACCGAGAAGCCGCCGACCGCGGCGGCCTGGTGGGTGGTGAAGTTCTGGCCTTTGCCGACCGAGACGGTGGTCTGGTAGTCCTCGATCTGGGTGTCGAACGCGGCGTCGGTCTGGGCCACGGTCGCGGTCACCGCGAAGTAGTGCGGGGTGGTCGCGGTGATGATCAAGCCCTGGCTGGTCAGCCAGTCGTGGACAGCGGCGGTCTGGGCCGAGGTCGGGCCGAAGCGCTGTTCGGCCTGAGCGGGCGTCAGGTAGTGCGCATAGTCGGCGCTGTGCGGGTCGGCCACGTCCAGCGCGGCCGGGGCACGCCCTGGTTGACCGGCCGCGTACACCCGCAGGTGCAGTTGCAGGGTCGGATCGAGCGCCACGACGGTGCCGGTCAGGTCGGCCGGATTGGGCGTCGGTAACGGCACGCGAGGTGCCTGATCTGCTACCGCCGGACTGGCGAGTACCAGAGCAGGGATGGCGGCGGCCACGATGAACAGGGCCGCCCGCCGGGTTGAGCCGGTGCGAGGCAAGGGATGTCTCCGATCGCGTCACGAAAACGGACGCCGTTCTGACGCGATCGGAGCGAAAAAAGTTGTCGGAGGCTCAGCCGGGCATGCCTTCGGTGAGCGCGTCGCGCAGCCACTGCTCGACGCCGGCCACGTGCACGGTGGCCCAGGCGCGGGCGACCTCGGGCTGGCCGGCCGCGATCGCGTCGCAGATCGCGTGGTGCTCGGCCAGGGTGCGGGCGACGGCGGACTCCTGGGTGAGGCCGCGCCAGATGCGGGCCCGCTGCGTCGGCCCGGACAAACCGTCCACAAGGGAGCACAACACCTGATTGCCGGCGCCGAGCGCGATGCGCCGGTGGAACTCGAGGTCGTTGGCGACCAGTTCCTCAATGGAGGGCTGCTCGCCCAACTGGTCGAGCAGCCCACGCAGTTCGGCGACGTCCTCGGCGGTCATCCGGCTCGCCGCCATCGCGGTGGCCGCCGGTTCGAGGATGCGCCGCACTTCGAGGAACTCCAGCACGGTGTCGTCGCGGTGGAAGTCGATGACGAAGCCCATCGCGTCCAGCAGCAGCGCGGGCTCGAGGCTGGTCACGTAGGTGCCGTCGCCCTGGCGCACGTCGAGTACGTGGATCAGGGACAGCGCCTTCACCGCTTCCCGCAGCGAGTTGCGGGAGAGCCCGAGCCGTTCGGCCAGGTCGGCTTCCCTCGGCAACCGATCCCCAGGGCTCAACGCGCCGCTGGTGATCATTTCCTTGATCTTCTCGATCGCCTCATCGGTTATCGCCACGAGCTACCTTCCCAGACATCCTATGTGTTGAGGATACTGTGCTGACCAGCCTCGCAGGGGCTGATTCGCCGCGTGTCACGCGTCGAGCGGAGGAGTTTCGGCGATCTGCGTGCACAGCGTCCACAGCAGCGTCAGGCTGTCGTCCTTGCCGGAGAGGTCGTCGGCGACCTCCAGTACCTCGGCGACCCGCGCCTGCCACTCGACGTTGGCCGGATGAGTGCGCAGGGTCTCCCGCATGACGTCGTAGTCGTCGACGTCGACCAGGTGAAACAGGTCCTGGCCGTCCCGCCAGATCCGGTAGTCGCGCACGCCGGCCTCGCGCAGCGCGGCGACCATGGCGGCCGGGATCCGGGCGTGCATCCGCTCATAGTCGGCTTCCGACCCGGCGCGGAGCCTGGTGTGCAGGGCGATCTGTTGAGTCATCGGATGATTTCAGCACATGACCAGGTTTGTTCTCAAGCAGTGCCGGGTGTCCGGTTTCAGACACCCGACGACTGCTCGGCGCGGCTCGGCTCAGACCGCGACGGACTCCTCGGCCTTCTGGCTGTCCATAAAGGCTTCCTTGACCTCTTTGGGACCGAACGGCCAGGTCTTCTCGACCTTCGCCCAGATCAGGAAGGCGATGATGCCGGCGGCCAGCCAGAACAGCGACAGTTCGATCGGCCGGGCCAGCGGCGGCAGGCTCGCCGCGGTGTTGTTGGCCGAGACGTACACGTAGATCCAGCCGGCCAGCGCGAGGATGCTCGGCACCGGGTAGAGCCACTGCTTGTACGGGCGCTTGAGGTCCGGCTGGCGACGGCGCAGCACGAACAGCGCGAAGATCTGCGCGATGGCCTGCACGATGACGATGACCGCGATGAACATGTTGATGATGGTGGCCAGCGAGAACAGCGACGCGATCGCGGTGAGGACGCCCATCACGATGAGGCCGACGGTCGGGAAGCTCAGGCGCGGGTGCAGCCTGCCGAACCAGGGCAGGAACAGCCGGTCCCGCGCGGCTTCGAACGGCACCCTTGAACCGCCGAGCAGACCGGTGAACACCGAGGCGAACGCGGTGATGATGATGAAGACTGTGAATACCTTCGCGGCGGCGGTGCCCCAGGTCAACTCGAGAACGTAGGAGGCGGCCGAGAACGACTTGGCGGTGTCCTGCCACGGCGCGGCGCCGAGCACGCCGACCTGCAGCAGCAGGTAGAGCACCATGATGCCGATGATCGCGTAGATGATCGAGCGCGGCAGGGTCTTGCCGGGATTGCGCAGTTCCGCGCCGAGGTAGGCCGAGGTGTTGTAGCCGAGGTAGTCGTAGATGGCGATGACAAGACCCGCGCCGAGGCCCGCGAAGAACGGGCTGCCGAGGTGGAACGCGCCGGGCGGGTAGGTGAACGCGAGGCTCGGGTGGAAGTGCGTGTAGGCGGCGATGACCACGGCGATGATGGAGATCAGCATGATCACGAAGAACACCGTGGTGACCCGGCTGACGTCGCCGATCTTGCGGTACAGCAGGATCACGATCAACGCGACCAGCGCGACGCCGATGATCTTGCCGAGCGTGTTCGGGGCACCGTCCGCGCCGACCACCCCCGGCCACAGGTAGCCGAGGTACTGGATCAGGCCGATGATGCCCGAGGACATCACCAGTGGAATGGCCAGCACGGCGGTCCAGGCGAACAGGAACGGCATGAATCGTCCGGTCCGGTACTGGAACGCTTCGCGCAGGTAGATGTAGGTGCCGCCGGCACCGGGCATGGCCGCGCCGAGTTCGGCCCAGACGAGTCCGTCGACGATGGCCAGGGCCGCGCCCACGATCCAGCCGAGGATCGCCTGCGGGCCGCCCATGGTGGTCAGGATCAACGGGATGGTGACGAACGGCCCGATGCCGCACATCTGCGTCATGTTGATCGCGGTCGCCTGGAACAGCTTGATGGACCGCTGGAATCCACCGGGGCCGGTCTGGGACTGGGTGTCCGAACTCACGGCGTGACCTCCCTCTACTAGTTCGGAAAGTTTCCTAACATATGCGAAGGCTGTCAAGAACCGCTAGAAGTAAACTTGCTGTAACTGATGACGAAGGCAGGTCCCGTTGACGGCTAGTCGCTCGCCCCAAGTCGGAACTCCCGCTGGCATGCGCGAACTCAACCAGCGGGCCGTTCTCGAACGATTGCGCGACTTCGGCGCGGCCACCCGACCCCAGATCGCCAAGGACACCGGGCTGTCCAAACCAACGGTCGGCCAGGCCCTGCTCGACCTGGAACAGCACAAGCTCGTGCACACGGTCGGCCGCAGCTTCGCAGGCCAGGGTCGCTCGGCCGTGGTCTACGAGGCAAATCCGGGCGCCGGCCATGTGCTCGGCATCGACATCGGCGGCGAGCGGATCCGGGTCGCCGTCGCCGACCTCGCCGGCAGCGTGGTGGCCAGGCTCGACGAGCGGCACCGCGCCCGGTCGGCCACCGCGCTGGTGCGCTCGGTGCGAACGTTTGTCGACCGCGCCCTCGACGAGGCCGGGCTGCGGATGGACGAGGTGGTCACCACCGTGGTCGGCACCTCCGGTGTGCCGGACCAGCAGTCCAAGACCCTGCACCGCGCGCCGAACCTGCCGGGCTGGGAACGCAAGGGTTTGCTTGGCGAACTGGAGGCGGCGTTGGGTTGCGACGTCGTCGTGGAGAACGACGCCAACCTCAGCGCGGTCGGCGAACACCGGGCCGGCGCGGCGCAGGGCGTCGACGTGTTCGTGTGCGTCACGGTCGGCACCGGTATCGGCATGGGCACGATCGTCAACGGGTCGCTGTTCCGTGGCGCCCACGGTGCCGCGGGCGAGGTCGCCTATCTTCCTTACGGCTGGCCGACTCGCGGACTGCCCCGAGCTGGTTCGCCGCCGCGCCAAGGCATGTTGGAGTCGGCCGCCGCCGCGCGATCGGTGGTGGAGATCGCGATCGCCAACGGGTTGACCGAGGTGCGCTCGGCCAAGGACGTGTTCCGGCTGGCGCACGACGGTGACTCGCGGGCGTTGAAAGCCGTCGAGGAGGAGGCCGCGCGGTTGGCGTTCGTGGTCGCCTCGGTGGCCGCGGTGATCGATCCGGCCCTCGTGGTGATCGGCGGCGGCATCGGCACCAACACCGACCTGTTGCAGCCGCCGCTGGAACGGGCGTTGAACCGCACGATCCCGACCGTGCCGCCGATCGTCGCGGGTGAACTCGGCGAGGCCGCCGTGCTGACCGGCGCGATCGCGACCGCGCTGGACACCGCGCGGGACCTGGTCTTCGAACGCAGGGGCCAGCTGGGCTAACCACTCCGGTAGGCGTTGACACTGGCGCACCCAAGCGGTGAAATACCACCGCACTGTGAGGTGCATTACGTCAGTTGTCCACATTCACCACCGGAGGCCCGGTCATGCTTGGTCGCGTCGTCAGACCCGCGCTCGCCGCAACAGCGGTCGCCACGATAGCCGCACTGGTCGTGCCGGCCGTGGGCGCATCGGCAACTCCCGACCGGCCGACGAGCATCGACGCGCAGGTGCGCGCGGTCATGTCGAAAATGACGCTGGCCCAGAAGATCGGCCAGATGTTCGTTGTCAACGTCTACGGCGCGGACGCCAACACCGTCACGCCGGCTGAGGTCGCCGCCAACAACGCGTTGTTCGGCTCCGGCATCGACGACGCGACGCAGATGATCAACACCTTCCACCCCGGCGGGGTCATCTACTTCGCCTGGACCGACAGCGAGAACGCGCCGCAGCAGACCGCGACCCTGTCCAACGGCTTACAGCAGTCGGCGATGGCTTCCGACGGCATTCCGCTGCAGATCAGCACCGACCAGGAAGGCGGCGTCGTCACCAGGATCGGCGCGCCCGCCTCGGTCTCCCCCGGCAACATGGCCATCGGCGCCTCGTTCAATCCGGGTGACGCCTACCGTTCGGCCAACGTGCTCGGCAGTGAACTGCGCGCCCAGGGCATCAACATGGACGACGCCCCGGTCGTCGACGTGAACACCAACCCGCAGAACAGCGCTGACGGTCCGCGTTCCTTCGGTGACCGGACCAGTTCGGTCGAGGCGTTCGCCGCGGCTGCGGTCATCGGCTATCAGCGGGCCGGAGTCACCGCGCAGGCCAAGCACTTCCCAGGGCTCGGCGACACCACCACCAACACCGACAGCGGCGTCTCGGTCACCAACGAGACCAAGCAGCAGATCATGAGCGTCGACGTGCCGGCCTTCCGCGCGGCCATCGCCGCGGGCACCAAGTCGATCATGGCCGCGCACATCGTCGCGCCCGCGCTGGACCCGTCCGGCCTGCCGGCCAGCCTGTCGAACCCGATCGTCACCGGCCTGCTGCGCAACACGCTGCACTACAACGGCGTCGTCATCACCGACTCGCTCAGCGCCGGCGCGCTGGCGCCCTACACGCACCAGCAGATCATCACCGACGCGATCAACGCGGGCGACGACGAACTGCTGATCTGCCCGGAACCCTCGGGCGGCAGCCTCAACGGCGCCGTGAATCTGCCGGAGTCCGAGCAGATCGTGCTGAACGCGGTCAACAGTGGACAGATCAGCGAAGCCAGGATCGACCAGTCGGTCGCGCGCATCCTGCGTGTCAAGTTCGAACTGGGCCTGTTCCACAACCCCTACACCACCTCGGGCGCGGTCACCTCGACCGTCGGCACCCCTGCGCACCTCGCGACCATGGCCGATGTCGCCAAGGACTCGATCACCCTGATACGCAACAACAACAAAGCGCTGCCGCTGGCCGCGAACTCCGGTGAGCACGTGCTGGTCACCGGCTGGGGCGTCGGCACGACGCAGAACCTGACCAATGACCTGACCGCCAAGGGCCTTGCCACCCAACGGCTCTGGACCGGTTCGCCGAACGCGGCCACCATCGCGCAGGCGGTCGCCGCGGCCAACGCCAATGACGTGACGGTGGTGACCAGCTACAACGCCTGGGGCGACCCGACTCAGCAGAACCTGATCAACGCGCTACTGGCCACTGGCAAGCCGGTGATCGTGGCCTCCATCGGCGGTCCGTACGACCTGGCCTACTACCCCACCGCGCCCACTTTCCTGGCCGCCTACAGCTACCAGCCGCCCTCGGTGCTGGCGCTGGCCGACGCGATCACCGGCACCGCGCCGACCGGACACCTCCCGGTGACCGTGCCGAACGCGGCCGGCACCGCGACCCTGGTTCCCTACGGCACCGGTCTGCGCGACTACGGGAAGTGATCATGACTCGGCTCCCGGCCGGATCGCGTGGTCGGGAGCCGATTTTCGACACTATGTCGATGAGATCATTGCCGTAAGGTGTCCCGGTGCGGGACGAGCCGACGAAGCAATTGCTGCCACGGGCGCAACGCAGGGCGCAGATCATCGAAGCCGCGAAACGGTCCTTTGCCCGCAACGGGTTCGCGGCAACGTCCATGGTGGACCTCGCCGACGAGTCCGGCGTGACCAAGATGATCATCTACCGGCATTTCGCGACCAAGGCCGCGCTGTACCGGTCGGTGCTGGACGCGATCACCGAAGAACTCAATGCGGCGGTGGTGGCGGCCGGCCCGTGGCCGGGCAGCATCAGCGCGATCGTCGAGTTCGCGCACGGCGACCCGGACGGGTACGGGCTGCTGTTCCAGCATGCCGCGCGCGAGCCGGAATTCCAGGACTACACCGACGCGACCAGCGCGGTGACGCTGGCCACCGCGCGCGAGGAACTCAACACCGACCTGCCCGATCCGCTGCGGCGGGAATGGGCGGCGCGGCTGTTGCCGAAGCTGGTCAACGAGGTCGTGCTGACCTGGTTGGAGTCGGGCCAACCCGGCGATGTCGCGGCCACCACCGAGGCCGTGCGCACGATGACCGGCGCCGCGCTCAGGGCCATCGCCGGTCACGGGGTCGACTGATCGGCTGCCTCGTACATGTGACTCAGCGCGGTGACGGCCTTGCGGAGCTGGGCGCGTAATTCGGGCGGGTCGAGGACTTCGACCTCCTTGCCCAGCTTCAGCACTTCGATCATGGCGTGCCGGACCGATTCGATCGGCACCACCGCGCGACGCCAACCGTCCTCCCCCGGCTCCGCCGCGTTGGCGATCGTGGCGCGGGACGCGACGGCCATCCAGGCGTAGGGCACCATCTCGAAGCCGGCGGGCGACAGTCGCACCACCATCTCGGCCGAGTAGACGCCGTGCTCGTAGTGCTTGACCCAATCGCGCCAGAAGTCGACGAGGTCGAATTCGGCGGGCCGGTGGAAGGACTCAGGCTGGATGGTCAGTTCGGTGATGCGGCCGACCCGGTAGGTGCGCGGTTTTCCGCCGCAGGCGGCGACCAGGTACCAGACCCCGGCCTTGCACACCACACCCAACGGTTCCAGCACGGTGCGGGACACCTTGGGTTTGCTGCCGGCGCCGAGATAGCGCACGGTGATCCGCTGCTGGTTCCACACGGACGCGGCAACCGAGGCCAGATGCGGCAGCGCGTCCAGTTCGCGGAACCAGGACGGGGCGTCGAGGTGGAATCGCTGCCTGATGCGGGCGGCCCGTTCGCGCAGCTCAGGGGCGAGCGACGCCTCCAGCTTCAGCTGAGCCGCCGCCAGTTCCGCGCCAAGTCCCAGTTCGGCCGCCGCGTCCGGCACGCCGGCCAGGAAAAGCGTGTCGGCTTCTTCGCTGGTCAGGCCGGTGAGCTTGGTTCGGTAGCCGTCGACGAGGCGGTAGCCGCCCTCGGGACCGCGATCGGCGTAGACCGGGATACCGGCGGCCGAGAGCGACTCCACGTCGCGGTACACCGTGCGGACCGAGACCTCCAGCTCGCCGGCCAGCTCGGTCGCCGTCATCCGCCCACGGTTCTGTAACAGCAGCAGAGCCGAGACCAGTCGAGATGCGCGCACGCCCCCAGTGTGCGGCCTGAGTACGACAATCCCGGGCCGATCCGACCCG
>DASYBO010000812.1:0-2461 GCA_036500685.1 Pseudonocardiaceae bacterium | reverse complement strand
GTCTCGGCAAGCTCGGGAGCGCCACGCGTCAGTGTGCCGGTCTTGTCGAAGGCGAGCTGGGTGGTGGCGCCGAGCTGTTCGAGCACCACCGCGGACTTGGCCAGCACCCCGTGGCGGCCGGCGTTGGCGATGGCGGCCAGCAGCGGCGGCATGGTGGCCAGCACCACCGCGCACGGGGAGGCGACGATCATGAACGTCATCGAGCGCAGCAGCGCCCGCTGCAGCGGATCACCAAACAGCAGCGGGAGCACGAACACGGCAAGGGTGACCGCGACCATGCCGATCGAATACCGCTGCTCGACTCTCTCGATGAACAACTGGGTGCGGGCCTTGGTTTGGCTAGCCTGTTCGACCAGGGTGGCGATCCGAGCGACGACCGAGTCCTCGGCGCGGCGGTCGACCCGAATGCGCAGCGAGCCGGTGCCGTTCAACGTTCCGGCGAACACCTCGTCACCCTCGGTTTTGTCGACCGGTAGCGGCTCACCGGTGATGGTGGCCTGGTCGACTTCGCTGCTCCCAGCGATAACTGTGGCGTCGGCGGCGATCCGCTCGCCGGGCCGCACCACCAGCACATCGCCGACCTCGAGGTCGGTGGCTTTCACGGTGTGTTCGGTGCCGTCGTCGCCGGCGCGGGTTGCGGTGTCCGGCGCCAGGTCCAGCAGCCCACGGATTGAGTCCTCGGTGCGAGCGGTGGCCAGCGCTTCCAGGGCGCCGGAGGTGGCGAAGATGACAATCAGCAGCGCGCCATCGGTGATCTGACCGATTGCCGCGGCCCCGATGGCGGCCGCGACCATGAGCAGGTCCACGTCCAGGGTTTTGCCCCGCAGTGCTCGCAGCCCCGCCAGAGCGGGTTCCCAGCCCCCGGCCGCATAACACGCGAGATACAGCGTCCACCACATCCAGGCCGGGCCTCCCCCCAGTTGTGCCGCCAGCCCGGCCAGGAATAGCGCCAAAGCGCCGGCGGCCCAACGCATCTCGGACAGGGCGAACAACCGGGTCCGGCGCACCGGCACCATCGTGGGTGCCGGCTTCGGGCGGGAGGGTGTGAGCGACGCGGCCACGGGTCACCTCCACGACGGGAACGGTCGGACCGTTCGAGGATAGCAGAAGACATGAACATGTATTCATGTAATCCTGTACGGGTAGCGGTATGCTGTCCGGTTATGGGACATGGCGTCGAAGGCCGGGACCGCCCGGCCGCGCGACTGGACGCCGACACAGCGACGCACGTCGCCACCATGCTCCAGGCACTGGCGGCCCCCAGCCGCCTGTTGATCCTGACCGAACTGCACCAGGGGCCGCGGCCGGTAACCGAGCTGGCCGCCGCGGTGGGGATGGAACAGTCCGCGGTCTCGCACCAACTGCGGCTGCTGCGCAACCTCGGCCTGGTCACCGGCACCCGCACCGGACGCAGCATCGTCTACACCCTCTATGACAACCACGTCGCCGAGCTTCTCGACCAAGCGATCTACCACAGCGAGCACCTGCGTCTCGGAGTGCCCGATCGCGTGACCACAGCCGGCTGACGATCGAATTCCCCGCCCGGCCACCCTCAGCAAACATATGCGCCGAGCACTATTTGAAAATCATTTTCAATAACGGTTGACTATGGCACATGCCCGGCCCCCTGGACGGAATTCTTTCCGGTGCCAATGGCGCCAATGACGTTGCCCGCGCAACCGGCGCGGACCGGGGATCGCAGGCCGCCCATACCGCAGAACTGGTGCGCAGCATCCTGAGCTTGCCCGACGATGTCGCCGTCACGGTGCAGCAGCTGACTTGCCGCGAACCCGGCTGTCCCCCGGTCGAAACCGTCATCGCTGTCCTCGGGGCGCCACCTCGGCGCTGGACGCTGCACCACCCCCTGAGCGCCATCAGCGACGAGATGGTGACCCGCCTGCTCATCGACAATTCCGACGGAGGTCCACATGACAACTCTTGACGAACGGGCTGACCAACGGGCTGACCAACGTGTTCCCGTCACAGTGTTGACCGGGTTCCTCGGCTCCGGCAAAACCACCCTGATCAACCGCATCCTGAGCGAGCAGCACGGCAGGCGTATCGCGGTGATCGAGAACGAGTTCGGCGAGGTCGGGGTGGACGACGCGCTGGTGCTCGACGCCGAGGAGGAGGTGTTCGAGATGAACAACGGCTGCATCTGCTGCACCGTGCGCGGCGACCTCATCCGGATCCTCGGCGCCCTGATGCGTCGCAAAGATCGCTTCGACGCCGTCATCATCGAAACCACCGGGCTGGCCGACCCGGCCGCCGTCGCGCAGACCTTCTTCATGGACGACGCGCTGCGCGCCCAGCTGCGCCTGGATGCGATCGTCACGGTGGTGGACGCCAAGCACATCCTCGGCCACCTCGACGAGGTAAAGCCCGACGGAGTGGAAAACGAGTCGGTCGAACAGATCGCGTTCGCCGACCGAATCGTGCTCAACAAGCAAGACCTGGTGGA
>DASYBO010000811.1:0-2883 GCA_036500685.1 Pseudonocardiaceae bacterium | reverse complement strand
CGGCCTCGGCGGCGTCTACTGCGAGGACTGCGACATCGCGGAACTATGGCCCGACACCGAACAGGCGTCCCCGAGCGGCGTCCGGCCCTACGCGGTCGACCCGGAGCAGGCGGCCCGGTTGTGGACGCTGTCCGCCGAACTAACTGGAGTCAACGCTTTCTAGCCAGCGAGGAACTCGATGCGGTTGCCCACCGCGTCCTGAGTGTGGAAGCGGCGCCGACCCGGTATTTCCGCCGGGTCGGCCCAGGTCACGGGGTAATCCGCGGCTTCGAGTTTCGCGACGGTCGCGTCCACGTCGACCACGAACGCGGGATGCGCCTTGCGCGCGGGCCGGAAGTCGGCCTCGACGCCGACATGCAGCTCGCCGTCCGGCCCACCCACTCCGGGGACCTTGAACCAGCAGCCGCCGCGCTTGGCCAACAGTGGCGGCTTGGGCAGCTCGATCCAGCCGAGCACCCCGGTGTAGAACGCGCGCAGCCGTTCCTCCGCGTTGGGCGGAGCGGACACCTGAACATGGTGAATCATTGCCCCTCCTAGCCTCTTCGTCTGGCCACTTCGGACACTCCGAAGGTGACTCCGACGATCAGCACGATCGCGATGGCCAGGCTTTCCAGCACGGTCGCGGCAGCGCTGGCCATGGTCGGCGGCGTGTTGCTCAGCAGCCCCACCATCGAACCGACCGGCGGGATCCGGCCGAGCTGGTAGGTGATCACCACAACGGCGGCGATGGCCAACATGGACCAGCCGATCTTGCGCAGCACGGGCCTACCGAGCAGCACGCCCACCGCGACGCCGGTCAGGCCGCAGGCCAGCTGCGCGGCGAAGCCGATCGCCAATTCGGTGAAGCGATAGTGGTGGGCCGCCGTGATCGCCGGCCAGATGGTGCTGACCAGCGCCAGCGGTACGAGCACGGCCGCCGAGAGGAGCGACACCGCGCCGATCACCTTGGTCCAGCCGCCGGTCGCGGTCGCGGTGATGTGGCGCTGGGTGTCGTCCTCGGCGTTGCCGACGGCCACCGCGAGCCAGGCGCCAAGCGGATAGAGCACCAGCGCGGACGCGCCATAGGCGTTGAGCGCGGACCCGGCGTCGCCGCGCGCGTCGAAGATGGCGGAGACCAGCAGGTACAGGAAGGCCGGCGGAAAGTAGCGGTGCGACCGGAACACGTCGGCAGCCAGGTAGCGGAGCAGCGCGAACATCAGACCACCCGTTCGGGTGACGTCACGGAGCGCACGGACGCGCCCAGCCGCAGCGCCTCGGCCAGCAGCGTGTCGCTGGTGTGCGCGTCGACCCGCAGCCGAAGGCCGCCGGTCAGGCGTTGGCTGCCGCGCACCCCGGCGAAGCCTGCGACGGTGTCCAGCACTTCGCCGGCGCCGATGAGTTCGACGGTCACCGCAGGCATTTCCGCCACCTCGTCGACCCGCGCCCGCAACCAGCCTCCGGCCAGGGTGAGCGCGCGGCGATCCGGCAGGCGCAGCGCGTGTCCGACGTGGTCGGTGATGAGCACCGACCGTCCTTCCGCGACCAGTTCGGTGATCATCGTGTCCAGGGTGAGCTGGGCCGCGTGGTCCAAACCGGACCAGGGCTCGTCGAGCACCAGCAGTCCCTCGGTCGGCAACAGCGCCTGGGCCAGGCCGACCTTGTGCATGTTGCCCTTGGACAGCGTGCGGATCGGCGCGTCCGCATCGCCCGCGAAACCGAGCCGGGTCAGTACCTCGTCGGCTCGACCGGTCGCCCGGCCGCGCGGCAGGCCCCGGATGGCGGCGAAGTGGCGCAGGTAGCTCGTTGCGGACAGGCGCAGTTCCGCCGGGAACGGCGAGGGCAGGTAGCCGACCGAACGCGGCCGCTCGCGTACCTTGCCCGATGTGGGCCGCAACACACCGGCGACGATGCGCAGCAGGGTTGACTTGCCGCTGCCGTTGCCCCCGCTGATCACGGTGGCCACCCCGGCCGGCACGGTGAGGTCGACGTCGCGCAGTACCGGCACGCCGCGCCGATAATGCTTGCCGACCCGTTCCAGCACGATCACCCGACCATCCCCCCGCCCCGTCGGACCCAGCTCCATTGCTGGTGTGAGCTAAGCAGCACCCCGGTTTGCTGACTATATAGGACGCGCGTACTGTTTATCTAGCTTCCGTTGGACCCGAACAGCTGCGCCGCTATGTGGATGGAGTGAGACGTGACCTCACCAGAGAGCAAGGACAGCTTCGGTGCCCGTGGCACCCTGACGGTCGGTGACGCCTCCTACGAGGTGTTCCGGCTCTCGGCGGTCGACGGTTCCGAGCGTCTCCCGTACAGCCTGAAGATCCTGCTGGAAAACCTGCTGCGCACCGAGGACGGCCTGAACATCACCGCCGACCACGTGCGCGCGCTGGGCAGCTGGGATCCCGACGCGCAGCCGTCGGTGGAGATCCAGTTCACCCCCGGCCGCGTCGTCATGCAGGACTTCACCGGCGTGCCGTGCATCGTCGACCTGGCCACCATGCGCGAGGCCGTCACCGAACTCGGCGGCGACCCGGACAAGGTCAACCCGCTCGCGCCGGCCGAACTGGTCATCGACCACTCGGTGATCGCGGACATCTTCGGCCGCCCTGACGCGTTCGAGCGCAACGTCGACCTGGAGTACCAGCGCAACAAGGAGCGCTACCAGTTCCTGCGCTGGGGCCAGACCGCCTTCGACGAGTTCAAGGTCGTCCCGCCCGGCACCGGCATCGTGCACCAGGTCAACATCGAGCACCTGGCCCGCGTCGTGATGATCCGCAATGGCCAGGCCTACCCGGACACCCTGGTCGGCACCGACAGCCACACCACCATGGTCAACGGCCTCGGCGTGCTCGGCTGGGGCGTCGGCGGCATCGAGGCCGAGGCGGCCATGCTCGGCCAGCC
>DASYBO010000810.1:0-5259 GCA_036500685.1 Pseudonocardiaceae bacterium | reverse complement strand
GCGGTCAGTTCGCCCGTCGACGGGTCGAAATCGGCCCAGCGCACATCGATCCCGGCCGCGGTCGCGGCCTGCACCCAGGGCCGGATGTTCGCGTCGTGATCGAGCCGGGTGACCACGATGTTCTCGCCCGCGCGCCAGGTTTTCGCAAGCGTGCGGGCGAAATCGTAGGTCAACTGGGTCATGCTGCGGCCGAACACGATGCCGCGCGGATCGGCCGCCAGCAGGTCGGCCATTGCCGCGCGGGCCTCGTGCACGACGTCCTCGGCGCGGCGTTCCGCCGCGGTGACCCGGCCCCGGTTGGCGATCGAGGAGAGCAGCGTCGCGCGCACCGCGTCCCCGACCACGTCAGGCACCTGCGCGCCACCCGGTCCGTCGAAGTGCGCCGTGCCGCTGGCCAGTGCGGGGAAGTGGGCGCGCAGCGCCGCGACGTCGTAGGTCACGGCGTCACGTTACCTGGGGGAAACCGCGACCTCGCGAGGCATTGATGTCCTAAGGTGCGTCTCGTGGTTCCCGAGTCCTTCCATGATTTCTTCCTCGGCGCGACGACCGTTGCCGGTGCGCTCATCGGGTTGCTGTTCGTGGCGATCTCGGTGACCCCGGCCGCGGTCACCGACAAGGCCGAGCACATCGAGCAGCGCATCCACGCGGCCGCCGCGATGTCCGCGTTCCTCAACTCGATGCTGCTCTCGCTGCTCACGTTGATTCCGGACATCCAACTGCGTCCCGGAGTGCTGGCCCTTTCGGCGGTCGGCATCGGCGCGGCGGTGGCGCTGATCGCGGTCGTGGTCCTGGAGGCGGTCGCGCCGTCGTCGCGGGGTGTGCTCTCGGTGCGGCGCAGGGCACGCGCGGTGTCGTGGCTGGTGGTGTTGACGGCCGCCTACATCTGCCAGTTGGTCAGCGGGCTGCAACTCACCGCGCACCAGCCGGACCCGGCCCAGATGTCCAATCAGGCCGTCGTCATCGTGGCGCTGTTCGCGATCGGTGTCTCGCACGCCTGGCAGATGGTCGGCGCGCGGAGACCGAAGGTGACCGCCTTGCTACGTTCGGCAGGCGCGGAGCAGCCTTCTTCCACCAGCGACGATTAATTTCCGGTGACCGGACCTGGACTGGACAATCACCCGTTCGGCCGCACATTGTGGTGCCGTTCGGAGTTGCCGTCGGGGGAGTACCGAACTCGGGGCGGAATTTAATTCGTACGGGGTGGAACAGTGAACGAGCACGTGTCGACAGTCGTCGGTCCACAAGCAACGAACAAACCCGATACCCGCGAAATGGTCGCGGTCCATCGCGCTTTTCGCCGGGAGTTCCGGCAGGGCGCGGATCTGGTGCAGCAGGCGCCTGCCGGCGATCTGCGCCGCGCGACCCAGATCGCGGATCACCTCGAGCTGGTGGTGAGCGTGCTGCACCACCATCACAGCGCCGAGGACGAACACGTGTGGCCGCTGCTGCTGAAGCGGGCCGCCATGCGCGCGGCTCTGGTGCACCGGATGGAAACCCAGCACGAAGACATGGCTCAGCACCTGGAGAAGGTGCAGATGCTGCTCGCTCAGTGGCGCAGCACCGCGGCGTCTTCCGTCGCGACGGAGCTGTCCTCGACGCTGCGGCAGCTGAACAAGGCCCTTGTCGAGCATCTCGATGACGAGGAAAGCAGCATCCTGCCGATCGTCGAGGAATGCATGACCGTGGCCGAATGGGCCAAAGTCGGCGAGGCCGCCGTCGAGGGGACCCCGATCAGCCAGCGGTTCACCGTGTTCGGCCTGCTGCTTGAGGAGGCGACGCCGGCCGAGGCGGAGCTCCTGTTCGGCACGATGCCGGCAATCGCCAGGATCATCTGGAAGGTCAGCGCCAAGCGCGCAGCCGCCCGCTATATCCGCAGGGTGCGCGCCGACGCCCTGCTCTGAGCCTCACGCGGGCGCCGCGGCGCGCTGGGTGAGCACGAGGGACACCCGATGGCTCGCGTAGAGCGAGCCGGCGAGGGTCGCGACCAGCAGCAGTCCGAGCACGAGAATGCCGGCGTCGAGGGTCGGCTGGACCGACTCGCCCGCCTGCTTGCGGGCCGAACCGGTGAGGAACGGCACGACCAGCAACACGCACAGCCCCAAGATCGCCTCGACGGTGACGACAACGGGGAAGTGCCGCAGGGTCAACGCGAACCCGCGCCGTTGATCGCCTTCGGCCTGCACGCGGGCGATGCGCGGGGTGAGAACCAGCTGGTTGTACCCGCCCGCCGACACCATCGTGATCACGATGACCAACTTGACCAGCAGGAACCGACCGTAGGTCGTGCTGAACAGCTCACCGACGGTGCCGACGTGCCGCCAGGCCATCCAGCTGCCGGAGGCGACCAGCACGCCGACCGAGACCAGCGCGACCGAGCTGAACCGCTGCCAGGTCCGCGCCAAGCACAGGCCGGCGCGTTCGCCGAACAGTCGGCTGCGCGCGACGACGGCGAGGCTGCCGAGTCCGCCGAGCCAGGCACCGCCCGCGATCACGTGCGCCTGCGTCAACCAGGTGTCCAGTTGGGCGTCCAGGGTCTGGCTGGCGAACTTGGTCGGTGTCGAGATCACCAGCGACCCGAGCACGGTGAGCCCCAGTGCGATCGCCGCGACCGAGGTCGGCCGTTCCCGGACGAACAGGCTGAGCAGAATCGCCGCGGCCAGCGCGAACAGCGCGTTCTGGATCAGCACCAGCGTGCCCGAGGACACCCAGCTGCCCTTGGTGGCCGGCACGGTCAGGTAGGCCCAGATCCGGTGCGGCGACAGCGCCTGACCGAAGCTCACACCGGGCACCGCGCGCGCCACCCGGCCGGCCAGTTGGCAATAGGCCGCGATTACCAATAGCGGGCCGCACCAGGCGAGTAGCCGTGCGAAGCGGTGCCGCACCGCCTGTTGGTCACCCGGGTCGACATCGGTGCGCAGCACCGGTCGCAGGACCAGCAGGTAGGTCAGCGCGCCGCCGATGACGGCGAACAACGCGACGAAGTAGACGAGTTCGGTGAGCACTCGCCACAGGGGCGGCAGCGTCGGGGCCGCGGCGGCGGCCGAGTAGATCCTGATCACAAGTCAGTTAGGCTAGCCTAAGCTAACTAGAGTGAGCAATGGGTCGAGACGGTGACACAACGGACACCTGCCGTGAGTTGCGTGCTCAACTACTCTGGTTCCATGCCACAGCCACAGGGCGAGGAACTGGACGCGATCAGGAAGCGACGCGGCGAACTGCGCGAGCGCTACCTGCGCGAGGGCGCGGCCCGGTCGCACACGCCGACACGGGGTTTCCACCACGTCGCGCTGATCTGCAAGGACGTCGAGGAGACCATCAAGTTCTATCAGGAGTTCCTCGGCTGCCCGTTGGTCGAACTGGTGGAGAACCGGGATTACGCCGGCTCCAGCCACTTCTTCTTCGACATGGGCAATCGCAACCTGCTCGGGTTCTTCGACTTCCCAGGGCACGGCCACCCCGACTACTCGGAAACCATCGGCGCGGTGCAGCACATCGCGCTGTCCACGCCGGCCGAGAACTTCGCCGAGATCAAGGCCAAGCTCGACGCGGCCGGGATCGACTACCTCGGGCCGGATCGCGGCGTCGAGGACAGCCTCTACATCCGCGACCCCAACGGCGTCGGCATCGAGTTCTACCGTGAGGAACTCGGCGTCTTCGCCGGAAGTCAAATCCTGGACTGAGCGCGTTCGCCCGATGGGCTTGCCCGTCGGGCGTCCTGCTCGTTACGGTCCATTCGGACGGTGAAAGCCTGCGCGGGGTACGGTCAGTGATCGATTGACCGCATCGTGTTGCGATCCTTGCTGTTCGCAGCGGACTCCCAGACTTCATCCAGGCAATCGCCAGCTTCTCCCACAAAGCTCGGAGCATCAATCACCGCGCTCCCACTGTGAGGGAAGAACGATCGTGTCGTTGAAACACCGAGTGCGGGCCACCAAGTCGCGCGTGATCATCATCGTGCTTGCCGTCGTCGTTGTTGCCGGCGCGGGTATCGGAGTCTGGGTGGCCACCCGACCGGCCAGCGCGGCGACCACCAGCTTCACCACGGTGAGCGCCAGGACGCTGCGGCAGACCATCTCCTCCTCCGGCACGATCGAGCCCGCCCAGCAGCAGGACCTCAACTTCGCGGTGTCCGGCCAGGTCACCGGCGTCACCGCGACGGTAGGCCAGCAGGTCAGCGCGGGCGCCGCGCTCGCCACGGTCAACTCCGCGTCGCTGGCCGCATCCCTGGCCGAGGCCCAGGCGACCGTGTCCTCCGACCAGGCCCGCCTGTCCTCCGACCAGACCGCTGCCGCGTCCGCGACCCAGATCAACGCCGACCAGGCCGCGCTGACCGCAGCGCAGAACCAGGTAACCAACGCGCAGAACGCGCTGTCCGAGGCCACCCTGACCGCGCCGATCAGCGGCACCATCGCCGCGGTGAACCTCACCGTGGGCCAACAGGTTTCCGGCGGCACCAGCTCCACCGGCTCGACCGGGTCCTCCTCGACCGGTTCCGGCAGTGGCGGCTCGGGTGGCGGCAGCGGTGGTAGCGGTAGCGGTGCGGGTAGCTCGTCGGGCTCGACCGGCACCAGCTCGTCCAGCGCGCAGATCGTGTTGATTTCCAACGGTTCCTACATCGTCAACGCCAGTGTCGACGACACCGAGGTCGGCCAGGTGAAAACCGGCGACCAGGCGGTGATCACCGCGGACGGCTCGACCGCCCCGGTCTACGGCACGGTCTCCTCGGTCGCGCTGCTGGCCAGCGGCTCGTCGAGCGTGCCGAGCTACCCGGTCACCATCGGCGTCACCGGCAGCCCGAGCGGTTTGTTCGCGGGTGCCAGCGCCACCGTGTCGATCATCGTCAAGCAGCTGAGCGACGTGCTCACCGTGGACAGCTCGGCCATCCACTACGTCAACGGCAAATCCGTCGTCTACGTGAAGTCCGGCAACGGAACCACGACGCAGACCGTCACGCTCGGCATGAGCCAGGGTGGCAGCACCCAGGTGCTCACCGGCCTCACCGAGGGCCAGCAGGTGCAGATCCCGGCAGCGCCGGCCCGCACCGGCACCAGCGGCGGCACGACCGGCGGCACGGGCGGCACCGGTCGCTTCGGCGGCGGTGGCGGTGGCTTCGGTGGTGGCGGGTTCGGCGGCGGAGGTGGCGGCTTCGGTGGTGGCGGTGGGTTCGGCGGCGGTGGCGGTGGCGGTGGCGGCAAGGTTCCCGCTGGGACGGGTGGCTGAGGCATGACCTCCGACATCACCGCACCGATGCCCTCAGTG
>DASYBO010000809.1:0-2636 GCA_036500685.1 Pseudonocardiaceae bacterium | reverse complement strand
GCTGGTGACGATGCCGAGCAGGGCGTCGTCGTCCCCGAGTTTCCAGGTGCCGAACCCCTCGCCGAGGTCGCTGTTGAGGTCGAGGTCGGTCAATTCGCCATCACACCCAACGCGACGAGCAGCGTCGCGACCGCGGGCAGGAAGTTGTTCAGCTGGTGGGCGATGATGCTGGCCGGCAGGCGGCCGGTGAACAGCCGGGCCAGGCCGATCGGCACCGCGATCACCAGCAGCAGGGTGGTGCGCAGCGGTTCGAGGTGACTGGCCGCGAAAATGGCCGTGCTCAGCCCGAACGCGGCCAAGCGGCCCCATTTCTGCCGTTCGATCGCGCCCCAGAGCAGGCCGCGGAAGATGATCTCCTCGAAGATCGGGCCGATCAGCCAGATGTAGATGAACATGGCCACGGCGGGCGCGACCGACATCCGGCCGCCGTCGAGCAGCGAGCCGATGGCCGAGTTGGCGTCGTTCGCGCCGACGATCCTGGTCCAGATGTAGGCGGCGATCACGGTGAGCACCATGCCCGCCGCACCGAGTTTGAGCCCGATCTTCACGTCCGGCCAGCTGATCGCCAGCCGCAGATCGATCACGGGTCCGTTGCCGCGCAGCTTGGTGATCAGCACCGCGACGAGGGCGGCCAGCGCGGTGGGCACGATCGTGCCGATCAGCGCGGTGTCGATCGGGATCGGGGCGTTCGGATCGGGTGGGCCAGGGGCCAGGATCGCGGCGAGGAACACCGCGGAGAGCAACAACACCGCTTCGACCAACAGAAACGCGCCGAATCCCCACCGGTGATCCGGTTCGTCGGATTCCGCGACGGGGCCGGGGAAATCGGATGGATGATCCGATGCTTGCGGTGTTGTCACAGGCGCCTCCGGGTCAACGTGCAGCGGTGTGCCGATCGAGAATAGGGCGCGCGGCCTCGTTGCGCCCCCTGTCGCAGCAGATCAACGGCCTCAGTGGGCCAGAAACAGGATCAGCGCGGGGACCAGGTTGTTGGTGGCGTGCGCCACCATGCTGGAGGAGATCCGGCCGGTGATCATGCGCGCGGTGCCGATGGCCAGTCCCTGGCAGAACAGCGCCAGCGTCGCCTGCGGCTCCTGGTGCCCGTAGGCGAACAGCAACGTGACCAGCACGAGGACCACGTATCGGTTGATCTTGAAGCTCTCCAGCGCGCCCCAGAGCGCACCGCGGAACAGCAGCTCCTCGGTGATCGGCGCACCGATGAACGCGAACAGCGCGAACAGCGCGAGCCAGATGGTGCGGCCGTCGCTGAGCTGGGTGAGCCCGTTGAGGCCGCTGTTGGCACCGGTGCCGCTGCCGACGCCGGTGAAGATGAACCGGGCCAGCAGCAGGTTGACCAGGATGCCGAGACCGATCGCGGTGCCGCCGCAGGCGAGGCCGATCAGCAGGTCGCGCCAGCGCATCGCGATGCCGAAGTCGCGCTTGGGTCCGCTGCCCTTCCACCACGAGAACAGCAGCGGGAACAGCGCGAAGGCCAGGTTCGGCAGGAACTCGACGATCAGCAGTGGGCCGGTCGATGTGTTGTCGCCGGTGTTGTCGAAGTAGGTGAACGCGTGGTTGAACAACGGGGTCAGGGCGAGCCCGAGGATGTAGAACACGCCGATGCCGAGGAAGAACGCGAGGAATCCCCAGGACATGGGGCCCCGACTGGCCGCGGCGAGTTGGCCTTCCCAGTCGCGTTCGTGCAGGAAGGCGTTGTGCCCGTCGCGGATGTCCGCGATCGGTCGGGCGTAGCCGGCCCAGGAGGGCTGATCGACCGGCGGCGGCGCCTGCTGCGGTGGGGGCTGCGGCGCGAAAGTGGGTTGCTGCTGCGGGAAGATCGGGGTGACCGGGACCGGCGGCGGCACCGAAACGCGATAGTCCGGCGGGACCTGCGGCATTCCCTGCTGTGATCCCTCAGTTGGCTGATCCACCGCGCCCACTCCCGCCTCGCCTCACACGAGCATGACTCCGCGCAGCACGATTCGGCTTGGTTGGCGCAGAATGCCGAGATCGAGGCGCGGATCAGCACGGTATCCGATCAAGTCGGCCGGGGCACCGTCTTTGACCGATGACCAGCCCAACCACTGCCGCGCCGACCAGGACGCCGCGCCGAGCGCGCGTTCCGCGCCGAGGCCGGCTTCGGCCAGCGCGACGATCTCGTCGACGATCCGGCCGTGCCCGATGCCGCCGCCCGCGTCGGTACCCGCGTAGATCGGCACGCCGGCCTCGACCGCGGCCGACACGGTCCGCCGTGATCGCGCGTAGAGCTCGCGCATGTGCTTGGCGTAGCTCGGGTATTTGTCCGCGCCGTCGGCGATGCCGGGGAAGTTGTCGGTGTTGATCAGCGTGGGCACCAGCGCGGTGCCGCGCCTTGCCATCTCGGCGATGGTGTCGTCGGACAGGCCGGTGCCGTGCTCGATGCAGTCGACGCCGGCGTTGATCAGGCCGGGCAGCGCGTCCTCGCCGAACACGTGCGCGGTCACCCTGGCACCGGCCGTGTGCGCCACGTCGACGGCCTTGACCAGCACGTCGTCCGGCCACAGCGGGGCGAGGTCGCCCTCGGCGCGGTCGATCCAGTCGCCGACCAGCTTGACCCAGCCGTCCGATTCGGCGGCCTGTGCGGCGACGGCCTCCGG
>DASYBO010000808.1:0-8108 GCA_036500685.1 Pseudonocardiaceae bacterium | reverse complement strand
GGATTTCTTCACCACCGCGCTCGCCCCCGACGAAGTGCTGCTCGGCGCGAGAGTGACCAAGCACACGAACTGGGGTGCGCACTACGAGAAGTTCAACCGGGTCGCCCAGGCCTGGTCGATCGTGGCGGTCGCGGCGACGATCCGCGCCGAGAACGGCACCATCGCGGAAGCGAAGGTCGCGCTGACCAACATGGGCGCGACGCCGATCCGCGCGCGCGGCGTGGAAACGGCGCTGGTAGGCGCGCCGGCCACGGCTGAAGCGATTCGGAACGCGGCCCAGCACGCCGCCGAGTCGACCCAGCCGACCAGTGACGGCAACGCCGACGCGGCATATCGTGAACACCTCGCCAAGGTGCTCACCGCCCGCGCGGTCACGAGCGCGGCGGGTGGTTGATCGGCCGCTGATTCACGCCCGAGGGTGACGTGCGCGGCCGGCCTGCGTAACGTCATCCTCAGGCGTGAGTTGAGCTCGGTCGGTTGAAAGAAGGAGGGCCACCAGCGTGCAACTGGAACATCAGTTCACCGTGCCGGCACCGCCGGAAGTCGTCTGGGCAGCGGTGGTCGATCCGGCCAGAGTCGCCCCGTGCATGCCGGGGGCGACCCTCACCGAGGTCAACGGCTCGGAGTTCACCGGCAGCGTCAAGGTCAAGCTCGGGCCGGTTTCCTTGCTGTACAAGGGTTCCGGTCAGTTCGTCGAGATCGACGAGCAGTCGCGGCGGGTGGTGATCAAGGCATCCGGCAAGGACTCGCGCGGCAACGGCACCGCATCCGCCACGGTCACCGTGACCCTCAAGGCGGACGGGTCGAACACCCACGGCAGCGTGGTCACCGACCTGGCCATCACCGGCAAGCCCGCGCAGTTCGGCCGGGGCATGATCTCCGAGGTCGGCGGCAAGGTCCTGGACACGTTCGCGGGCGCCCTCGCGGCCCAACTCGGCGTCGAGGTCCCGGCGGAACCGGCGCCGAGGCCGACCCCGCGCAGGCGTACCAGCACGGCGAGGACCCGCCAGGCCACCCCCGAGCCGGAGGCTCCCGACGAGCCTGCCGCGCCCAAGGCGCCAGCGAAGCCTGCCGCCCCGAAGCCCGCCGCCAAACCGGCGGCGAAGCCCGCCGCCAAGGTCGAGGCCGAACCTGAGGCGGCCAAACCAGCGCCACGGGCCGCCGCAGCGGCCGCGAAGGCGAAGCCGACGGTGAATGCCGAGGTCAAGTCGACCCGGCCGGTCGCGGCCGTGCCCGCGACCAACGGCGCCTCGGTGACCGTGCGCGCGGAGGAGCCCCAGCCGACGCCGCCCAAGCTGCACGTGGTGGCCGAGCCCGAGCCGCAGGTAGAAGCGATCGACCTGCTCGACTATGCCGGCCCCTCGGTCCTCAAGCGGGTCCTCCCGCTGGTGGCCGGCGCGGTCGTGCTGTTCCTGCTGGTCCGCTGGCTGCGCAGGCGCTGAGGCTCAATCCAGGAGGGCGGCGACGCGGCGTAGCCGGTCCCGCCAGTAGGCCGTGACGGTCTCGTCGGCGTCGACAAGGCCCGGCTCCGGCGCGGGCGAGGAGGTCGGCACCGGCAGCCAGCCGTCCTTGGGGCGCAACGAATCCGGCACGACGTCCGAGGTCAGCAACGAGAGAGTGCCCAAGCCGCAGGCGAAATCCAGTTCCGGCAACGCGCCGGCGAGCGCGAGTCCGGCGGCGAGGCCGACGCTGGTCTCCACGGCCGAGGACACCACGCACGGCAACCCGCAGGCCTGCGCGACCTCCAGGGTCCGCGCCACGCCGCCCAGCGGCGCGACCTTCAACACCGCGATGTCCGCCGCGCCCGCCACCGCTATCCGCATCGGGTCCTCGGCGCGCCGGATCGATTCATCGGCTGCGATGCGCACGTCGACCTTTCGCCGTACGGCCGCGAGATCGTCGAGGTCCGGGCAGGGCTGCTCGACGTACTCCAGTCCGCCCGCCGCCGCGTCCAGGTCGCGGATGGCGCGGATCGCGGTGTCGACGTCCCAGGCGGCGTTGGCGTCCACCCGGATCGCGCCGGCCGGCCCGAGCGCGTCGCGCACGGCGGCGACCCGGTCACAATCCTCCACAATGGACATACCGGGGTCGGCGACCTTGACCTTGGCCGTCGCGCACCCGGACGCGCGCACGATCTCGGCAGCCCGCTCCGGCGCGACCACCGGCACGGTGCAGTTGATCGGGATCCGGTCCCGGACCGGCTTCGGCCAGGGTCGCACGGTTGGCTCAAGGGCCGCGACCAGCCATGGCACCACCTCGGCGTCCGAGTAGTCCTCGAACGGGCTGAACTCGCCCCAGCCGGCCGGCCCGCGCAGCAGCATGCCGTTGCGCACGGTGATCCGCCGAAAGCGGTTGCGCATCGGGATCGAGTACACCAGGGCCGAGTCGAAGTCGATGTCCACGTATCGGATCATCGCAGGTTTGGCCGATGGACGAGCGGGTACGCCGTTGCGGTGTTCACCGGTAGGACAACGACGTCTTCACCGGTGAACGCGCACCCTTGCGACCAGGCCAGGCGCCGCGACTCGTAACGTATGGGCATGGACAGCGTGCAGATGGTCGCGGACTGGCCGGTGCCGAATGCCGCGGCAGTGGTGTTGGGCGCGAACGGCGCCATCCTCGGCGGTTACGGTGATCTCGACAGGGCGTTTCCGCTCGCCTCGGTGACCAAGCTGCTCACCGCATACGCCACCCTGATCGCGGTCGAGGAGGGCGCGGTCGAGTGGGACCAGCCCGCGGGCCCCGAGGGCTCGACCGTCCGGCACCTGATCGCACACGCCTCCGGCCTCGCCTACAACGAGCAGAAAGCCGTCGCCGCGCCCGGCACCCGCAGGCTGTACTCGAACACCGGCTTCGAGGTGCTCGCCGACACGGTCGCCGAGGCATCCGGCATCGCGTTCCCGGACTATCTCGACGAGGCCGTGTTCCAGCCGCTGGGCATGAAATCCTCCCGGCTGGCCGGCTCGCCCGCCTCGGGCGGCGTGTCCACCGCAGGCGATCTTGGGCGCTTCGCCGCCGAGCTCCAGTCGCCGAACCTGATCGCGACGGCCACCTTCAAGCAGGCCACCCAGGTCGTGTTTCCCGGCCTGTCCGGTGTGCTGCCCGGGCTCGGTCACCAGCGGCCCAACGACTGGGGCCTTGGCTTCGAACTCCGCGACCACAAGAGTCCACATTGGACCGGAGCGAACTCGTCGCCGCGTACGTTCGGGCATTTCGGCCAGTCCGGCACATTCCTGTGGGTCGACCCGGACGCCAGGATGGCCTGCGTCGCGCTGACCGACCGGGACTTCGGCGACTGGGCGAAAGCGGCCTGGCCCGCGTTCACCGACGCGATACTGGCCGAATACGCGGCGTCCGGGGCGCATCGGTAACGGTCCCCGACGAACCCCGGACGTCAACTCAGATGCCGTGCGCGCGCCGGTCCTTCACCAACAGGAATCGCGAAAACTCGTCGATGCTGCCGGTGGTGCCGTTCTGGGTCAGATCCGCGCTCATCATCGTGGTGTAGGCGTCGGGACGAAAGTCCGCCAGCAACAGATAACCGCTGCGAATCCAGGTCGTCGGTCCGGAGTGTCCGGTGCCGTCGGTGCCGTCGACGCGTCCCGCGTAGTGTTGCGGCCCCTTGATCATGACATCGACGAAGGTGTTCCCGAACGGGGTCATCATGGCGGCGGTGATGCCATATCGTCCGGTCAGATACGCCCGGTAGAAGCCGGCGACGTCCAGGCTGCCGTGGTTGGAGTCCTCACCGCTGGTCGCCGACGGGGTGTAGGCCCAGTTGTAGGCGGTGTGGCCTGCCGGGTCCTTGTACTTGGTGACCTGTCCGAAGAACCAGTTCACACTGGCCTGAACGAGCCCGTCGTAGCGGGTGACCCTGGCCGGGTCGTCGCCGAGAATCTGGTGCGCGATCGCCAGGTTCTGGAAACCGTAGTTGAACATCATCTGCTGGTTCCACGGAACCGGCTTGCCGCCCTGATAGGGCGAGTCCTTGGCGAAATACTGGCGATCCGCGTTCGAGGTGTTCAGCAGTCGCGCCAGAATGTGCTTGTCGATCGCGGTGTCCCCGCCCGTGACGAAGGTCTTGGCGCGGGCGAGGTAAGTGGCGCCGTAGTGGTGCGGGTCGCCGATGGGCACCGTTTTGTTCCAGATGGACGGTGTCTGCAGAATGAGCCGGGCGCAATTGCCGAGATGCCCGACCGGATCGCCCTGTTCGCCACCGGTGCCGATGGGGGACGTGGTGGAGTTCGGCCAGACCGCATCGACTTTACCGGTCCAGATCACATGCTGGCCGACCGGCGCGGGAGCAAGGTCATTGCGTTCCGAGAGCACCGCATCGCAGAAGCGGACCATCTGGTCGAGGACCGCGGTGTCACCCGAGGTTTCGTAGACGACCCCCATGGCCTTGGTCTGTTCCCCGCTGTCCCCCTGAGCCCAGTAGTTGCCGATGTTGTCGGTTGCCGGCGTCAGCGTCTGCACGTAGGACTGGAACGAGTTGATCTCGCTCTGTGTCACGGAGCCGCTGAAACCGCCGACCGACATCGACGGACTCCCGGCCGCGATCGACGTGGCCCCAGCGGTGTCGATGATCCCCGCCGAGATCAGGCCGACACAGGCCGAAACAAGCGCCGCAGACATGAGACGTCTGCGAATTGTCGAGGTACTCGTCATCACTCACCCTCAAAGTTGTGGATCCTGTTGGTGAGGGTCTGGACCGAGCCTCGACGGGTGACCCGACCAGACGACCCGATAGGTAGGATGTATCAGCCGTGCCGGGCGCACAACCATCTGCATCGGACGGTTCGTTGACGGTTGACGCGGATGTCGTGGATTGACGGCGGCGCCCCAAGGAGTCGATCCTTGGGGGCGCTATGAGCTGTAGTGCCGGTCTAGCTCAAATCCTGCGATCAGAACAATCCTAGGATCAGCTTGAGTGCACGATCGATGTCGTACTGCTCCTCGATGTTGATCTTTCCGACCTTCCGGCCGAGTCGTCGCTCCGGGTCGACGGATTGCAGTTGCTCGACGAGCACCTTTGTCCGACGGCCCATGAGCTGGATTTCTGGCCGGTATGAGGCATCTCGCGCGCTGGTGGATGTCGGTGCGGCTATTACCGTCGACATCGGCAACGTGTTGCTCTGCAGGATGACGGCGTAACGACTGCCCTGCTGTTCGTGCCCCTTGGCGGTTGGATTGTCTCGGGTCTCGTACACGTCACCACGCATCGCCACCGCCCAGGGCCTGCCGTGCCGCTTCGACTTCGGCTCGGTCCTCGGGGTCATTCAACAACTCTTCAGCTTCGCGGCGCATGCGTTCATAGGCGTGCGCGCGGTAGGTCTCGTGGATCGCTTCAGCGATGGCGGCGTTGCGCGAGGTGGTTTCTGCAGTCAAGGACTCGAGTTCGCGTTCGGTCTCCTCGTCGACGCGGACGCTGAACGAGACTGTCTTGGCCTTGGTCATTAACATCACCTCCTCATCGTAACCCGACCTGTGTCTCAGAGTGTATCACTCGATGTGATGATCATGCTTTCACCTGCTGAAATGTCGACTACTCGACCTCGGGCAGGGCGGGGCCGAGTAGGTCGTCGGCGTCCATGATCGTGTAGGCGTAGCCCTGTTCGGCCAGGAAGCGTTGGCGGTGGGCCGCGTAGTCGGTGTCCAGGGTGTCGCGGGAGACGACCGAGTAGAAATGCGCCTGGCGGCCGTCGCCCTTGGGGCGCAGCAGGCGGCCGAGGCGTTGGGCCTCCTCCTGGCGGGAGCCGAAGGTGCCGGAGACCTGGATGGCGACCGACGCCTCGGGTAGGTCGATGGAGAAGTTCGCGACCTTGGACACCACCAGGGTGCGCAGCTCGCCTCGGCGGAACTGGTCGAAAAGGGCCTCGCGCTCGGTGTTGCGGGTCGAGCCCTGGATGATGGGGGCGTCGAGTTCGGCGCCGAGGTCGTCCAGTTGGTCCAGGTAGGCACCGATGACCAGGGCCGGTTCGTCGGGGTGGCGGTCGAGGATGGCTTTGACCACGGGCATCTTGGTGCGCGCGGTGGAGCAGATCTTGTAGCGCTCCTCCGGTTCCGCCGTCGCGTAGCCGAGCCGTTCCGCGTCGGTCATGGTGACCCGGACCTCGGTGCATTCGGCGGGCGCGATCCAGCCCTGGGCCTCGATGTCGCGCCAGGGCACGTCGTAGCGCTTGGGGCCGATCAGCGAGAACACGTCGCCCTCGCGCCCGTCCTCACGGACCAGGGTCGCGGTCAGGCCGAGGCGGCGGCGGGACTGCAGGTCCGCGGTCATCCGGAACACCGGGGCGGGCAGCAGGTGCACCTCGTCGTAGATGACAAGGCCCCAGTCGCGCGAGTCGAACAGTTCGAGGTGCCGGTACTCGCCCTTGGTCTTGCGGGTGATGACCTGGTAGGTGGCAATGGTGACCGGGCGGATCTCCTTCTTCTCGCCCGAATACTCGCCGATCTCCTCCTCGGTCAGCGTGGTGCGCGCGATCAGTTCGCGCTTCCACTGCCGGCCCGCGACGGTGTTGGTCACCAGGATCAGGGTTGTGGCTTTGGCCAAGCCCATCGCGGCCGCGCCGACCAGGGTTTTTCCCGCACCGCAGGGGAGAACGACCACGCCGGAGCCGCCGGCCCAGAACGTCTCGGCGGCCATCTGCTGGTAGTCGCGCAGCTGCCAGCCGTCCTGGCGCAGCTCGATGTCGTGGTGTTCGCCGTCGACGTAGCCTGCGAAGTCCTCGGCAGGCCAGCCGACCTTCAGCAGGGCCTGCTTGAGCCGGCCGCGCTCGCTCGGGTGCACGATGACGGTGTCGTCGTCGATCCGATCGCCGAGCATCGGGCGGATCTTCTTGTTGCGCAGGACCTCTTCCAGCACCGCGCGGTCGATGGTGGTCATGACAAGGCCGTGGGCGGGGTTGTTGGCCAGCTGGAGCCGGCCGAACCGGCCCATGGTGTCGACGACGTCGACCAGCAGCGGCTGCGGCACCGGGTACCGGGAGTAGCGGACCAGCGCGTCGACCACCTGCTCCGCGTCGTGACCGGCGGCGCGCGCGTTCCACAGCGCCAGCGGCGTCACCCGGTACGTGTGTACGTGTTCGGGGGCGCGCTCCAACTCGGCGAAGGGCGCGATGGCCACCCGCGTCTCGTTCGCGAGCGGGTGGTCGATCTCCAGCAGCAGGGTCTTGTCGGACTGCACGATCAACGGTCCGTCAGGCACCGGTGGTCTCCTCGGGGTGGGCGGTTGACCTCCAGTCTGCCAACGTACCCGCCGCGCCAGATATGCCCGCTACGCTTCCTGTGCCAGTTCGGTGTGCTTGAGCAGGCGCGCGACCTCGCCGCGCAGGTGTACGAACTCGTCGGACTCCCTGGTGGTGATCTGGTCCCGCTCGCGCGGCAGCCCGACCTTGAGGGTCTCGACGATGGTGGTCGGCGCGGTGGAGAGCACCAGCACCCGGTCGGCCAGGTAGACGCTCTCGTCGATGTCGTGGGTGACCAGCAGGATCGTCATGCCGTGCTCCTCGCGCACCTTGCGCACGAGATCTTCAAGGTCACCCCGGGTCTGCGCGTCGACCGACGCGAACGGCTCGTCCATCAGCATCAGCGCGGGCCGGTAGGCCAGCGCGCGCGCGATCGAGACGCGCTGCTGCATGCCACCGGAGAGCTGCCACGGGTACTTGTTGACCGCCTTGGAAAGCCCGACCCAGCTCAGCGCCTCGGCGACCCGCTCCCTGCGCGCGGCCTTGCTCAGGTCGGCGTTGTTGCGCAGCGGGAACTCGACGTTGCCGGTCACCTTCAGCCACGGGAACAGCGAGCGCCCGTAGTCCTGGAATACGACGGCCAGGTCGCCGGGGGTGCCGGTGACGGTCTTGTTGTGCAGCTTGACCTCGCCCTTGCTCGGCTTGATCAGGCCGGAGATGGTGCGCAGCAGCGTCGACTTGCCGCAGCCCGACGGGCCGACGATGCAGACGATCTCGCCTTCTTCGACTCCGAAGGAGATCTCCTCGATGGCCTTGTGCGCCGTTGCCCCGGCACCGTAGGTGTGGCCTAGCTCCAACACATCCAGCATGGCTGGTCATACCTCCACAAGGCGCATTGATCCACGATGCCAGGCGAGCACG
>DASYBO010000807.1:0-3321 GCA_036500685.1 Pseudonocardiaceae bacterium | reverse complement strand
ACCCCGGGTGTCGAGATCACGGGGATGATCGACACCCTCGGGCACGTGGCCTCCAACTCCCCCATCGTGGAGTTCAACGACGTCCGGGTGCCGCTGTCCAACCTGATCGGCAACCCCGGCGGCGGCCTCAACCTGACCAGGGGCGCCTTCTCCTGGACCTGCTCCAGCATCGGCGCCGCAGCGGTCGGCAAGATGCGGGCGGCATTCGAACTCGCTTACGATTTCCTCAAGAACGAGAAGCGTTCCGGCCCAGTGCCCGTCCTGGAGTACCAGAACGCCGGCTACATGCTCGCCGACATCAAGACCCGCATCGAGGTCGGACGCTACTTCGCGTGGAAGGCCGCCGACCACTTCGACAGGACCGGCGGCATGGATCGCGAGCTGTCCAACATGGTCAAGATCTACAATTCCGAGCTCTCCGTCCAGACCGTGTACGACGCCATGCGACTGGTCGGCGTCGACTCCTACGGCGACCGCACCAGGATCGGCCCGATCATGCAGGACGTCCTCTGCTTCCCGGTCTACGACGGCGGCAACATGGGCGTCCGCCGCCGCCATCTCCACGAGATGCTGCTCAATCCGACTTACGACCACCTCGCCGCGGCGGAGAACCGCAACTCCGTCGCGCTCTGAGTAGCAGTCCCCGACCAGGTGGCCGGGGCGTCCATCCGAGTCGCCCGGCCACCGAGCCCCAGTACCCGCGGTCCGCTGAGAGAAATGCCACGCATTTGAGACCCTACACATGTGTAGAGTCTCATTTCTCGTGGCCAATTCTCAGTGCCATTGGACAAGAGATGACCAATCGGCCACCGGACTGAGACGACCGGGATGGAAATTATCCGTGTTCAGTCGACCGTTTCTCACGCGCGCCGGCAACATCTTCGACTCCACCAGATCCATCACCTCCGGCAAGGCCAACTCCGCCAGGACGCTTATCGCGAGCAGATGGCGAAAGGTGCGGACTTGCCAGCGCGGGAGTCCTTACGGAGGTCATGTCGGCGTCGGCGAGGTGAAGACCAGCGGACCTGAGTTCACGGAGGGCCAGATCGCGAAGGACACCGGAACCATCGCACCACACAGGGACCCGGTCCCAAGACGATCATCACGCGAAACCGCTCGCACTACCAGCCCGCACCCACCTCGGCGGCACGGTCCAGTGCGCAGACCATCTCCAGGCACGACACATGCGCACGCCGCACACGAAGACTGATATTCGCCGCGCCAAGTGGATCAGTGTTCTGGCCTACTGAGCGCTCAATCTCTCCGTTTCAGTTGGCGGACCTCGGTCGGCATACCGGGGCCACCGCCGGGCTTGGAGCTGTTGGCGGGGACGCCGACGCAGGTGAAAAGCAGTCCGCCCAAGCCATCGGCGTCCGCACCCGGCCGTGACCCGCCGAGCAACGCCGGGATCTCGCTGTCCATGAACGTCATGCCGCACGCGCTGGCCCCGAGCGCGTAAGCAGCCAAATGCACTCTGCCCTCCACGATCCCGGCAGCCAGTTGCGCCTCCCGGTACTCGCGGTCGGACAGCCGCGAGACGTCGGTCGCGGCGATGACCACGAACGCTGCGTCGCGGGCGAGCCCCTGGTCGAGGCAGACGTGGTACAGCTCGGCGCGCATCGACTCCGGTCCGACCGGTCGGACCGGTTCGCTCAGTGTCGGCCAGCGGTAGATCCCGGAGTCCAGTCCGGTGACGGCGTTGACGGCGATCCAGTGCTCGATGTCGATTCCCCGAAGTGCGACGTCCAGGCAGGCACGCAGGGTGTCCACCGGCAGGCCCCGCTCGGGGTCCATCCGGCGCTGGGATCCACGCTTGGCGATGACCTCGTCGAGCGAGGTGGTTGGGCCGGTCGGCACCTCCACGGCGGCGCCCGTGGCCCACGCCGACCCGAGGTGGTCCAGGTCGCCGCCGTGTTGCGCCGCGGTGACGAGCGGGAACTCAAGCGGATCGGCGTCGATACTGCCCGCGGTCGCCGCCGCGGCGGCCGTGATCGTCGGCGCGCCGTCCCCGAGGGTCACCAGCGCGACCGGCCATTCGTACGTGCCGTCGGCGCCGACGAGCTCCGACACGGCCGCGTCCGGGAACCGTGAGTAGAGGCTGGGTGCATATCCGGCGGAGTCAGCCAGCGCGAGCAGTTGCGAGAGCGCGGTGCCCGCGTCCCAGTAGACGTGCCGGAATCCGCGTTCGGCATACTTCCATCCGGTGCGCCACGGGACCCCGGTCACGACGACCGTCGGTGCACCCGGTGCCGGCCCGATCGGCCGAGGCGGCGGTCCGACCAGGACGAGCGCGTGCGCCACGGGGTCGTACCAGTGCACACCCTGCGGCAGGCCCGAGCCCTCGGGAACCGCCACGTAGAACTCCAGCGGGAACCGGCCGCCCGCCGATCCCGCCGCGCGGAACAGGTGGGTCCCGATCTTGTGCTGCGAGGTGCGCACCACGCCGGCGGTCAAGTGGAGCAGCCGGCTCAGCCCGGCGAGGTCGACCGGTGGCTCCGGCGGCTCGGTCGGCTCAGCCGATCCGGCCAGAACCGCGAGCGCGGGCACCCGGCTGACCAGGAGGTCGCGAGGCAGCGGCGTACGTGCCAGAACGCTGGCGTACCGCTTCACGAACGGCGCGTGCCGGCCCAGGTCGCTGTTCACGAAGTCCTGCAGCACCCGCGGATCGTCGACCGGTACGTCCCACTCCCTGTCCGGCCGATAGGACGTCAGCCGGTGCAGTAGCTGAGTCGCGGACTCGCCGCCCGTACCTCCCATGGTCGTCCCCCTCGTTTGTCACCAGCCGCTACTGCACCCAGCGCGACATGCGTGTGGTTGTTGTCTTCAAGAATCGTCAGCGACGGCCGTCAGTGCCCGCAAGCTGCGTCTTGGTCACCGGAAACCCCGGCTCCCCGCGACACGCCTCGCGTCCCCGACCGAGAAAATGCCGCGAGTTCGAGACCGATCTTGATGACATCGCCGTGAGACAACGAAGGAACCCCAGCTCAATCGAGATCGACATGTCGTCGGCAGTGAGACCCTACATGTAGGACCTTAAGATTGATGGCCCATTCTCAATGATCTTGGCACCTGGATGGCCCTTATGCTGTCGTTTCCGGGGGAAGGTTTCGGGTTCCGGAGGTAGTTTGCGGGACTGATTGCGGGTTCCGGGGGCAAGGTGCGGGGCCGATCGTGTCTGCCGGTCCGAGCGTTCCTCGTCCTACAAGGGCCAGCGCCCAACCACTCCGGGCAGCACGGATTCACCTCTCCGGCGAATCCAGGGTCCTGCTTACCCTAGTGGCCTTGTATGGCCAGACAGCCGCCGTCCCGGACCAGGCCGCC
>DASYBO010000806.1:0-15625 GCA_036500685.1 Pseudonocardiaceae bacterium | reverse complement strand
CTCAGTGCGGCCATCGTTTCCTCAAGCGGATCGTGATGGAGCTGGAACGCTTTCTCATAGAGCGTCTTGCCGCGCGGCGTGAGCGTGACGACCGAACTGCGCCCGTCTTCGGGATGCGCTTCGCGCACGATCAGGCCGTCGCGTTCGAGCTCGGCGAACACCCTGGTCAGCGACTGAGGACGCTGCCGCTCGGCAACGGTGATCTCTCCCGGCGTGCTCGGTCCGTGGTGGTAGAGGTGGGCAAGCACGCTGACCTTGTTCAGGCTCAACGAGTCGGGCGCGCGCTGTGCCCGCATCCGGCGGGACAGCCGCACCATGGCCCGCCTGGTGTCCGCCGCGATCGCCTGCCGCTCCGCCATGTCCACAGCTAGTACCGTATCACTTACTAACTTCGAGCATTTATGGCTATCTTCATGGTAATTTTGATACGTGACACTTAGTAAATCGATCGTGGTCAGCGTGGCCTCGATGCTGATCGGGCTGGCGGCGGGGATCGCGCTGGCCCGGGTCGAGCACCTGGCCCCCGGCACGGTCGTGCTGGCGACCATGGTCGGCATGTCGCTCGGCCGGACCCAGCAGACCGCGACGTGGCCGGATCGGGCGGCCGGATTCGTGCTGGTGCCGCTGGTCGCGGCCGGGGCGAGCGCACTGAGTGGATTGCTGGGCGGCCGGTTCGCGCTACTCGGCGGCGCCGTGTTCGTGCTCGCGTTGAGTTCGACCGTGTGGGTGCGCCGGTTCGGGCCGATGGCCAGCAGGATGGGCAGTCTCGCCGTGTTGCCGCTGCTGTCGCTGTTGTTCGCGCCGCCGGGAAGTCCATTGTGGACCGGACTGACCGCCGCGGTCGTCTTCGTTCTGGTGTCGGGTTTGGTGATACTGCTCGGACCGGGCGAGGCCGGCGCGCCGACGCGGGGGTCGAGCCCGGCCGTGAGTACGAAGATGGCGGTTCAGCTCGCGGCGGCGTTGGCCGCCGCGTTCCTGGTGGGGCGAGCACTCTGGCCCGAACACTGGCAGTGGGTGGTGCTGACCGCCTTCATCGTCTGCGCCGGCAACCGGGGCCGGGGCGACGTGCTGCACAAGAGCCTGCTGCGCACGGTCGGCGCCGGCCTTGGCACCGTGGCCGCGACGGGACTGTTGGCGCTGGTCACGCCGAGCGGAGCCGGCTCCGTCGCGGCGGTGCTGGTGGTTCTGGTCGTCGGAATCGTGCTGCGGCCGCTCAACTACGCCTACTGGGCGGCATGCGTCACCGCGGCCATGGCGCTGTTGCTCGGACTGCTGGGTGAGGACGCCACCGCGTTGCTGTTCACCCGGCTCGCGGCGATCGTGGTCGGCGGCGTGCTCGGGGTTGCCGCGTCCTGGCTGATCCTGCCGGTCCGCAGCCGCGACGTCGCACGCAAGCGCATCGCCGAGGCCCGTCTCGCCATCGAAAAGCTGCGCTCAGCCGAGGAGGACGAGGCCGCGCGGGACGCCGCGCATCGAGCGATCGCGCAACTGGACCTGATCTCGCCCGCTTTCGAAACGCATCGGCGGCTGCACCGGTTGATACCGGGCAGCCGCCGAGACAAGCCGTTCCTCGCCGACACCTTCGACGCGATCCGGGCCGAGTTCAGCCGCGCCGACCGCGCAGGTAGTCGCTGACCACGGCCGCGCCGAGACCGTCGAGGTCGGGCGCGACCACCTTGCCGCCACTGCGCCGGGCCACCAGGTCGACGAACTGCGCCAGCCGAGGGTCCTCGCCGAGCATGAACACCGTGATCGACGCGCCCAGCTTGGCAAGCGCGTCCACCTCGGCCATGGTCACGGCCAGGGTTTCCGGCAGCGGTGGCCAGTTGAACTCGGCCTCGCCGTCCGGTTCCAGGTGCGCGGTGGGCTCGCCGTCGGTGACCACCAGCACCACCGGCATGGCGTCCGAGTGCCGGCGCAGGTGCTGGCCGGCCAGGATCAGCGCATGGTGCAGGTTGGTGCCCTGCTCCCACGCGCCCTCCAACGCGGTCAGCTCGCTGACGTCCATCTTCATGGCGTGCCGGCCGAAGGTGATCACCTGTAGCGCGTCGTTGCGGAACCGGGTCGCGATCAGTTGGTGCAGGGCCAGCGCGGTGCGTTTCATCGGCACCCAGCGGCCGTCCTGCACCATCGACCACGAGGTGTCCACGCACAGCGCCACCGCTGCCCGCGAACGCTGCTCGGTCTCCACCACCTCGACGTCGGACACGTCCAACGTCACCGTGCGACTGCCGGTCGATGCTGTGCGCAGCACCGCGTTGCGCACGGTCCTGGACACGTCCCACGGCTCGGTGTCGCCGAACTGCCACTCCCGCGACGCGCCGGTCGGCTCCCCGGCCGCGCCTGCCCGCGCGGTGTCGCGCTCGCCGCGATTGGCACGCAACTGGCCGACGACGTCGCGCAGCGCGGTCTCGCCGAGCTTGCGCAACGCCTTGGGCGAGAGCCGCAAGGTGCCGTCCTCGGCCCGCTCGAACAGGCCCTGCCGGCGCAGTTCCCGCTCCAGCTCGGCCAGCCGCCGGGCGTCGACCCGCGCCTGATCGCCGAGTTGGCGTTGCAGCGCGTCCAGATCGATGTCCTCGAGCCGCGCGCCAGGATAGGACTGGGCCAACTGTTCGGCCAGCCCGTCCAGTTCGGCCAGATCCTGCATGGCCTGCGCGCCCTCACCGAGCCCGAGCGGGTCCTGGCCACGGAAGCGCCGCCCGGACGTCCAATCCTCGCCGGGCCGCAGCGCGCGCAGGTTCGCGTCAAGCGCGGAGACCTCCTGGGCCAGCCGGGGATCGCCGAACGCCTGGCCGATCAGGCCCTCCAACTCGGCCCGCTGCGCCTCGGTCATCGAGTTCATCATCCGCTGAGCCGCCGCTGCTCGACTCGCCAGCGCGTCGATCAACTCCTCGACGTTGCGCGGATTCTCCGGGAAGAACTGGCCGTGCTTGGCCATGAAATCCTGGAAATCCTGCTCGGTGTCCTCGCCCTGAGCGTGCTTGCCGAGCAGGTCGTTGAGGTCCGCCATCATCTGCCGGACCTGCTCGACGTCCTCCGGCCTTGTGTCCTGCAGGGCCTGCTTCATCCCGGCGAAGCGGGAATCGAGCAGTTCCTTGCCGAGCAGGTCCTTGATCTCCTGATACGCCTCGCGCGCCTCCTGCGAGCGCCAGTCGTAGTCGGCAAGATCGGCGACGGCCGCCGCGGTGCCGGGCGGCAGCGCGTCCAGTTGGGCCTCGGCGAAGCGAGCGTCGTCGGACGGGTCCGGGAACAGCGCCTTGCGTTCCGCGTCAAGGGCCTTGTCCAGGAGTTCGCGGACCTGTTGCAGGGTGCCGTCCAGCCGGTGCGTGCGCTGGATCTTCGAGCGCCGCTGCCACAACCGCGTGGTCAGCTCGTCAAGGCCGGAGGTGCGCCGCAGGCCACGCCGGAGCAGTTCCTCCAACGCGGAACGCGGGGAGGAACCCTCCATCACCTCGCGGCCGATCTCGTTGAGCGCCTCGCTGAGGTCCAGCGGTGGCGCCAGCGGGTCGGGCCCGTCGTGGTAGGGCCCGTAGGAGTACTGGTCGGGGCTGCTGGTCATAGGGTTCAGCTCTCCGCCCGGTTGTCAGGCGCCGTAGACGGTGATGTGGTCGTCATCGGCATCGGTGTCCTTCGCCACCTGCCTGGCCAGGTACAACGACTCCAGGGCGAACTCGACGGCTGCGGCGATGCGCCCCGGCGGGTCGTTCGGGGTGACGTCGAGCCGGGCCGCGACCTCGTGCAGCACCGGCAGTTCGGGCAGGGCCGCGAGCACGTCGCGACCGGGCACCCGTTCGCCGGTGGTGACCAGGTGACCGTCGGCGACCGCATCGGCGAGCGGACGCAGGTTCAGTCCGGCCAGCATGCCGCGCGCGGTGTCGGCGAAGGCCCTGCGCAGCAGGTGGGTCAGGTGTTCGTTCTCCCGCCCCTCCTCGCCCGACTCGAACTCCAGCTTGCCGCGCAGCACGGCCGGCACGGCCTCAAGGTCGACAGGACGCGCGATGGCAGGCCGTTCGCCGGTGAGGGCCGAGCGACGCAGTGCGGCCGCGGCGACCGTCTCGGCGGCAGCGACCGCGAACCGCGCGGAAACACCGGAGCGCTGGTCGATCGCGGAGGACTCGCGCAGGTGTCGCACGAACCGGGCGATGACCTCCAGCAGAGCCGGGCCGACCTCGGCGACCAACTCGGCCTCCTGCCGGACCAGGTCGATCTCGGCCTCGACGGTCAGCGGGTAGTGAGTGCGGATCTCCGCGCCGAAGCGGTCCTTGAGCGGGGTGATGATCCGGCCGCGGTTGGTGTAGTCCTCCGGGTTCGCGGTGGCCACCAGGAAGGTGTCCAACGGCAGCCGAATCGTGTAGCCGCGGATCTGGATGTCGCGCTCCTCCATCACGTTGAGCAGCGCGACCTGGATGCGTTCGGCCAGGTCGGGCAGCTCGTTGATGGCGACGATGCCGCGGTGCGCGCGGGGCACGAGGCCGAAGTGGATCGTTTCCGGGTCGCCGAGGCTGCGGCCTTCGGCCACCTTGACCGGGTCGACGTCGCCGATGAGGTCGCCGACCGAGGTGTCCGGGGTGGCCAGCTTCTCGGTGTAGCGCTCGGAGCGGTGCAGCCAGGTGACAGGGAGGTCGTCGCCGAGTTCGGCGGCGCGGCGCCGGGAGGCCGGCGAGATCGGGTCGAGGGGGTGTTCGCCCAGCTCGGCACCGGCGATCACCGGAGTCCACTCGTCGAGCAGGCCGATCAGGGTGCGGGCGAGCCGGGTCTTGCCCTGGCCACGTTCGCCGAGCAGCACGAAGTCGTGGCCGGCGAGCAGGGCGCGTTCCAACTGGGGCAGGACGGTGCGGTCGAAGCCGACGATGCCGGGCCAGGGGTTGCCACCCTCGGACAGGATCGCCAGCAGGTTCTCTCGGATTTCGGTCTTGATGCCGCGCGCGGTGTAGCCGGCCGCACGCAGCTCGCCGACGGTGCCGGGCAGGTTCGCGGGTATCGCGTCGGAGGGGGCGGGCCGCGAATTGGGGGGCGGTGAAGACACAGTGCTCACCCTCTTGACGCTACGTCGATTTGTTGGTTTGGTCGACGTGGAGCTGCTCCATGTCCGCGTCTTTGCGGACTGCTACCACAGGTATGGTGTTCTTTCCCATGGGGCCCTTGCGATTGCGGCCCGATCCGTCGCGTAATCTTGATTATCGTGTCCTGTCCAAGCGCCACACTGGTGGTCTGGACGTCAGCTTGGCTGAATGGCTCCGCAGCGGCCGACGACGTCCTCGACGCCCTGCAATGCTGGGCCGAGCCGCATGAGGTCGTCGCCCACGACGAAACCATCGGCCAACTCCTCGACCTACCGACCACGCACGAACAGCCCGTCTCCCCGGCGCTGCTGCTCGCCGCGCTGCGCAAGCTGGGCGCGACCGCGGGCGAGCTCGTGCTGCCGGTCGCGGGCGACCTGCGTGGCCTGCGCGGCCACGCTCCGTTCGCGGCCGCCGCGCTGCACGCAGGCGAAGCGGCCGTGCTGCGCACCGGCGACGAGATCGCCGGTCCCGAGGGTGACCTCGGCCTCGTCCCCGAATGGCGCGGCCCGGCGGGCGCGAACTCCGCCCCGGCCGACCGGGTGCTGCGCTGGACCGTGTTCCGACTGCCAGCGGCCCCCGCGGGCGAGCGGATGCCGCTCGGCGAAGCCGAACACGGCCTGTCCGGTGCGATGCGCGCGGCAGCGACCGCGCTGATCGAACTCGACGTGGCCCGGCACCGCCCCAACGTCCGCGAAGAGATCTCCGCCGTGGTCGCGGCCACCCCCGACCTGGAATGGCCGCCCGGCATGCCGCCGAGGTCGCTGAAGGTGCTCGCCCGCGCCGCCGAAGTCGACGCGATCCTCAAGGTCGCCATGACCGACGCCCCCGGCGGCGCCTTGTCCGCCTCCGCCACCCGAGGCCGCGCCGAAGCCCTGCGCCCACTGGACCACGCCGTCCGCGCGGCCCGCCGGGCGGCGATCGACGAGGCCGTGCGCGCCCTGTCCGACCACGCGGACCACGCCGACAAGTGCTGAACTGTCGCGGGTCAAGGCCTGACCTGCGCTGACCTCACCGACCCACTGCTGACTCACCACAGACCGCGCGACACCTGCTGATACCGGCGGCGACGGTCTATCACTGGCTGAACGAGCGGGCGAACGGCCAGCCGTTGGTGCATGGAGTCCGGCACGAGAAGCGTGGCTAGTGGGATAAAGCAGACAGCTTCTCTTCTCGGTTGCGACTCCGTCAGTACCCCGACATCGCGCCGGTGATCATCGACCCCGATTCGGCTGGAGCGGTCAACGCCGACGGCATCCGCCGGACCTGGCCCTGAACCGCAGATCAGCGCTACTGATCCAGCAAACCGAGGTCTCGTAGGCTTTCCGCGGTTTCCACGATCGTGGTCTCGGCCGGGCGCGGCCGCCAACCCAGCTCGTTGCGGGCGCGGTCGTTGTGGATGATCAGCGCGCGGGGCTCGTCGCCCGGCGCCTCCTCGGTCGGTACTCGTCGCGCGAGTGGGCCGAGTCGGTCGCGCAGGATCTGGGCGATCCGCAGGAAGCTGATCGTCGGGCCGTCAGCGAGGGCCAGGAAGCGTTTGCCGGCCGCTTCGGGAGTGGCCATCGCCCTGATGTGCAGGTCGGCCACGTCGCGCACGTCGGCGATGCCGAAGCGTTGGCGGGGCACGACGGGCATGGTCCCGTCCAGCATCGCCTTGATCAGCTGGAGTGAGGAACGCGCACGGGTGGTCAGAGTGGGGCCGAGAATGAACGTCGGGTTGACCACCACCAACTCGGTGCCCGCCCCCTCGTGCTCGATGAAATCCCAGGCGGCGCGCTCCGCGATCGCCTTGGAGCGCGGGTAGGGCGGCAGCCCTGGGGTGTCCGGGTCGGTCCAGTCGGCCTCGGTGTAGTCCGCGCTCGGCTTGGGCGTGTAGCCGATGGCGGCGAAGGAGGAGGTCAGGACCACGCGTCGGGCGCCAGCGTCGCGAGCGGCACGCAGCGCCCGAATCGTGCCGTCACGGGCGGGGACGATCGCTTCGTCCGGATCGGTCGGCTGGATCATGGGCGAGGCGACGTGGTGGATCTCGGCGCAGCCGGCCGCAGCGCCGGTCCAGCCGTCGTCAGCGGTCAGGTCGGCCACGACGACTTCGAGGCCGGCGTCGTCGACCTCGGCAAGGCGGATCGCCTTGCGCACCTCGGCTTCGCGGTCGAGCGACCTGACCACGGTGCGCACCTCGGTCCCGTTCCGCAGCAGCACGGCGATCAACCGCGTGCCAACGTAGCCGGAACCGCCGGTGACCAGGACCGGGCTCATCGCGCCACCTCCAGACGTTGCGCCGCCAGTCCGGCCCGATCCCAGGCCTGCGCCTCGGCGTCGGCGTCGCCGCGGTCGCGGGCGTCCCACAGGGCCGCCTTCGCCTGCAGGTAGTCCAGGTGGGTCCGCAACGTCTCGATCTGTGCCTCTACCCGCTCGACATGACGCAGCAGCAGGTCGCGCTGTTGCGCGGCGGCGGCCCGGCCGCGCGCGCGGTTGGCTTGATAGGTGCGCATGTCCTCGATGCCGACGCCCATGGTGCGCAGGCAGGACAGCGCCTGGAGGGTGTCGAGGTCCTCGCTGCGATAGCGGCGGTGGCCACTGGTGGCGTCCCGCTCGATCGGGCCGATCAGCCCGACCTCTTCGTAGTAGCGCAGCGTCGGCTCGGTGAGTCCGCTGCGCCGCGACACGTCCTGGATGGTGAAAACCGTCATGGCTACAGCACAACAAACCTCAAGCGCTTGAAGTCAAGGCATTCGCTGGAACTGTCGTACGTTCGGGTGGCGATGCCCCGATGACGATCGAATTCCGGCCCCGGCCGACCCGCCGATTCGCACACTGAGGTCCTCAGTGACCAGGACGGCGCGGCGGCTCGCAGCAGCCGACCGCGCACGGGGCACCGTTGACCGTGCTGCCCAGCGTCGGGAAGGCCGAGCAGACGCGCGGCGCCGCGCCGTCGATGTGTTCGCGGATCAACTCGACGACCAGTTCGGCGAAGCGCGGGTCGGTGCCGGGGGTGGCCGCTCGCGCGAAGGCCATGCCGTGTTCGGCCGCGCGGTCGCTGGCCTCGTTGTCCAGGTCCCAGACGACTTCGAGGTGGTCGGACACGAAACCGATCGGGCTGACCACGACCGCGCGGGTGCCGGCCGCGTGCAGCGCGTCGATGTGGTCGACGATGTCCGGTGCCAGCCACGGCACCTGCGGCGGACCGGACCGTGACTGCCAGACGACGTCGTATTCCGCCCGGCCGATCTCGGCCGCGACCAGCCGCGCCGCTTCCGCGATCTGTCGCGAGTACAGCTTGCCGCCCTGCTCGGGTGGGCCTGCTGCGTTGTCGGCCGAGATGGGCACCGAGTGCGCGGTGAACACCAGCCGCGCCTGGTCGCGGAGCTCGGCCGGCAGCGTGTCGAATGCGGCCCGCACCGCGTCCGTGACGGCGGCGACGAACAGCGGATGGTCGAAGAACTGGCGGATCTTCACCAACTCGGGCGCGCCGTCGCCGACGGCCGCGCGAGCGCGCAGGATGTCCTCGTCGTACTGGCGGCAAGCCGAGTAGCCGCCGTAGGCGCTGGTCGGGAAGACGAGCGCGCGGGTCACGCCGGCTTTGGCCATGGCGTCGAGCGTGTCCTCGACCATCGGGTGCCAGTTGCGGTTGCCGAAGTAGACCGGGAGCTCGCTCCCTTGCCTGCGCAGTTCCACTTCGATCGCGGCGATCATGTCGCGGTTGAGACCGTTGATCGGCGAGACGCCGCCGAAGTGCAGGTAGTGCTTGGCGACCTCGTCCAACCGCTCCGGCGGCACGCCTCGTCCCCTGGTCACGTTCTCCAGGAACGGCCGGACGTCATCCGGTCCCTCGGGGCCGCCGAACGACAACAGCAACACGGCATCGACACTCACCCGTTCATCCTGCCCGGCAGTCCGGAAACCGATCACGGCGGGTGACTTGTCTTATATGCCTCTCGGCGTATATTGGCGGCCATGAACGCGTTCGCCGTGCTCGCCGAGGCACAGCGTCGGCACATCCTCGACGCCTTGATCCCCGGGGAGCGGCCGGTCACCGACCTGGCCGACGGCCTGGGCATCAGCCAGCCGAACGTGTCCAAGCACCTGCGCGTGCTGCGCGAGGCCGGCATGGTGACCGTCCGGGTCGACGCGCAGCGCCGGCTCTACCGGGTCGAACCGGCCGCACTCGTCGAGATCGACGCCTGGCTGGCCCCGTACCGGCACATGTGGACCAGCAGGTTGGACGCGCTGACCGCGCATCTTGACAACACGACGACGGAGGAAACGGCATGACCGACGGCACCATCGAACAGCGCGACGGCCGGGTGATCTTCCGCTACCGGCGGCTGCTCAACCACCCGATCGAGAAGGTATGGCGGTCGATCACCGATCCGGCCGAACTCTCCCGGTGGCTCGGCGCCAAGGCCGAACTCGACCTGCGCGTCGGCGGCGCGTACGTGCTCGTGCACCGGAGCCCGGACGGCACGGCGTCGCAGCGCGTCGAGGACAAGGTGGTCCGGCTCGACCCGCCGCGCCTGTTCGAGCACACGTTCTGGCTGGAACTCAACCCGTCGGCGCTGGTCACCTGGGAGCTCACCCCCACCGACGAGGGCACCCGACTCGACCTCACGCACGCGCTGGACCTGGCCGACCTGCACGCCGTCGCAGGCCAGGAGGACATCATCACGATCCTGTCCCGCAACGGCGCCGGCTGGCACCGGATCCTCGACATGCTCGGCGCCGAACTGGCCGGTACACGGCACGTCGAGGACCAGGACCTGCGGCAACGCTATGCGGCGATGCTCGGCTGACTCACATGCCGGTGGCGTGCAGACCGCCGTCGACCATGATCATCGAGCCGGTGGTGGCGGGCAGCCAGTCGGAGAGCATCGCGCAGATCGACTTGGCGACCGGACTCGGGTCGGTCAGGTCCCAGCCGAGCGGGGCCCGCTCCGTCCAGGCGGTCTCCAACTGCGGGAAGCCTGGGATCGATTTGGCCGCCATGGTCCGCACCGGACCGGCCGCGATCAGGTTGACCCGGATGCCGCGCGGACCGAGGTCGCGGGCCAGGTAGCGGGTCACCGACTCGAGCGACGCCTTGGCAACGCCCATCCAGTTGTACGCGGGCCAGGTCACCCGCGCGTCGAAGTCCATGCCGACCACCGAGCTGCCCGAGCCGAGCAGCGGCAGCAGGGCCACGGTGAGCGACTTCAGCGAGAACGCGGACACCTGCACCGCGGTGGCAACGTCCTCCCACGGCGCGTCGAGGAAGTCGGCGCCCAGCGTGCTCGGCGGGCCGTAGGCGATGGAGTGCAGCACGCCGTCCAAGCCGTCGACGTGCTCGCGGATCTTGTCCGGCAGGCTCGCAAGGTGCTCGGGGTTGGTCACGTCGAGTTCGATGACCGGCGCCTCGGCCGGCAGTCGCTTGGCGATCCGCTCGACAAGGCTCATCCGGCCGAAGCCGGTCAGTACCACGGTCGCGCCCTGTTCCTGGGCCACCCTGGCGGCGTGGAAGGCGATCGACGAGTCGGTGATCACGCCGGTGATGAGCAGGCGCTTGCCCTCAAGCAGTCCGGGCACCTGGGAGTCCTCCAAGTTCAGTTGGTCGGTTGTCGCGAAATCGGTGGTGGTCAGTGGCCCATGCTGGCGCCGCCGTCGACCGGAAGCACCGCGCCGCTGATGTAGCTCGCGGCATCCGAGGCGAGGAAGGTGGCGGCAGCCGCGACGTCCTCTGGCTTGCCATATCGGCCGGCAGGCGTCGCTGCCAGCATGGACGCCTTCACCTCGTCGGAAAGGCCATCGGTCATGTCGGTCTCGATGTAACCGGGCGTGATCAGGTTGGCGGTGATGTTGCGCGAGCCGAGTTCGCGGGTCAGCGAGCGGGCGACGCCGAGCAGCCCGGCCTTGCTGGCCGCGTAGTTGATCTGCCCCGGCCCGCCGGTGAACGCGACCACCGAGGAGATGAAGATCATCCGCCCCCACCGGGCGCGCAGCATGGACCGGCAGGCCCGCTTGGCGACCCGGTAGGCACCGGTCAGGTTCGCGTCGACGACCCGGCTGAACTGGTCCTCGGTCATCCGCATCAGCAGCGTGTCATCGGTCATGCCGGCGTTGGACACCAGCACCTCGACCGCCCCGTGCACCTTCTCCACCTCGGTGAACGCCGCGTCGACCTGCGCGTTGTCCGTCACGTCGCACCGCACGCCGAACAGCCCGTCCGGCGCGCCGGAGCCACGGTGGGTGACCGCAACCTTGTCACCCTGCTCCGCGAAAGCCTTGGCGATGGCGAGGCCGATCCCTCGGTTGCCACCGGTCACCAGCACGGACCGTCCCACCACGCACTCCTCCACTCACCGCACCGACCAACGCACAGAGGTTATCGGTCGTCCGACCGAGCGCCACGACCGACAGCCCTGGTCCGGGCCCAGATCACACTCGGTGGAGTGCAGGTGGTGATCAGCGGAAGGCGTCAGCGTGCGTCCGGGCCCAGTGCTGGAAGGTCCTCGGTGCGCGGCCGAGTATCTGCTCGACCGTTGGCTGCGGGGTGGATTCGTCGATGGTGCCGTCAACGTAGAAGCTGAAGAACGCGTTCACGTACTCGACCGGCATCTGCGCGGTCATCGTGGTCCGCGCGTCCTCGTTGGACAGTGCTTCCAGGCGCAGGTCCCTGCCGAGGATCTCGGCGAGGACGCGCAGCCGGTCGGCCGGTAGCAGGGATTCGGGTCCGCTGAGCGAATACGCCCGTCCTTCGTGCTCTGAGGTGGTCAGCGCGGCCGCGGCGACGGCGGCGATGTCGAACGGGTCGATCACCGCGGCGGGCACGGTCGCGAACGGCTCGCGCACCACGTCGCCGGTCTTGAGCTGATCGAGCCAGCGCAGCGCGTTCGACATGAAGGCGTACGGCCGCAGGATCGTCCATGGCACACCGGAATCCCGCACGTCCGCCTCGGATCGGATCATGTAGGCGCTCACTGCGTTGTCGGTGTTGGTAGCGATCGCCGAACCGCCGGCCAACAGCACGATCCGCGCCACCCCGGCCGCCTTGGCCCGCGCGGCGATGCCAGCCATGTCGGCGTAGCCGGACAACAGGAACAGCCCGTCGGCACCGGCGAGCGCGTCGGCAAGGCTCGCTGGATCGTTGAGGTCGCCGCGTACCGCATCAGCGGCAGCAGCCAGGCCGGCCGGGCGGTCGGCGCGGACCAGGGCGCGCACCGCATGACCGCCGGCCAGCAGCGCCTCGACCACTTCGCCGCCGATGTTGCCGGTCGCGCCGGTCACCAAGAACAACATCGTTCGACCCTAGCGTCGATAGGCTGCGCGGGTGGCTGCTTCGACGGTGGGACTGTTGCATCCGGGACGGATGGGGTCGGCGATCGGCGCGCGGCTGATCGCGGGCAGGCATCGGGTGTTGTGGTGTCCGGCGGGACGGTCGGCCGGGTCGGCGCTGCGGGCCGAGCAGGCCGGGTTGACGGCGGTGGACAGCATCGGCGCGCTGTTGGCGGCGAGCGCGGTCGTGTTCTCGATCTGCCCGCCGGCGGCGGCCGAGGAGGTCGCGGATCAGGTCGCGGACTATACCGGGATCTTCGTCGAGGCGAACGCGATCAGTCCACATCGGATGATCGCGATCGGCGAGCGGCTCGGCGCGACGGTGGTGGACGGGTCGATCATCGGTCCGCCACCGAACGCGACGGCCACCGCGCGGGTGTACCTGTCCGGGCCGACCGACGCGGTCCAACTCGTGCACGGCCTGTTGGCCGGCGGCAGCGCGGTGCCGGTCTCGCTCGGTGAACGCGTCGGCCGGGCGAGCGCGCTGAAGATGGCGTTCGGGTCGTTCCAGAAGACCTCGCGCGCACTGGCCGCGGTCAGCCACGCGATCGCGGACGACTACGGCGTCACCGAGGAACTGGTCAAGGAAGCGACCGCCCTTGGCGACAACGCTCTGATGGAGCCGGATTACCTGCCCAGCGCGGCGGCGCGGGCCTGGCGGTGGGCGCCGGAAATGCTGGAGGTCGCCGAGACCGCGCGGGCCCTGGGCCTACCGGACGCGCTGGCCACCGGCTCGGCCGAGGTAATGGCCCGTTGGGCCGAGGACCAGGACCACTTCGACATCGACCTGCCGACGACGCTGCGCCACCTGCACCGCGACTAAGCGGGCAGCGCTGCCCTGGTGAGGGTGGTCGCGGTGTGTACGACGCTGGCGATGGCGGCCTCCGGGTCGAACCCGCACAGGTCGGTCAGGCTGAACAGCGCTTCCGCGCTGAGCACGATCGCGAGGTCGTTCTTGAGCTGCCGCACGGCGTCTGTGTCAGGCAACGGAGCCAGCGCGTGGTCGATCAGGCCGAAGCGCAGGCCGGGGCGGGTGCGTACGGTCGCGGGGCGGGTGATGGTCGCGGCGATCATGGCTCGAGCCGCGCCCTGGAAGGCCAGCACGTGGCGCAGCAGCTTCTCGGTCGCGACCGCGATGCGTTCGACCGGGTCCGTCGAATCGGCGACGCTGGCCAGTGCGTCGGCGGGTGCGGGCATCTGGCCGACCATGGCCTCGGACAGGAGGCTGGCCAGGTCCGGGAAGTGCCGGTAGGCCGTTGCCTCCGACACCAGGGCGGCCTTGGCGATGTCCAGCATGGTGACGTCGCGCCCGGTGCGCATCAGGTCGACGGCGGCCCGGATGATCTCGTTGCGGGTGCGGAGCTTCTGGTTGACGCGACCGTTCGACATGACAACAGGCTAGCATCGTGATGGTTAACCCTCACGAAGGAGTTCTCATGACGGACGTCTCGATCAGCACACCCGCCGACGGCGAGGTCATCGACCTCGGACCGGCCCGGATTCGGATCATGGAGGACGGCGGGACCACCGGGCACCGCATCGGCATCGCCCACGTCACCCTCGCCCCGCACAGCGACGGGCCGATCCAACATCGGCACGCCGAGCACGACGAAGGTTTCTACGTGGTGTCCGGCACCGCCCGGTTCACCGTGGGCGCAACGGTTTACGACGCGCCGCCCGGCACGTTGGTGATGGTCCCGCCCGGCGCGCCGCACACCTTCGCCAATCCCGGCGACGAGCCGTTGGTCATGGTCAACACGTTCACCCCGGATCGGTACGTGCAGTACTTCCGCGACATGCGCGCGCTCATGGATCGCGACGGTCGACCGACCCCTGAGGCGGTCGCCGAGGTGATGAGCCACTACGCGACCACGCTCGCAGAGTGAGCAACCTCTCTTCATGAGAGTTCACTTGCATGAATCGCCGACGGGTGGCTAATCTTATGACAGCTCGCTCTCACGAAGAGAGTTGACTGACATAAGGGGATCCACGCATGACCGTCTCCACCCCCACCGGCACCACCCGCACCGTGGCCCTGCGCGCGGGCCTGACCATCACGATCACCGAATACGGCAGCCCGACGGACGGCGCGGGCGCGCTGGTGCTGCACGGCGGCGCCGGGCCGCGCTCGGTCGCCGGTCTGGCCGCCGCGCTCACCACATACGGCTATGTCGCGGTACCGACCCACCCCGGATTCGACGGCACGCCCCGGCCCGAGTGGGCCGACTCCGTTGCCGACCTGGCCACCGGCTACCTCGACCTGCTCGACGAACTCGGACTGACCGGCGTCACCGTGTACGGCAGCTCGATCGGCGGCTGGATCGCGACGGAGATGGCCGTACGCGACAACCACAAGGCGATCGAAGCGCTCGTGCTGCTCGGCGGAACCGGGATCGAGCCGAAGCCGCCGCTGGAGATCGGCGACCCGGCCAAGCTCGGTCCGGTCCGCACCGGCGAACTGGCCTTCCACAACCCGGCGCTGCGACTGGACCCGAGCACGCTGACCGACGCGCAGCGCGCGGTGATGGCCGAGAACGCCCGCGTCCAGGCCATCTACGCGCCGGGGAGCAACGACCCGAAGCTGCGCGGCAGGCTGCACCGGGTCGCGGTGCCGGTGCTGGTGCTCGGCGGCGAGCAGGACGGGATCGTTCCGCTGGACTACGAACGCGACCTCGCGGATTCCTTTCCCAAGGCCATGTTCCGCGCGATTCCGGCGGCGGCGCACTTCCCGCACATCGAGCAGCCCGAACTGGTGCTGGGCGCGATCGCGGAATTCAGGGCAGGCGCTGGCCGATGAACAGGGAACCCGCCGCCGAGATCAGCGCGAGCAGGGTGCCCAGGATCAGCCACGGCTTGCTGGCGTCGCTCTGCTCCGTCGTGTAGCCGATCTGATCGCCGAGGCTGGCGTAGACCTGCTTGAGTTCGTCGGCGGTGACGGCCTTGTAGAAGCTGCCTTTGGTGATGTTGGCGACCTGGTGCAGCAGGTCGTCGTCGACCGGGACCGGCTCCTGCACGCCGCCGATGTCAACGGTGCCGGTGGACGTGCCGAAGGAGATCGTGGACACCGGGATGCCGGCCTTCGCGGCCTGCTGGGCCGCGGTGTAGGCGCCCTGCTGGCCGGAAGGGTCCTCGGTGGGCACGGTCTGCTTGCCGTCGCTCATCAGCACGATCCGCGCGGGCGGTGCCTCGGAGGAGCCGCCGAGGGCTTTGCCGAACAGGTCGATCGCCTGCAACGCGGTCAGGATCGCCTCGCCGGTCGC
>DASYBO010000805.1:0-4200 GCA_036500685.1 Pseudonocardiaceae bacterium | reverse complement strand
GGCGTAACTTTCTTAGGTGCTCATTTATGGCGAACGATGGACAAAACGTCGCCTATGGTGCCTCTGCTACCTTTGCGCGCTATGGGGGTAACCCTCGACACCCAGCCGATCTCCGATCGGCCCACCACGCCCGCCGATCCTGGTGATGTACCCAGGCGGCGTTCTCGGCGTTGGCCGGGCGTGCTCGCCGTACTCGGCGGCACCGCTCTGATCGGCGCGCACGCCAGTTTATACGGCCAGTGGATGGTCGATGACGCCAGCATCACCTTCGCCTACGCACGCAGCGTCGCCGAGGGTTACGGTCCGGTGTTGCAGCCGGGCGCGGTACCGGTGGAGGGCTACTCCAACACCACCTGGATGTTACTGCTGGCCTTCGGCCGCCTGATCGGCCTTTTCGATCATGGCGCCATCTTCGGTGTACCGGACTACGTGCTGTTCCCCAAAGCTCTCGCGCTGCTGTGCTGCTGCGGCATCTTGTTCGCCTACCACTGCGCGACGACGTTGTTGTTCCCGCGCCGCGCCTGGCTGGCCACAGCGGTCGGTGGCGTACTGCTTGCCGCGAATCCCTCGTTCGTCATCTGGTGCTTCTCCGGCTTGGAGAATCCGCTCTACGCACTGATCATCGTCACCAGCGCCGTGCTGATGCTGCGCGCGGTGGTCAACCACCGGCTGCTCACCACCAAGGTCGCGGTGCTCACCGGCCTGCTGGCCTTCGCGGCCGCGCTGACCAGGCCGGACGGCGTGATCTACGTTGCCGCGTATCCGCTGCTGGCCATCGTGTTCCTGCACCGCTACGCCTGGAAGCCGACGCTGCTCGCGACGGCCAAGTCGGTGCTCGCCTTCGCCGTCCCCTATGGACTGTTCCTGGCCTGGCGCTACCACGAGTTCCACCTGCTGGTGACGAACACCACCGTGGCCAAGGCGCAGAGCACACCGACCCTGCTGAACCTGGCGCGCGGCTCGGACCTGGTCGGCTACATCGGCTGGGCCGCGGTGCTGGTCGCGGTGGGATGCGTCGGCGTGGTGCTGACGCAGCGCTCCAGCGCCCGCAACGCGGTCGTCGCGCTGGTCGTGCCGCTGGTGCTGGCGATCGTGGCCTACTGCGTGCTCAATTCCGACTGGATGGGCCAATTCCGCTTCGCCACCCCGGTATGGGCGCTCGGCTCGCTCGCGGCGACGATCGCGGTCGCGCAGGTGGCCGCGACCGCGCGGGTCCGCGGCCGGGTCGCGCTCGCCGTGGCCGCCGTGTTCGCGCTGCTGGTGTCCGGCGACGTCGCCGTGCACAACAGCAAGCAGTTCATGACGATCACCACGCTGCCGATGTGCACGGTGGCCGACCGCTACGAGATGATGAACGGCTACGCCGACATCCTCGGCATCACCAAGGGTTCGGAGCTCGTGCCGGACATCGGCGGTACCAGCCTGACCGCGAAGTTGCAGATCGTCGACCTGGCCGGCCTTGCCAACGGGCCGCTGGCCAAACTCCAGGGCGCGCGAAACATGGCCGGGGTCCGCGACTACATCTTCGACGTGGCCAAGCCGACGTTCCTGAACTTCCACGCGCCCTGGAGCGTGTCGACCAAGCTCTACCTCGACCCTCGCCTTTTCGCCGACTACGACCAGATCTTCAGCACCCCCAACCCGGTCGACGACTCGGACTGGGTGCGCAAGGACGCGGTGAGTTCACCGGCGAAACTGGCGCAACTGCGGGCCTACGCGGCCAAGACCTACAACAAGCACTGGGACGCCGCACCCCGGTACATCAAGGGCGGCTGCGGCGACACCCTGCGTCCGGGCCAACTGCCCCCGTCGAACTACGCAAAGATCAACCAGTGATAAGGGTGCCCGTCCGGTACGACCGAACGGGCACCCTTTCGCCTCAGCGGATCACTGTTCGCGCATGGCGCGGATCGACTCCTTGAGCGAACCCATGGTGGCCAGCACGGCGCTCGGCTCGTAGCCGCAGTGCGCCATGCAGTTGTTGCACCTCGGGTCCTTGCCGCGACCGTAGGAGTCCCAGTCGGTGGTCTCGATGAGTTCCTTGTACGTCTTCACGTACCCGTCGTTCATCAGGTAGCAGGGCTTCTGCCAGCCGAGCAGCGAGTAGGACGGAATGCCCCACGCGGTGCACTTGAAGTCCACCTTGCCTTCGAGGAAGTCCAGGAACAGCGGCGAGTGCGAGAGGCGCCACTTCTTGCGCCGCCCGTCCGCGAAGGCCTTGCGGAACAGCTCGCGGGTCTCCTGCACGCCGAGGAAGTGATCCTGGTCGGGCGCCTTCTCGTAGGCGTAGGCCGGGGAGATCATCATCTCGTCGACCTTGACGTCGTCGTTGAGGAAGTTCAACACGTCGATGATGGTCTGCGGAGTGTCGGTGTTGAAGAAGGTCGAGTTGGTGGTGACCCGGAAACCCTTCTCCTTCAGGAACTTGATGGCCTCGATCGCCTCGTCGAAGACGCCTTCCTTGTCCACCGACTCGTCGTGGCGCTCCTTGAGCCCGTCGATGTGTACGGCGAACTGGAAGTAGGGCGACGGCTTGAAGTTGAACTTGTCGAAGCGCTTGCGCACCAGCATCGCGTTGGTGCACAGGATCACGAACTTCTTGCGCTTGACCAGTTCGGCGACCATCACGTCGATCTGCGGGTGCATCAGCGGCTCACCACCGGCGATGGACACCATCGGTGCACCGCTCTCCATCACCGCGCCGACGGCCTGCTCGACCGGCATGCGCTGCTTGAGAACGTCGTGCGGCTGCTGGATCTTGCCACAGCCCTGACAGGCGAGGTTGCACGCGAACAAGGGTTCCAGCTCGACGACAAGGGGAAACTTCTTGCGGCCGGTAATCTTGTTCTTGGCGATGTACGCGCCCGTCCTGATGGCTTGCCGAATGGGCACCGGCATTCTACCGAACCTCCTTGGGAAGCGTGAAGCGAACGGTCTCCGTGGTGACCGCTCGCTCGGTTACCTCAAGCCGGCCAAGGCCACTGAGGGCGGTGACCAACTCATCGACGAGTTTGTGTGGCGCGGAAGCGCCAGCGGACAGGCCGATGGTGTGGGCGTCGCGCAGCCAACCGAGGTCGACGTGCTCGACGCCATCGACGAGATATGCCGCCGTGCCTTCGCGTTCGGCGACCTCGACGAGCCGCCGCGAGTTCGACGAGTTCGCCGAGCCCACGACGAGTACGAGATCGGCGTCACCGGCGACGCCACGCACCGCCAACTGGCGGTTGGTGGTGGCGTAGCAGATGTCGTCCGAGTTCGGACCGCTCAGATCGGGGAACTTGGTGCGCAGTGCGCCCAGTACCCCTTCGGCCTCGTCCGCGGCCAGCGTGGTCTGCATGAGGTAGCTGACCTTGCGCGGATCCGGCACCGTGATGTCGTCCACATCGGAGGGTTCCTCGACCAGGATGGTGCTGGCCGGTTCCTCCCCGAGGGTGCCCTCGGTCTCCTCGTGGCCGGCGTGTCCGATGAACAGGATGGTGTTGCCCTGCTTGGCGAATCGCTTCGCCTCGGCGTGCACCTTCCCGACCAGCGGACAGGTCGCGTCGACGACGTCGAGTTGTTTGGCCGTCGCCTCGTCCCGCACGCTGGGCGCGACGCCGTGCGCGGAGAAGACGACCGTGGCGCCGTCCGGGACCTCGTCGAGTTCCTCGACGAACACCGCGCCGCGCTCCTCGAGTTCCTCGACGACCTTGGCGTTGTGCACGATCTGCTTGCGCACGTAGACAGGGCCGTCCCGGTCGACGAGCAGCTTGTCCACGATGTCGATGGCGCGTTCGACGCCGGCACAGAACGAGCGGGGCCCGGCCAGTAAAATCCGCCGGTCACCCGCTGCGCGAGCCCACGCCCGCAACACCGGGCCGATCGCCGCCAGCACCTTGTATGCGGTGAAGCCGCCGCTCACGGTGGCCGGGCTGATCAGTGGCTTGCTCGGCGTATCCACGATGACCCGGACCACCGCGAGCGGACCGTCGCCCGCCGCTTCGGCCAGGAACGCGGACTCCATGTCGACGGCGAGCGCACCAGCCGACGCCAGTTCGGCCCGTTCAGTGCCGTGGACGACGTGGTCGCTGGAGTAGACCGGTCCGGTGTGGACGGTCAACCCGGTGGCCCGCAACGCGGTCGCTAGCAGTGGCGCACTGGGACAGGCGCGCACCGTGTCGGCGGTGCGTACCTCGGTGGCCACCACGACGTCACCGGGGG
>DASYBO010000804.1:0-9419 GCA_036500685.1 Pseudonocardiaceae bacterium | reverse complement strand
GTGATTCACTTGCGTGCTTGATCGTGCAGCATGCGGTGCGGTGTCTCAGGCGTCTGGTGTCGGGTACCGCGCTGGCCGGTTGCCAGCTCGGCCTTTACCGACAGGGCGGTTGAACCACTCCGCAGATTGTCGCTGCGGGAGTGTCACCCACGATGGCGATCCCCATACCTAGCTCGGCCAGGGTGCCCGCGCTGACCGGGAGCACCAGGCCGAAGAGCATCAGGCGCGAGGCGAAGACGATCGCGGTGATCCGGGCTCCGTCACCGCTTACACCGAAACGGAGGGCACAGAGGAAGACGCCGATAAGAGGAGTGCACATCACGGCGGCGGCAGCCATGTCGTCGAGCTCGGGCATATCCTGCTGTCGATCGTTTCCGCCCGGCTGGTTCAGTTACGACATGCGCGCCAAGCTACCGCTCGACGCGCGTAGCCGGGCGTCCTTCTGCCAAGAAAGTCACCAAGCGCCGGCGAGATGGTGTGGGCCGTCGGGGTCCGGCTGATCACGTCGTCAGGTCGCCGGGGCCACCACCCGCTGATCTCGCACGATTCGGTTGTTTCATCGCGATTTCATAGGCCCTCGCTAGCTTTCACGCCGTATCCGTTCGGGATCAATGATGGAGGCGTGACCAGTGTTGAAGAAGTCCGTGGTTTGCGCGGCGGTCATCGCCGCTGCGACGTGCATTGCCGCGCCGGCGCAGGCCGATCCGGCCGACTCGCACGCCGGCACCCTGGCGCTGTTACAGCGTGAGTTGACGCAGGCGCCCGGCGCTGCGGTGTACGCCGGGGACGCCAACGGCTCGTGGAACCTACAGGTCGGGACCGGCGACACCAGCGCAAACGTGCCGATCCAGCCGGACCAGCATTTTCGGATCGGCAGCCAGACCAAGACCTTCACCGCCGCCGTGGTGCTCCAGTTGGTCGACGAGGGCAAGGTCGACCTGAACGCGCCGATCGAGCGCTACCTGCCGGGTGTGGTGGACGGCAACGGTTACAACGGCAACACGGTCACCGTGCGGGATCTCCTCCAGCAGATCAGCGGAATCCCGAGCAACGACACCAATCCGCATCCGCAACAGAACCCGGACGGCAGCTACACGCTGGCCAACCTGGTCAAGGACGGGCTGAGCCTGAAGCCGAACTCCACGCCGGGCACGACCTTCACCTACTCCAACACCAACTTCGAGATCCTCGGCATGCTGATCGAGCAGGTGACCGGTGAGCCGGTCGGTGACGCGATCACCGCGCGGATCATCACCCCGCTCGGTCTCACCCAGACCACCTTCCCGAAAGGCGGCGACCGGACACTCCCCGCGCCCTACGTGCACGGCTACTACGGCGGGACGGTGGGCGGGTTCTTCTTCTGGTACGACAACACCGGTTCCTTTGAACCGTCGCTGTTCAGCAGCGCCGGCGGGATGCTGTCCACCGAGTCCGATCTGGCCAAGTTCTACCAGGCGCTGATCACCGGCAAGGTCGTCTCGGCGGCGTCTCTCGCCCTGATGCAGCAGACCATTCCGATGACCGGCGCGCCCGCGGGCTACGGCTACGGCCTCGGCCTGATCAGCCACGCTCTGTCCTGCGGCGGGGTCGCCTGGGGCCACGCGGGCAACGCTCCCGGCTACGCGAGCTGGACGGCCGCCACCGCCGACGGCCGCTACGCGACCGTGGTGGCCAACGAGGAGTACGCCATCACCGGCGACAACGGCGACGACCTGCGGTTCGAGGTCATCAACTCCGCGATGTGCGGCAACTGAGCCACGACGCTCAGACGGTTCGTCGGGGGCCGAGCAGGGCATGCAGGACGGTGCCGCCGACGGCCAGGATGATCGCGGTGACCGCGGCGGCCGTGGTGTCGGGCGCTTGCAGCTCCCAGGTGATGACCTGGACGGAGGGCGGCGCCATCATCGCGGCCGCTGTCGACACGACCGGGAACAGCCAGGCGAGCGGAGCCCCGAGCACGGTCACGCCCAGAGCCGCCAGTCCGGTCAGGCCGGCGCCGTCGCGCAGCGCCGTCGCGAGCGGGATCAGTTGCTGGCCGGCGATAAGCTGGATGGCCGCGAACATGCCGACCACGACCACCGCGATGATCAGCACGTGTACCAGGCGCCGGGTCGGCCAGTCGATGGCGGCGGTGCGGTCCAGTGCTTCGTCCGCACCGGCAAGGCCGGTGGCGGCAACGGCGGCGCCGACCGCGAGAGCGAGTGGCGGCAGGCTGGCGCCGACGATGGGATCGGGGAACCACTTCGCGAGGGCCCAGATCGCCAGGCTGCTCACCAATACCGCGGTCAGCGCGCTGGGCACCCGGCGGCACCTGAGGTAGAGCACCGTCCACCTCATGTCGATCCCGTGCCGTTGGTCAGGATGGTGAGCAGGTCGCCATGACAGGTGGTGGCGGCGCTGCGAACCGCGGCGATCCGGGCCAACTGCATGGCGCGCGGCAGGCTGCGCACGGTCTGCAACGCGGGCTGTTCGAGCGGGGCGATCTCCTGTTGGTCCCAGTGCGGCGGCAGCGTCGTCTGCTCGCCGAGCAGCACGCTGACCACTACCTCTTGGGCGGCGTGATCACGGGGGAAGCTCGGCCCCTCGATGGGATTGGTGGGGTCGACGCACGCGGGGGCGACCGCCGAGGCGAGTACGGCCAACCGCAACTGACTCGCCGTATCGAGGCTGAAGACCCGGCCGCTGAGGTTGATCGCCACGGCATTGCGCGGTGGCAGCGGTTGCTGTTGCCAGCCGGTGCCGGTCCTGGTGTCCTCGACCACTTCGTTCGGTGCGTTGGGCAGGGCTGCCAGCAAACCGAGGGCTTGGCGGGCGGGGCCGACCAGTCCGGCCAGCCGGTTCTGGTCGGCGCGGCTGACACACACGGTGGGCGTGCCGTCGGCGCAGACCAGGGCGCTGGCGTTCGCGTCCCTCGCGTAGGCCGCGGTTTCGGTCGATGGCAGCACGAGTAGCGCGGCGACCAGGCCGAGGGCCGCGGGAATAACGGCGGCGATCCGGGTTGCCGGTCGGTTGGCGCCGAGCAGGATCAGCCCGGCCACGGCAAGGCCTGCGAACCACAGTGTCTGACCGAAATCCACAGAGCCGGCGATCGTGGTGAACACGTCGTGCACCGGGCCGAGAAGATAGCCGATACCGGGCCCGAGCAGCGCGATGGCCATCGAGCCACCGCGGCCGGTGTTCGGGGCGAAGTAGGTCAGTAGCACCATGGCCACCAGACCGGCCACGGCCACCACGGGCGGGGTGAGGCGGGAGGGCGCCAGGCGGCCGATACCCATGCCCAGCGCGCCTGCCGCGATGAGGGCCAGGATCCCGACCAGAGTGATGGGCGTCCAGCTCAGCTGGAAGTAGCTGGTGTTCCCGGCGACCTGCACGGCGCCGACGAGCAGCACAACCAGGTAGCCCAGCGTGAGCCAGATGGCCAACGCGGCAACGGTCGGCGCGATCCGCTTGCGGGTGGGCAGGGAGGTGGTGGTGAGCAGTTCGAGCATGCGGGATCGACTGTCCCGCAAGCCCTGTAGCGCGCCCGCGCCGAGCGCGACCGGCCACAGGAAGGTCATCAGTTCGCGCTGCCAACCGGCGAGTGAGTTCCACTGCTCGGTCCAGGCCGTCGGACTTTGCTCCCAGGGCCCGTCGAAGTACAGCAGTCCCAACATGAGTACGACGACGATCGCGGCGATGCCGAGCCCGACGGCGCGGCGCAGTTCGATGCGGAGGATCCGGCCGCTCATCGTCGCCCGCCTTCCTGAGCCTGGTGAGCCGCGAGCAGGGTGGAGTAGCCGCGCTCGGTGGGACTGTCGCCAGGGGCCGTGTCGTTGCCCGCTTCGGTCAGTTGTGCTGGCGTGCCCTGGAAGACCAGGCGACCCTCGTCGACCAGCACCACGTCCGAACACGCGGCGGCCACATCTTCGACGAGGTGCGTCGAGACGACCACGCAGGTGTCCGTGCCGAGTTGGCGCAGGAGTTCGCGGAACTGTAGGCGCTGCGAAGGATCCAGGCCGACGGTCGGCTCGTCGAGCAACAGCACGGACGGATCGTTGACGATCGCCTGAGCCACCCCTACCCGCCGCAGCATGCCGCCGGAGAGGGTCTTGAGCCGGTCATCGGAGCGCTCGACAAGGCCGACCCGCTCGATGGAGTGCTGCACCGCATCGGGTATCTCGGCCTTGGGAACTTCCTTCAACCAGGCCATGTACTCGACGAACTCGCGGACGGTGAACCTCGGGTAGTAGCCGAACTCCTGCGGCAGGTACCCCAGTTTCCTGCGCAGTCCGCGCAGGTTCGCCCGCGCGCCCGCCCGCTGGCCGAGCAGTTCCAGCACACCACCGTCTGGGCGCAGAACCGTTGCCAGGGCCCGAATCAGGGTGGTCTTGCCAGCTCCGTTGGGACCGAGGACGCCGTGCACCCCGGTGCCCATCGACAACGTGAGGCCGTCGACCGCCAACCGGCGTCCGGCCCGCACCTGTAGCTGTTCGGTCCTGATCTGCCAGGCGAACCGGGTCGGCGCCACCTCGGCGGCATTGACCATGCGTACCATTGTTTTCTCCCCGTTTGTCGTGCTAGTGCTGGCTGGGAAGCCGGTTGTAGGCCGGGATCCGAGTGCCGAGCAGTGCCGCGCCCACCACGACCGCAGCGATCCAGCCGGGCAGGCTGGTTGGTTGCAACAGAATCGAGAGCTGGTCGGTGGCCAGGCTGGGCAACAGCACCAGCGCCGACCACAGTCCGATCAGGATGATCGCGGCCCTGAATATTCCGATCAGTGCGCCAAGGGCCAGGGTGCCGATGGTGAACGCCAGGCAGGGCAGCAGCCACAGCACCGACGTCGCCCCGGTCAGCCAGTTGGCCAGCAGCAGCAACGGGATCACCACCACCAACACGGCGACGGTGCGCCGCAGGACCAGGTACAGGCCGGCGCGCGGGGTGGCCGCGACCAGTTCCTGCACCGGATCAAGTCCCTTGGCCCAAGCCGCGGCGATGCCCAGCAGTGGCGCGACCGGTGCCAGCAAGGTCAGCAGCGAGAGGTGCGGTGCCATGGGCAGGCCGGCCAGGTCGGCCAGCAAGGCCAGCGTCAGCACCACCAGGGTCATGCCAAGCCACGGCGTCATCGCCGGGGACGCCCACCTGGACAGCCAGCCCACCCACCGGCGCCATGCCGACCGATGTACCCGAGGCCGAGCCAACGTGTCCACAGCGGACCAAACCTGGTCGAGCACCTCGACCGAGCGCGAAGGCATGGCGGCGGCAACGACGCGGCGACACCGGGCACAGGATTCCAGGTGTACCTCGATCGCCCACACCTGGTCGGTGACCAGATCTTCGCCGCGCACGTAGCTTTCGAGCAGGGTCAGGGATCCGTGTTCGCCGCTCACGACAGTGCCTCCCGCATCGCGATCCGGGCCCGTCGAGCTCGGGTCTTCACCGTGCCCTCGGGCAATCCCAGCAGTACGGCCGTTTCGCGGACGCTCAGTCCGTCCAGGACCATCGCCCGCAGCACCTGTTGCAGTTCGGGTGCCAGGCGGTACAGCGCGATGCCGACCTCCGCGCCCAGGTCCGTCGCCAACGCCTCCTCCTCGGCCGCTGGAGCGATCGGGGGACCGGCGGCGGCAGGCGGCGGCTGGGCGTGGTAGGCCCTGCGCCGGAATGCGTCCACCAGCCGCCGGGCGGCAACGGTCCACAGCCAGCCCACCGCGCTGCCGCCGATCTCGGCGCCGGTGAACGAATCGGCCGCCCGCCAGACCGCGAGGTAGGTCTCCTGCATGACCTCGGCGACGATCTGCTCGTCGGCGCAGCGTCGGTTCAACCGAACCAGCAGCCAGGGCGAGGTACGGCGGTAGAGCTCCTCGAAGGCCGCGCGGTCGCCGCGACCGACACGGCGGAGCAGGTCCGCCTCGTCGAGTCGGTCCAGCGGCGCCCCGTTGCCTCTCATACCCAGCAAGACGCTCACCCCCGCGAATCGGTTCTCATTCATTGGTGAGCTGAATCACAGGGCCGTCAACGTATCCCTGTTGGGGCGCGGACGCGGCGGCCGCTACCCGAAGCTGAGGTTGGGGGCGGGGTCGGCGCGGAGCAGGGCCGCGTCCCTGCCAGGTGGGGTGCCGAACATGCGGCGGTACTCCCGGTTGAACTGGGTAGGGCTGTCGTAGCCGACGGTGTGGCCGACACCTGCGACATCGCCGGGGCCGGTGACCAGCAGCGACCGGGCCTGTTGCAGCCGGATCCGTTTCTGGAACTGCAGCGGGCTCATGGTGGTGACCGCGCGGAAGTGCCGGTGGAACGCGGATTCGCTCATCCCGGTCAACCTGGCCAGATCGGCGATGCGCATCGGTTCGGCGTAGTTGTCCCTGATCCAGCGAATGGAGCGGCTGACGTGCGACAGGCCGCTGTCGGCGAGGCCGATCTGGCGGAGCAGGCCGCCGTGCGGGCCGGTCAGCAGCCGCCAGAGGATCTCGCGTTCGATCAGCGGGGCGAGTACTGGCGCGTCGCCGGGGTGGTCGAGCAGGCGCAGTAGCCGAGCCGCGGCGTCGAGCAGTTCGGTGCTCGCGGTATCGGTGGCGATGGCGGGCGCTTCTGCGCTGGCGCGCGACCATCGGCCGACCGGGGTCCGCAGCAGCAGCGGTGCGATGGCGGCCGGGCGCAGTTCGATGCCCAGTGCCAGCGCCGGTGTTCGCGCGGTGGCCTCGATGAAGTGGCCGGTGACCGGCAGGTTGGTGGTGACAACGAGGAAATCCCCCGCCCGGTACTCGAACACCTGCTCGCCGAGCAGCAGCCGCTTGCCGCCCTGGGCCATCACGACCAGCAGCGGCTCGGTCAGCGAGTGATCCGGCGACGTGCTCGTCACGCTCGACAGCAGCAGTCCGTCGATGCTCGTGCGCAGGTCGGGCCGAGCGTGGGTGGTGATGAGGTCGCGGATGTCGGCCAGCAGGTCGGTGGGGGAGCGCACGCCTCAGCGAAGCATTCCTCGCCGCCGGATGGCAAGTCCGATCAGGGCTGATCAAACAGGATTAGGCAAGAGCCGGCGCGGATTGGCCTACCTCTGAACGGGCGGCTCGCGTTTGATGAGGGAGACCGACTTCGATCCGCACGGGAGCAGTTCATGTCTCTTGATCACTACCTCACCCTCGGCCGATCCGGGCTGCGGGTCAGCCCGTTCGCGCTCGGCGCGATGACCTTCGGGGAGGACCCCGGCGGTGCCGGTTGCAGCGTCGAGGAGTCCGAGCGCATCCTCGCGAGCTACCTGGAACGGGGCGGAAACTTCATCGACACCGCCAACTTCTACACCAACGGCCACTCCGAGAAGATCCTCGGCGACTTCTTCGCCGCGCGGCCCGGCCGCCGCGAACGCGTGGTGCTGGCCTCGAAGTTCTTCACCAACATGTTCCCGGGCGACCCCAACGGCGGCGGTGCCGGGCGCGCGTCGATCGTTGCCCAACTCGAGCAGACCCTGCGCCGCATGCGGACCGACTACCTGGACCTGTACTGGTTGCACAATTGGGACCGCAACACCCCGATCGAGGAAACGCTGCGTGCCCTCGACGACCTGGTCCGGGCGGGCAAGATCCGCTATGTCGGCTTCTCCAACACGCCCGCCTGGGTGATCGCGCAGGCGCAGACCATGGCGTTGCTGCGTGGCTGGACTCCGCTGATCGCCCTGCAGGTCGAGTACTCGCTGTTGGCCCGCACCGTCGAGGGTGAGATCGCGCCGCTCGCCCTCGATCAGGGCATGGCGCTGGTGCCGTGGAGTCCGTTGAAGAACGGGTTCCTGTCCGGCAAGTACCGGCGCGGCGCCGAGGTGACCGACTCGGCTCGGACGGCGTTCGTCGGCGGCCCGAGCGAGGAGGACTACGTCGTCATCGACGCGGTCGCCGCTGTCGCGGACGAACTCGGGACCAGTTCGGCCGCGGTGGCACTGGCCTGGTTGCGGGCCAGGCCGGGCACTGTCGTACCGATCGTCGGCGCTCGGCGGGTGAAGCATCTGGCCGCCAACCTCGCCGGCCTCGATGTGATGCTGGACCCGGACCAGTCGCGGCGGCTGGACGAGGTGTCCGCACCGACGCTGGATTATCCGGCGCCGATGCGGGGCCCGTTGCGCGCGATGCTCCAGTTCGCAGGAGCCACGGTCGACGGCGAACCGTCCACTGTGTACCCACCGCTGTTGGCCACCGAGGTTCGCTGCTGAAGTCGCGCTAAGCGCCGACTCCCGCCGCGCGCCAAACCGTGCCTCGGCGCTGGTGGTCGATCAGCTTCTCCACGGCGAGCGCCACGCCCGGCCCGAGTTGCCGCTCTACCAGGTACAGGCCGAGATCGAGGCCGGAGGTGACGCCGGCCGCGCTGATCAGGTCACCGTCGTCGACGATGCGCGCGTCGATCGCGATCGGTCCGGACTGGCCAAGCCGCGCCAGTCCCATGTGGTGGGTGGTGGCCGGCCTCCCGTTGATCAGACCGGCCATGGCGAGCAGCAGCGAACCGCCGCACACGGTCGCCACCGTGACCTTCGGATCGGCGAGGCCATCGCGCAACCGCTCGGGCAACCCGGTATCGAGGGTGCGGGCAAGGATGGCGGGGATCTCAGCCTCCTCAGCTGCCGCACCGGGAACCACTATCAGGTCGGCCCGCGTCGGATCCAGTACGGTGGTGGCCCGCAGCGTCAGCAGGTCGAGTCCGCTGGGCACCTCGCGCGCGCCCTCGGCCGAGACCAGTTCCGCGGTCAGTGCCCCGCCGCCGAACGCCCCGCCCGCGGCGAGCACCTCGTAGGGAGCGACCACGTCGAGCGGGTCGAATCCATCGAACAACACAATCTGCGCCAACATCGGCGAATCAGTCCTCCTCAGGTCGGATGACCATCAGCCAATCGTGTCTGGCGCGATCATGGAACTGGCTGGATTGCCACCTTCCAACGGATTCTCGCCAACTCGCCGGCTAGGGTTTGGCCCATGCACACCGTCGTGGTCCTGGCCCTGGATCAGGTCATTCCGTTCGACCTGGCCACCCCCATCGAGGTGTTCAACCGCACCCGCCTGCCCGATGGACGCGCCGCCTATCGAGTACGGATCTGCGCCCCGACACCGACCGTCGACGCCGGCGCGTTCACCGTGACCGCGCCCTACGGCCTGGAGGCGTTGGCCGAGGCGGACACGATCATCCTGCCCGGCTGCGCCGACCCCACCGTGCCCGCACCCGAGCACGTGCTCGCCGCGATCCGCGCGGCCGCGGCGCGCGGCACCCGGATCGCGTCGATCTGCACCGGTGCGTTCATCCTCGCCGCCACCGGCCTGCTCGACGGCTACCGCGCCACCACGCACTGGGTCGGCGCGAGCCTGCTCGCCGCGAGTTTCCCCGCGATCGACGTCGACCCGGACGTCCTTTACGTGGACAACGGCCAGTTCCTTACTTCGGCCGGTGCCGCGGCCGGCCTTGACCTGTGC
>DASYBO010000803.1:0-8465 GCA_036500685.1 Pseudonocardiaceae bacterium | reverse complement strand
CAACCGTGGCTGTGTCTTGCAAACGCACCTGTTCCATGATCGGGTGATGAGCATGGATGGGGTCACCTTGGGCGCGGGCGCGACGCTCGGTCCGCACGGCATCGTGCTGCCCGGCGCGCGCATCTCCGACCGGGCCACCGTCGGTCCGGCCTCCCTGGTCATGCGCGGCGAATCGGTGCCGGCCGACACCCGTTGGCTCGGCAATCCGATCACCGCCTGGGGCCGGTGACCGGTTCGTCGTGACTGGCTTCACCACCCGTCCCACTGCCGGCGCGAGCATCTCGAACGACTCGTACCTGCCCGCGCACGGCAACGGCGACTACCGCGTCGCGCACTACGACATCGAGCTGGACTACCGGATCAATGCCGACCGGCTGACCGGCCAGGTGCGGATCTCGGCGTCCGCTGACAAGTGGCTCTCGCGGTTCAGCCTGGACTTCGGCGAGCTCCGGATCGGTCGGATCACGGTCAACAACCGGGCCGTCGGCCGGTACACGCACCGGGCCGGCAAGCTGCACGTGTGGCCGGCCCGGCCGATCCCGGCCGGCACCGAGTTCACGGTCGAGGTCCGCTACGTCGGCAACCCGAAACCGGTGCGCAGCCAGCATTGGGGTGGCCTCGGCTGGGAACCGCTGACCGACGGCGCGATCGTGGCCAGCCAGCCGATCGGCGCGCCGTCCTGGTTCCCGTGCGACGACCGGCCGGACGCCAAGGCCAGCTACAACATCTCGGTGACCACTGCCTCCCGGTACGCGGTGCTGGCCAACGGTCGGCTGGTCTCGCGCTATCGCGGAGCGAGCACGACGACCTGGGTGTTCGACGCGCCGGAACCGATGGCGACCTATCTCGCGACTGTCCAAATAGGACACTATGTGCAGCTTGACTTCCCTGTCGACGACGGCGGCGTCCACCAGCGCGCGGCCGTGCCGGAATCGGTGATCCCGTTGTTCAACAAGGACTTCGGCCGGCAACCGAGGATCATGGCCGCGTTCGAGCGGTTCTTCGGCCCGTATCCCTTCGCCGAGTACGCGGTCGTGGTCACCGGCGACGAGCTGGAGATCCCGGTCGAGGCACAGGGTCTGTCCATCTTCGGGCTCAACCACCTCGATGGCAGGCGCGGCTCGGAACGACTCGTCGCGCACGAACTCGCGCACCAGTGGTTCGGCAACAGCCTCACCGTCGCTGACTGGCGGCACATCTGGCTCAACGAGGGCTTCGCCAACTATTCGGAATGGCTGTGGTCACAGGAAAGCGGCGGCGATTCCGCCGACGTGCAGGCCGCGCGCTGCTGGCGCCGGGTGGCCGCGATGCCGCAGGACCTGATTCTGGCCGACCCCGGCGTGGCCCGGATCTTCGACGACCGGGTCTACCAGCGCGGCGCGCTCACCGTGCACGCGCTGCGCCGCGCCATCGGCGACGAGGAGTTCTTCGCCCTGCTGCGCGACTGGACCGCGAAATACCAGCACGGCACGGTGCGCACCGAGGACTTCACCGCGCTGGCCGCGCAACATGCGGGCCGGCCGCTGGATGACCTGTTCGACCGCTGGCTGTTCCGGCCTGCCCTGCCACCGGCGACAGAGCTCACTTCCCGCCAGGGATGATCGGCGTCGGGACAAGTTCGCCGTTGCTGATCATGATCGGTGGGCTGTTCGATCGCGCTCTGCGTGCCGCGTCCAGGGCGGCCTTCAGCGCGGCGCAACTGTGCGTCGCGGGCGCCGCCACCAGGACCCAGGCGACTTTCGGCGGCCCGTTCGGACCGGTGGCCGCGACGACCACCGTGCCTTCCACGCCGGACCTCGGCATCCGCTCGTCGACGACAACCGAGTTGGTCGCGTACGGCGGAAAGACGACGTCGTGGCTGTCCAGTTCGCAGATCGCGGTGCGGTTCGAGTCCATGGCGTGCAGCGCGGCGGCGGCCTGCTGGATCGCGGCCAGCTGGTTGAGCGTCACCGTGAACGTGCCGTCCGAGTTCCTGGTGACCGCGTAGGCGGGCGCGCCCGTGGTGAGTAGCAGCGACACCGTCGTGATCAAGGCGACGATGGTGGCGAAGCCGCCGGTCAGCAAGACCGGCTTGGTCGGACGCTTCTTGGGCGGTCGCGCCAGTTCGGTCTCGTCGAGCGTTGGCCGGTACTCGGCCATCAGGTCGGTGAACAGTTGGTCCGCGAACTTAGCCATTCTCATCACCCGCGACGATGGTTCCTCGGAGCCGATTGCGCACCCGCATCAGCCGCATCCGGGCCGAGCCTGCCGACAGGCCGAGCACGGCGGCTGCTTCCTTGGCCGGTAAGCCCGCGATGTCGACCAGTTCGACGAGGGCGCGATCGGTGTCGCGCAACGTGGTCAGCTCGGTGACCAGACGCCGGCCAAGGCGCTGCGCGTCTATCCGGTCGAGCAGGTCGTCGAGGGCCTCTGCGTCGAGTTCCCGCCTGCCGGCAAGGCGACGCGCCTTGTCCCGCTGCTTGGTGTTGGTCTCGAGGTGGGCCGCGTAGACGTGCCGGGCGATGCCGAACACCCAGGCGCGCGCGGTTCCCCGGTTCGGGTCGAAGCCGGCGAGCGAGGTGATGACCTGGACGAACGTGTCCGCGGTGAGGTCGGCGACGGTCTGCGGGTCGGCGCTGCGACGGGCGAAGAACGCGGTCACCGCGTCCACCTGCGCTCGGTACAGCTCCTCGAACTCGGCGGCGGCATCGCGGCTCAGCGGTGGCCGTTTCGGCACCGGATCCGCGGCGATACGGGCCGTCGTCTCTGTCACTCTTGAAGATTGCCGACTTGCGGCGCTCGTGTCACAACAAACTTTCGAGGCGAGCCCCCAGCCACGAGGCGGGGCGACCGGGGGCTCGCGTCCGGCCGTCGGGGGGCGCCAGCCGGACGGGTGAAACCATATCTTGTTCTGGCCCAGTTGTGATCTTTGGGGCCCACTCTTAGTAGAATATCCAGCTAGTTAAGGCCCTGAACGGACGAGCCTCCGCTCTCGGCCGGTACTTTGCGTGAAGTCCCAAACGGACAAAGTGCCTGGTTAATCGGTGCAAATCGGGCGTACTCGGCTGAGTGCTGACCGACCGTGTCGATCATCGATCTTGACCAATTTTTCCGTACCAGTTGGATTACTGGTCCTGCGCCGGCAGTTTCAGGCGCATCTGGGGGTCGCCCGCGAAGGCGAAGCCGAGTTCGGTGTAGAGCGGTTGCCCGTCGGCCGACGCGTTCAGCATCACGCTGGTGATGCCACGCTCGCGATACCAATCCAGCAGCGCCCGCATGCACGCGCGCGAGTAGCCGCGCCTGCGATAGTCCGGGTCGGTGGACACGCTCAGCACGTAGCCGGTGTAGCCGCGCGGGTTGTGAACGGAGGGCAGGCGGGTGTCGATCACGCCGATCGCACAGGAGGCCAGCCGGCCCGGCTGATCCGGCATGTCCACCACGAATGCGACCATCTCGCCGTCGGGTTCCGGCAATCGTTTGCGCAGCGCGGCAATGGCATCCTGCTGCCATTGCGCGGGTTCCGGGTGGACGCCGTCCAACCCGGCGATGAGGTGTTCACGGAGTCTGGTCAGCTCAACGGCGTCGTCGGCACCGGCTCTGCGCGCATCGATCACCTTGGGACGATAGCTGTCCGCTGACCGCCGAACGAAACGACTTCAGTACCGGCCGCGCGGGTAGCGGATCTTGGCGTTGCCCATGCCGACCTTGGCCGACACGCGCAGCACCGGCATGCTCGGGTCGGCGGGCTCGTCGGCCTTGTTGATCACGCTGCCCATGCCGGTGGTGACCTGCTCCAGCACCACGGTCCAGCCGTGCGGCACGATCACCGTGATGTTGCCGGAGCCGCACTGGATGCGCATGGCGATCTCGCGGGTGGTCACCCTGGCCTCGGTGAAGTCCACGGTCACGTTGCCCATGGTGCACTCGGCCACCACCGAGGCCGGCACCACCCACTGGCCGGCCTGCTTGATGTTGCCGGTGCGGGTGCGCAGTTCCAGCGGCTTGCCGCCGGTGGGCACCATGATCTGGGCCTGCGCCTGCACCGGGGCGATGCCGGGCAGGTCGATCAGCACGGAGTTCAGCTCGGCCCGCACCTTCGCGGCCAGCGCGATGTCCGTGCGCTCGGTGAACTCGTCCAGGTTGAGCAGGCCCTGGGCGACGGCCTTCTGCAACAGGCCGACCACGTGCTCGCGTTCCGCGTCCGAGACGCGCATGTTCCTGGCCGCCACCTGCTGCACGGGCAGTGTTGAAGGCGGTGTCGCTGGCACTGGCGGCTGCACCGGTCCGTCGAGAGTCACCTGACCACGGTATCCGGTCGGGGCGGCCCGCGGCAGGCATTTGTCTCAGTCGGTAAGTGTTTTTTATCGAGAGGGACGCGGATCGGTGCGCAGGATGCCGTACACGACGCCGTCCCGCCAGGCGCCGTCGCGCCAGGCGGCCTGCCGGATCACGCCCTCGCGGGTGAAACCGGCCTTCTCCAGCGCGCGCTGCTCGGCGATGTTCTCCAGTTCGGTGTCGGCCTCGATCCGGTGCAGCGGCGAATTCGCGAACAGGTAGTCGACCAGCAGCCGCTGCGCCGTCGTGCCATAGCCCTTGCCGCGCGCGGAGGGAACAAGGCCGATGCCCATGATCCAGTACCAGGCCTCACGAAAGCTGTGCTTGCGGGCCCAGGTCACGAAGCCGATCCGTTCCTCGCCGCGTACCACCATGAGCGCGCTGCGGTCCGGGTCGAGCAGGCCGTTCTCGGCCCAGCGTTTGCGATGGTCGCCGGGCAGCGGATGGCCGTACCAGGCGAACTCGCCGCCAGCCGGGGTTTGGACCAATTCCTCGATGACGGCCAGATCCGGTTCGGTCACCGGGTGCAGGGCGATCTCGTCTTCGCTCATACCCCGATCATGGCGCGCCAGGCCCGCAACGGGCGATCAAATTAACCGGCTGACCGTCCTTGGGGTAGGGGAGCGCGGTGTAGTCCAGCGGGGTCCGGTAGTCGGCCGGTACCGACCAGTCGAAGCGCAGCAGCAACTGGTGCAGGATCGACTTGATCTCGATCGCCGAGAAGTACATGCCGAGGCACTTGTGCACGCCGCCGCCGAAGGGCTCCCACGCGAACCGGTGCACCTTGTCCTCGGCGCGGGCGGGGCTGAACCGCTCAGGGTCGAACTTCTCCGGGTCGGGCCAGTACTCGCGCATGTGGTGGGTGAAGTGCGTGGAGACCGTGATCATCGTGCCGGTCGGCAGGAAATGGCCGAGTATCTCGGTGTCCTTGACGGTCTTGCGGGCCAGGCTCGGCACCGGCGCGACCAGTCGCAGGCACTCCTTCATCACCAGATCCAACGAGGTCAGCTCGGCCAGTTGGGCATGCGTCGGGTGTGCCGTGCCCAGCGCGAGCGACTCGGCGCGGCAGCGCTGCTGCCAGTCCTGGTGCTGGCCGAGCTGGCCCATCATGGTCGAGACGGTGATGGTCGAGGTGTCGTGCGCGGCCATCAACAGGAAGATCATCTGGTTGACGATGTCCGCGTCGGTCAGCCGTTCGCCGTCCTCGGACTCGATCTGGCACAACGCGGTGAACAGGTCGTCGCCATCGCCCGCGCGCCGGATCGGCAGGTACTCGCGCAGGTACTCCTCCAGCAGCGCCCGACCGCGCAGGCCACGCCGCCACCGCCCGCCCGGCACCGGGAAGCGCAGGTAGGCGGTGCCGGCGCGGACGCTGGCGATGAACGCCCTGTTGATCCGAGACATCCTGGCCACATCACGGTCGTTGGCGCCGCCCATGAAGATGCTGGTGGCCAGGTCGAGGGTGAGTTTCTTGGTGGCCGGGTAGACGTGGAAGATCGGATTCGGTTGCCAGTCGGCGATGCCGGCCTCGATCGCCGGTTGCAGCGCCTGCGCGTAGGTCCCCAGCCGTGCGTTGGTGAACGCCTGCTGCATGATCCGCCGGTGCGAGAGGTGCTCGGCGCCGTCCATCAGCATCAGGCCGCGGTCGAAGAACTGGCCGATGTAGAAACCCCAGCCGGGCCCGTTGGCGAACGCCTTGTCCGGGTTGGTCAGCGCGATGCCGCAGGCTTCCGGGCCGAGCAGCAGCACGGTGGCGTTGCCGAACGCGCCGCTCCAGGACACCGGGCCGTAGCGGTCGTAGCGCTCGCGCAGGAAGCCGAGCGGGTCGCGGATGGACGGGATCGTGTAGCCGAGCCAGGGCAGACCGAAGTCGCCGGGAATCGTGCGAAGTTCGCTGGTCGGGGGAGCGGGTGCCAACGTTCGACTCATGATCCGGCCCTCCGTTGGGCTGAACTGACATGGCGTCCTGTCAACTTTGGTTCCACGGTAATCCGACAGGACGTTCTGTCAAGATGTGCGACGTGGGTTCACCTACTCGTCCCTACCGAGGGATCAGCGCGACCGACCGCACCGCCCGGCGCCGCGCCGACCTGAAGGCGGCCGCGTTCGACCTGCTCGGCACCGTCGGCTGGGAACAGGCCACGATGACCGCGATCTGCGCGCGGGCCAAACTCACCGAGCGCTACTTCTACGAGAGCTTCGCAGGCCGCGACGAACTGCTGATCACCGTGTTCGACGAACTCGGCGACCGGATCCGTGCCGAGGTCATCGCCGCGCTGGACGCGGCCCCGCCCGAACCGGAGGCGACCGCGCGGGCGGCCATCACGGTGTTCGTCGACCTGCTCACCGACGACCCCCGCAACGGCCGCGTCGCGATCGTGGAAGCCAACGCGACCGCGCTACTGCGGCAGCGCCGGCATCAGGTCCTCGGCGAGTTCGCGGACCTGATCGTGACCCGCGGGCGCGCGCTGTTCGGCGCGGACGCCCTGCCCGCCCCGCGCGACCGGATCAACGCGCTGCTGTTCACCGGTGGCCTCGCCGAGGTGCTGACCGCCTGGCTGGCCGGCGAGGTCACCGCGAGCAAGACCGACATCATCGAGACCGCGGTGAACCAGTTCACCCGCACCGCGCACCGCTGATCCTTTGATCCTTTGTGGACTAGAGCCAGCCGAGCCGATCGCCGAGCGCGCTGCCCATCCTGGCCGCGGTCGCGTCCGATGAGGTCCGGCCGACGACCCGGTCCAGTACCGAGGCCCATTCCAGGATGATGGTCGCCACGGTCTCGGCTTCCAACTCGTGCTCGTTGTCGTAGGAGGTGCGGGACAGCGCGGTGCGCACGGCGGCCGGCTCGGCGCCGGGAAGCAGTCCCTCGATGATCTCGTTGTCGCGCTCCTCGCCGCGGTGTCCGGCGATCAGGTGGCCGATCTCGTGCAGCACGATGTGGTCCTGATGGGACTTGCTGGTGTGCTGCTGGTAGAGGATGTAGTCGGCCGCCTCGGTGGCGATCCACACGCCGAACGGGCCCGGTACCGGTATGGGGTGTTCGACGAGTCGAATCGGCCTGCCGCGTTGTTCACCGAGTTTGCGGCACAGTTCGGTCACCTCCAACGGCGGACGGATGTCCAGCTCGTTGAGCAGACGGCGGCATCGCCTGCGTAGCTCCCGTTCCCGCACTCGCCACCTCGTTCGTCAGCGGCCCCCGGCTCAGGGTAGCGGGTGGGTGCCGAGCTTCGGACCGTGTTGCCCGAGCCGGGGGCGCTGCGTGGTGACGTCTTTACCGGGTAAGTGCGAGTATCTTTCGCGGTTTATCGTCCGACCGGGCCGGTTCGCGAGGCCTGGTCCACAGTGGATGGTCTTATTGTCCGATCGGCACCCAGTTGCCGTGAAAGCCGTTCGGTACCCGGTTGGGTAGGTGGATCGCGGCGACCGTCTCCAGGGTGCCCGCGTCCAACAGGGTGAGATCGCTGCGCTGAGACTCCGGGTAGTAGACGAAACCCATCAGCACCCCGTCGTCCTCGGCCGCGTCCGGAGTGTTGGGCACGAAGACCATTTCGCCGGGCGAGGTGTCCGCACCGAACGAACGGCGAATGGTCCGGCCGGTGACCAGATCGTGCTTGACGATCGCCTCGGTGGTGCCCGGCTGATCTCGGTTGCCGGCGGCCTCCACCGCGTAGCCGTACCGGTGGCGCAGGCCGACAAGGCGCTCGTCCACCCTGGGAAACTCCTGCGGCCGGTCGTCCAGTCGCTCGTCGAGCACCTTGCCCGCGTTCAGATCCACCCGCCAGCGGTCCAGCGTGATCGGACTCTCGAACGGCCCGTTGGCGTCCGCGTCGAAGGTCCGTTCATGGCGGACGACGTCGAGCACGATCTGATCGCCGTCGTCGTAGGCGTTGAGCGCGTGGTAGAGGTAGCAGGGGGCGATGTCGAACCAGCGCACGTCCGCGTTGCCGCCCTCGCGCGGCATCACGCCGATTCGGGCCGGATACTTCGAATTCCACCGGTATGGCATCGGTCCGTTGCCGCGTACGGTCGCGCCGGCCCGCGCGGACAACGGATCCGGTGCCTTCACCTTGCCCATCAACGCACTCAGCACCAACCGCGTCGGCGCGCGCAGCGGCGCGGGAATGCCGGCCGGCAGCGCCTTGCCGACG
>DASYBO010000802.1:0-15084 GCA_036500685.1 Pseudonocardiaceae bacterium | reverse complement strand
TACCAGGACTGGCAGCTCAGCCAGGCCGTACCGGCGAAGCGCTGCTGGACGGCCTCGGCGCTCGCCGCCATCACGTCCGCGCGCACGTCCACCGCCGCCGCGCGCTCGCGCGCCAGCTGCATCGCCTGCCGCAGGTAACGCGCCTGCGCCTCGAGAAAGAAGATGATCGACCCGCCCGAGGAGTTCGTGTTCGGCCCGTACATCACGAACAGCGACGGGAACCCGGACACCACGATGCCCAGATGCGCGCGCGGCCCGTCCGCCCACGCCTCGCCCATCGTGCGACCACCGATTCCGGTGATCTCCATCGGGAACATGAACCGCGTCGTTCGGAAACCGGTGCCGTAGATGACACAGTCGACCTCGTGCACCCGGCCGTCCTCGGTCTGCGGCCCGGTCGGCGTCATTCTGGTGATCTTGTCGGTGACCAGTTCGACGTTCTCCCGTTGCAGCGCCGGCAGGAACGCGGAACTGAACAACACGCGTTTGCAGCCGAAGGTGTAGTTCGGCCACGCCTTGCGCCGGGTCTCCGGGTCGCGCAGCTGCGAGCGCATGAACAGTTCCGACCAGATCCGGCCGACCTGGCCGAGCGTGCGCGGATGCCGAATCTGCGCGGTCAACAGTTCGAGATACTGGAAAAGCGTCTGCCGCCAGATCGTGCCCAGCAACGGGAAGAGCCGGAACAGTGCGGTGACCAGCCGGGGGTAGACGTCGTTGCGGCGCGGCAGAATCCAGTTGCCGGTCCGCTGGAACACACTCAGCCGCCCGGCCTTCTCCGCGACCGGGGGCACGAACTGCACGGCACTCGCCCCGGTGCCGATCACCGCCACCCGCTTGCCGGTCAGGTCGTAGTCGTGATCCCATCGCGCGGAGTGAAAACTGTGCCCTGCGAACGTTTCCATCCCCTCGATAGCGGGAAACGCAGGCTGGTTCAGCTGTCCCGTCGCCAACACCACGGCCGCCGCATGCAGCACACCCGCGCCCTCGGTGCGCACCACCCAGTGCCGCGCGACGTCGTCCCACTCGCACGCGGTCACCCTGGTCCTCGGCTTCACCATCGACGAAATCTCGAACACGTCGGCGACCTGCTCGATGTAGCGCAGGATCTCATCGCGCGGCGAGCACAGCCGTGACCAGGTCGCCCTGCGCGCGAACGAGTACGAGTACAGGTGGCTCGGCACATCGCAGGCGGCGCCCGGATAGTCGTTGTACCGCCAGGTCCCGCCGACCCCGTCGGCCGCGTCGAGGAGGACCACGTCGGCGAACCCGTGCCGCCGCAGCTCGATCGCCGCAGCGATCCCACCGAGACCGGCCCCGACGATCACCACGTCATGAATTTGCGACACAGCGGCTCACCAGCCCTTTCCGGGGGATTGGGGCTCCTGACACGATAACCGATCACTGCGGCAGACTGGCGCCATGAACAAGGTGTGGCTGATTACCGGCGCGAACAGCGGATTCGGGCGAGCATTCACCGAGGCCGCTGTCGCGGCAGGGGACTTCGTGGTGGCGGCGGCGCGTCGACCGGACACGTTGACCGAACTCGTCGACGCGCATCCCGGCCAGGTCGAGGCGGTCGAGTTGGACGTCACCGACCAGGCGGCAGGGCGCGCCGTTGTGGACGGCATCGTCGCCCGGCACGGACGGATCGACGTCCTGGTCAACAACGCGGGCCGTACGCACGTCGGCGCGGCCGAGGAGACCTCGGACGCCGAACTGCGCGACCTGTTCGACGTGCACTTCTTCGGCCCGGTCGAGCTGGTCCGGGCCGCGCTGCCGCACATGCGGGCCCGTCGCTCCGGCGCGATCGTGCAGCTGAGCAGTATGGGCGGGCAGATGTCCTTCGCAGGCTTCTCCGCCTACAGCGCGACCAAGTTCGCGTTGGAGGGCCTGTCCGAGGCGCTGGCCGACGAGGTCAAGCCGCTGGGCATCAAGGTGCTGATCGTCGAGCCGGGCGCGTTCCGCACCGGATTGTTCGGCAATGCCAGCGTCAGCACCGAGTTGGACGACTACCGGGCGACCGTCGGCGCGACCCGCGACGCGGTCGGCGGCGGCGACGGCGCGCAGCCCGGCGACCCGGCCAAGGCCGCCGCCGCGATCATCGCCGCGCTGGAGGCCGAGCGCACGCCGTTGCGGCTCCCGCTCGGTAGCGATGCGCTGGAAGCGATCGTCGAACATCTGGACGCCACCAGGGCCGACATCGACGCCTGGGAGAAGACCATCCGGGAAACCACCTTCGACAACTGAACACAATGGACGGTCTGGCCGCGCACTCCGTCCGAGTGCGCGGCCGGACCGGCGTTCAGGTCGCGGTCGCCGGATCGGGATGCTGGGTACGCCACTGATCGTTCGACTGCTGCCAGGCCGCCTCGGCCTGTTGCTGGATGTTGGTGAGCTGCTTGTCCACCTGTACCGCGCTCTTGTCCACCCAGCCGACCCAGTTCTTGCTGCTCTTGGCGTCGGCCATGGCCTTGACCAGCGGGTAGGAGTCCGGGGCGTTCTTCTTCACCCAGTTGTCCACGAACTTGGCCTTGGCCTGGGATTCCTTGAAATTGTTCTTCAGCCAGTCCTCGTGCTTCTTCAGCAGTGCGATGTCCTGATCCTTCAACGCCGACTTCGGATCGGGCGGCTTCGGCGCGGCAGCAGGCGCCTGGTCGGCGGGCGGTTCCTCGCCAGGTGGCTGCTGGTTGTGCGGCTGGTTCACCGTGGGCTCGGGCGTCGGCTCACCGTGCGGTGCGGCCGAACTCGGCGTTGGCGTCGGTGTTGGCGTCGGCGTCTGGGTGGGCACCGGTGCCGGCTCGTTGGCGCTGCTGGTGGTGGTGTGCGTGCTGGCCGGGGTGTCGCCAGGTGTGTTGTGGTACTCGTCAAGGACACCCTGCTGCGCCGAGTAGTCGTTCTGACTGGCCGGGTTGTTGTGGTAGTCGTTCAGGATGCTTTCCTGGGCCGAGTAATCGTTGGCGTTCGGGTTGCCGCTCGGTTCCCCCTCGCCGGGAGTATGCGGCGCAGGCGCGGGCGCGGGGGCGTTGTCGGCGGCCGAGGACGTTGTCGAGGTGGATGGGTGCGTGGTGGGTGGTGGCGCGGTGGTGGTGGGAGGCGCGTTGTCGGCGGCCGAGGATGTCGTCGAGGTGGATGGGTGCGTGGTGGGTGGTGGCGCTGTGGTGGTGGCAGGCGCGTTGTCAGCGGCCGACGTGCCGGTCGAGGGGTGCGCGGTGGGCGCGGCGTGCGGGTCCGCGGTCGGGGTGTGCGTCGTGGCGGGCAGGTCGGTCAGTTCGTGGCCGGCCTGGGTCTCGCCCTTGGTCATCTTGGTGAGCTGGCCGATCCGGCTCGCGGTGCGGGCGGCCAGATCACCGATCTTGGCCAGCTTGGCCATCATCGACGCCACCTTCACGGTCCCCTCGATAACGCACTTGGTCACGCCAACCGCGATCGAAGCGCCGAAGGTGAACACCGCCGCCGCCAACGCGACCAGCATGGTCGCGATGATGTCGCCGAGCACCGTGGTGATGATGTCGCGGAACAGGCTGCGCACCGCCGCGATCAACGCCATCGTGGTCTCGACGACATAGCCGACGGTGTCGACGGAATGCCCGGCGTCGTCGACGTGCGTCTTGTGGCCGTTCATGGCCGCGTTGAACTGGTCGGCGGCCTGGCCCTGCCAGTTGGTGATGTCGGACTTGAGGGCCGCGTCGAGGTCGTTGGCGGAGTTGCGCAGGTTCTGGCCGATGGTGTGCAGCTGGTTGGCAAGGCCCTGGATGGCATCCGGGTTGCCGGCGATCTGGTCCAACGGCCAGCGCAGGAACTGGACGTGCTCGATGAGCCAGCCGAGCCCGGCCGAGATCAGCTTGGCCAGCGGGTCCAGCGCGAAGGCCACCGTGTCCAGCACCGCGCTGGCACCGGTGACGCCGACCTCGACGGCGACCGCCGCCTTGTCCGCGCCGTGTGCGTCCTTGATGCTCTGGATCGAACTGGCGAAGCTGTGCCAGCTGTCGATGACGCCGGCACCGGTCGTCTCGTTTGCCGTGGTCACGTTGAGCTGGCTCATGTCGCGCTGCTCCCGTCGATGGCCTTGAAGCTGCCAGCCGAGTTCTGCTCGTTCTGCTGGTAGTTCTTGGCCGTTGTGGTGGTGAGCTGCGCCGCCGCCGAGATCTCCGATGCGAGGCTGTTGAGGTTGTCGGTGGCGACGGCCATCGCGATCCGTGCGGGGACGGCCAGCAATTGAGCCGCGAAAATGCCGAACGCGTTGTTGTCGAAGCCGTTGGCCGAGTGCACGCCATTGGCCGCGTCGACGACCTCGCCGTGCGCCGTTCCACTCAAATATGACGCGAATTTGGTCAGTTCATTCGGATCGACCTGATATCCGCCGCTTTGGGTCATTGGGACCACCCGTCCTCGAGCCAGGATTCCGGCATGTCGTCAGGGACTTCGTGTACATCGCGCCGTACGGGTTTGCGCTGCTCCGCAGGCGGCGCCGCGACGGTCGGTGGAGCGACGGGCCGAGGGACAACGGGCCTCGGGGGAACGGGTGGGGGCGGCGGTGGTGGAGCGGGCGGCGGCGGAGCGGCCTGCGGTTGCGGCTCGGGGGGTGGTTCGGGCGGCTGGAACTCGTTGAGCAGGCTCATCGCGGTCGAGTCGCTGCCGACCAGACCGGCGAACGCGGTGCTCACGTCCTCACCGACCTTGCGCTGCGCCTTGCCGATCATCTGCATCAGCAGGCCGGCAAGCTGTTTGGGCGGACGCTGGTAGGCCCGCTCGCTGAACCGGACGTCGGTCACGGCCCCACCCGCGGCGACGGTCACGGTGACGGCCTCGTCCGGTGAGCTCACCGTCGCGGCCGCGGTACGGATGCGTTCTTGGACCTGCTCGGCCTGTTCGCGCAGGCGAGCGATCTGCGCGTCCAATCCCCCCGGAGGATTAGCTGCGTCAGAATGTGTCACGGATTCTCCGCTGTGCGCTATTTGGATCAATGGACGACTCGATGTTTTTTACCACACCCATGCTGTTACTTGAAATAGACCCAGAAATGCGAACTGTCGACCGTCAATCAATTAACACGGTTCGGCGAATTGATGGCGTGCGGTTGAACAGCCGCACTTCCAAGCCTCGTATCGACGTACCGCGAAACGTCGCTACAATCGGTCCATGACCGAACCGGACCCGGAACTGGTACTGGCGCTGCGCGCGTTGGCCAACCCGGTGCGGTTGCAGCTGCTGGCCTGGCTGCGGGAGCCGCACCGCCACTTCGCGCTGGCCGATGCCACCGTTGACGTCGACGAGTTCGGGGTCTGTGTGAGTCACATCCAGGAAAAAGCCGGGCTGGCTCAGTCCACGATCTCGGCGTACTTGGCCGAGTTGCAGCGTGCCGGCCTGGTGCGGGCCACCCGGGTGGGGAAGTGGACGCACTACAAGCGGGACGAGGCGCGGATCGCCCGACTGGTGTCCGCGCTCGACCGCACCATCTGAGCAGGGCTTGCGCAACATATCGAGATTATGCGATATTTCGATGCATGGCGGACATCGACGGAACGAACCTCGGCCGGTTCGGCGTGTGGACCTTCGACTTCGAGGACCAACCGGCCGCGCTCATGCGCGCGTCCATCCAGGAACTGGAGGCGCTTGGCTGGGGCGCGTTCTGGATTCCCGAGCGCGACGGCCGGGAAGCCATGACCCATGCCGGTTTCCTGCTGTCCTGCACGGACCGGATACCCGTGGTCAACGGCATCGCGCAGATCCGGTCACGTGGAGCGCAGTGGACGCATGGCGCGAGCGTGCTGCTCGCCGACGCCTATCCGAACCGGCACGTGCTCGGGCTCGGCTTCGGCAGCGCCCAGCCGGGCGTCAAGCCGATCGACGCGATGATCGACTACCTCGACGAACTGGACTCGATCAGCTCGCCGAACCCGGCCCCCGCCGGACCGGTGCACCGCATCCTGGCCGGATACGGGCCGAAGATGCTGGAGCTGGCTCGCGACCGGGCCGAAGGCGCGCACACCTACCATGTGAACGTCGAGCACACCGCGCAGGCGCGGGAGATCCTCGGCCAGGACGCGTTCCTCGGCGTCGAGCAGGCCGTCCTGTTCGAACGCGACCCGGCCACCGCCCGCGCGATCGCGCGCGAACACCTGGCCCCGTACCTGGCCGGCCGCTTCAACGCCGCGAAATTCCGGCGCATGGGTTACACCGAAGATGAACTCGCGGGCGGCGGCAGCGATCGGTTCGTCGATGATCTCGTCAGCTGGGGCGACAGCGACGCCATTGTCGCGAAACTGCGTGCACACGCGCGGGCCGGCGCCGATCACGTCGCGGTTCAGGTGATCGGGATCGAGCCGGGACAATCGGCGCTGCCACACTGGCGAACGCTGGCCGAAAGCCTGCTTTAGCAAGGGTGTTCAGCCGGCGCGCAGGCTGCCGATCATCTGCTGGAGCTCCTGGTCGGCAGCGGCGTCCGGAGTGCCCTGGTCGGCTACGACGACCATCACTCCGCAGCCGGTGTTGGGCTGTGCCAGCGGCAACGCCACCACATAGACCTCGGCGCCGGGCGGATCACAGGAGCTTTGCGGGGTCACGGTCAACGTGTCCCGCACGACCATGCCGTTGTCGCCGGCGACCGTGATCGGCTGCGGCGTGCCAGCGGTGACGGTCGGCGTCACGCTGCCGTTGGTGTAAGCGGCCATCGCCACCTTCTGGGCGAGGTCGCTTGCGGCCTGGCCGGGATCCGCAGTCGGCACGCTGTTGATCCCGGACTCGGCTCGGAAGCTGCCACTGTGGCCCGTGCAGTAGCCGGCCTTGTAGACCGCCGCGTAGTTCATCGTGACCACCGGATTGCCTTGCGGGTCCTGGAATCCGACGACGGTGTCCGGGGTCTGGACCTTCCAGTCGGGCGGTGCGTCGTAGGCGATTCCCGCTTTGGTCGCCACCACGACCTGCCAGCCGGGCACCTTGGCCGGCACCGACGGCGTGCTCTGGCCGGTCGTCGGTGTGCCGGTCGGATGCGACGAACTCGGGCGCGACGCTGCCGCCTGAGCCGAACCCGCCACTGTGGTCGTACAGCCGGCCAGCACGGCGGCGACGACGATCACCGTGCCCAGTTGCAGCGCGCGAACCAACCGCCTGGGAATCTCCATGACAAGGAACTTAGCGGGTCGGTCGGAATCGGCTCAGCGGAACAGCAGGTTCCAGGCCAGGGCCAGCGGTTTCAGCTCAGTGGGTCGCGTGTGGGTCGAGCTGGTTGAGGGCGGCCACGACCTGGTCGTAGTCGCCACGCGCCTCGCCGTAGCGGAGGAACTTCACCCGTTCGACCTGGATCTCCTTGGCGTCAGGTTGAGTTTCGAGCAGACCCATCACCTCGTCGACGAACTCGTCGAGCGGCATGCCGAACTCGGATTCCTCCTGGCCCGGCAGCAGCGCGGTGCGCACCGACGGTGGTTGCAGTTCCAGCACCGCGATGCCCGCGTCGGCGTACTGCAGCCGCAGCGATTCGCTGAGCAGGTGGATCGCGGCCTTGGACGCGTTGTAGCTCGGCGTCACCTTGAGCGGGGTGAACGCGAGGCCGGAGGAGACCGTCACGATGGTGGCGTCCTTGGCGTCGCGCAGGTGTTCGACGAACGCGGCGATCAGGCGGATCGGGCCGAGCAGGTTGGTGGTCACCACGGCTTCGGCCGAGGCAAGGAAGGACTCGGGCCGCGTCCAGTCCTCGATGCGCATGATGCCGGCCATGGCCACCAGCACGTTCAGTTCCGGGTGCCGGGCCAGCACTTCCCGCGCCGCCGCACTGATGCTGTCGGCGTCGGCCGTGTCGATCCGCACCGTGTCGATGCCGGGGTGCTCCCGGGCGATCTCGGCCAGCAGGTCGGTACGTCGACCGCCGACGATCACGGTGTTGCCGCGTTCGTGCAGGGCGAGCGCGAGGGCAAGACCGATGCCGCTGGTCGAGCCGGGAATGAAGATGGTGTTGCCGGAAGTGTTCATGCCTCAAGCCTGATTCGGCCATGATCCGGCCGGCAGAGTCCGCTGATCGGGGGATCGGCAATCCCTGGTTGCGCCGACGCCGAGGCGGATACTGGAGATCATGGATCGAGCGGCATTGGCGAGTTTCCTGCGCACCCGACGGGAGGCGCTGCGGCCCGAGGACCTGGGACTTCCGCCCGGTGCCCGGCGCAGGGCGGCCGGGCTGCGCCGCGAGGAGGTCGCGTCGCTGGCCGCCATGTCCACCGACTACTACACGCGGCTGGAACAGCGGCGCGGCCCGCAACCGAGCGAGCAGATGCTGTCCTCGCTGGCGCGGGCGCTGCGGCTGACCAAGGACGAGCGCATCTATCTGTTCCAGGTCGCCGGGCACAACGCACCATCCTCGACCTCGGTGTCGACGCACGTGGTGCCGGCGCTGCTGCGGGTGATGGACCGGCTGGAGGACACGCCCGCGCTGATCCTGACCGAGCTGGCCGAGACGCTGGTGCAGAACCGGATGGCAAAGGCCCTGTTCGGCGACCGGACCCAGCACACCGGCCTGGCTCGCAGCGAGATCTACCGCTGGTTCACCGATCCGGGCGAACGGCGGGTGTATCCGGCCGATGATCACGATCGACAGAGCAGGGCGCTGATCGCCAACCTGCGCGCGGCCTGCGGGTCCATGGGCGTCCAGTCGCGGGCGACCGAACTGGTCCGCGCCTTGACCCAGCGCAGTCCGGAGTTCGCCCGGTTGTGGGACCGACAGGAGGTGGCCCGGCGCTTCGCCGACCACAAGATCGTGCTGCACCCGCAGTTGGGTGAGATCGAACTGGACTGCCAGGTGTTGCACACCGAGGACCACGCGCAGATCCTGTTGGTGCTCACCGCTGCGCCGAGGTCGGAGGCCGAGGAGAAGCTGCAACTGCTGAGCGTGCTCGGCACCGAGCGCTTCGCCGTGGACGCGCCGGCCGGCTGATCACGTTCCAGACTCACCTGGACACACGGGTGCGGGCGACCAGGACGGCCGCCCGCACCCGTTTTCGCGTTATTCGCCTGCTATGCGGTCGGTTCGCTGATGTTGACCATCCAGGGAATACCGAAACGGTCGATGAGCATTCCGAACTCGTCGCCCCACGACTGCTTTTCCAAGGGCATGGCCACGGTGCCGCCCTGGGAGAGTTTCTCCCAGTAGCCGCGCAGATCCGCGCCGTCGTCGCCGCTGAGGCTGACCGTGATGTTGTTGCCCGGCTTGTGCTCCATGTTCGGCGGGATGTCCGCCGCCATCAAGGCGAACCCGGTCGGCGATATCAGGTTGGCGTGCATGATGCCCTCCGCCACACCCGGATCGGTCATGCCGAATTCACCGAAGGTGGTCATGTTCAGCTCTCCGCCGAACACGCTCTGATAGAACTCCATTGCCTTCCGGGTGTCCCCGGCGAAACTGAGGTAAGGATTCAGACGCGAAGCCATGATGTGCTCCGAATGTCGGCAATAAGCACGCATCCTGCCAGGCGGCTCACCATTCGACAACGCGAACATCGCCCTGTAACCCGACGATCACCCGGTCTCGCGTTCCGCCCTGCGCGTTCGGGTGCCGCAGGCGTAGGAAATCACCCGTTGGCGGCGACCGACCCGATGGTGTCGAGGCCGACCGGCGTGCAGAACAGGCTGTCGAACCGGTGGAATTCGCGCCGCGGCCGGGTGCGCTGCGTCGACCACGAGCCGCCGATGCCTTCCTGGGTGCGAACTGCCACGGTGCCACCTCCTCGTCAGCTACTGACTGACTAGTCAGTAGCTAGCGAGTGTGGTTCCGATCCCACGACACGTCAAGAGGCCGGCCTCGCGACAACGCCGTGCGCAACATCGAACTGTGTAACGTTGCCGCTATGGCGCGCAAAGGGGTGGCCGTCCGGCGGGACGAGATCGTGCTCGCCGCGCTCGACCAGGTGCGGCAGCGGGGGATAGCGGGCGTGCGGGCGGCCGAGGTGGCCAAGGCGCTCGATGTCAGCACGTCGCTGGTCTTCTACCACTTCGGCACCCTGGAGAACCTGATCGTCGAGGCGTTCCGGCATGCCGCCGAGGCGGATCTGGCCCGGTTGCGCGACATGCTCGCCGAACGGGGCGACGTGCCGAAGCGGCTGCGCGCCGTGCTCAGCTGGTACGGCCCGACCAGCAAGGCCGATGGTTGGCTGCTGTGGATCGAAGCGTGGGCCGCGTCCCTTCGCGACACCGAACTGCGCGGCCTCGCCCAGCGTCTCGACCAACGCTGGCGCGAGGCGGTGGTCGCACTGATCGCCGAGGGCGTCGGCGCGGGCACGTTCACCTGCGCGGATCCGCGCGCGGCCGCGTGGCGGCTGACCGCGCTGCTCGACGGTCTCGCCGTGCAGATGGTGGCGCGGGACGGCGCGATCACCGCGACCGAGTGCACCGAATGGCTTGAACAGGCGCTGCGCCACGAGCTGGGTTGACGAGGCGGAACTCCAACTTGATACTGACTGTCTAATCAGTCAGTAATGAGGAGGAGTGGTGCCCGCGCTCGCCAGGTCGCTTCCTCGCTCGGGGTGACGGCCGCGGCGATCAGCGCGGTAGCCGCCCGCCTTGAGGCAGGCGGGTACGCCTATCGCGAGGTCGACCCCCCACGACCGCCGTCGGGTGCTGATGCAGGCATCCCCGGCCGGCAGTCGGCAGGCGTTCAGTCTGTTCGACGACTTCTACCAGGCGATCATCGACCTACTCGGCACCGAGGAAGTCGACGACGTCCGGAAGCTCACCGTCCTGTTGGGCCAGTTTCGCGGCATCCTCATCGAGCACGCCACGGCGATCCGCGCAAAGCCCGGGAAGTGATCGTCGCGCTCCGGCCGCGTCACGATCGGCGCCGCCTCGATCGCGGTCAACTCGGTCGACTCCGGCATTCCGCTCGCCGGCCGCATGGGTTCGCGTTCGGCTGGACGGCCTAGTCCTGCGCTCCGCCATGACTTCGTCACCTGGGGTTGGTCCGGTATTGGCCGGTGCCGCATAGCGTTCGGGCCATGTGCGATGACCACGGTAGCGGCGTCTCGTCGGGACAGTCGCAGGCCGGACAGAACCGGCGATCCTTCCTGCGTAACACCGGATTGGCCGGGGCCGGGGTGATGGCGCTGGGTGCGGCAGGCGTCGCACCGGCATTCGCCGACCCGGCGTCCACCGGGCAAGGCGGCATCGGTCGGTGGAACCCGGACCCGGCGAGCCGGCAGTTCACCATCGCCGTCATGCCCGACACCCAGTTCCTGTATTGGGGCAGCCAGAACAGCATCAACTCGGCGCCGCAGGAGGAGTCTTTCCGCTACATCATCGACAACAGCGGGAATGCCTCCGGCAACAACATCGTCTTCATGGCCCACCTCGGCGACCTGACCGAGGACGCCGACCCCACCTCGTTCGCGGCCGTCGGCAAGGCGTTCGACCTGCTGGACTCGCGCGGCGTCGCCTACAGCGTGCTGGCCGGCAACCACGACGTCTCCGGTGACGACAGTCGCGGTTCCACGGCGTATCTGCAGACCATGGGGCCGCAGCGCTTCACGCGATCGCGGACGTTCGCCGGGTCGGACCCGACCGGTTACAACACGGCGCACATCTTCACCGCCGCAGGCCGGGAGTGGCTGCTGTTGGCGATGGACTGGCGGACCTCGGCGCAGGGCTTCGCCTGGGCCAACCAGTTCGTCTCCGAGCACCCCGGGCTGCCGGTAATCCTGACCACGCACGAGATCGTCGGCTCGACCTACGACGACAACGTGTACCCGTACCAGTCCGGCGACCCGGAGAACAATGCGGCGTTCTCGGGCTACGGCCAGCAGGTCTGGGATGCGCTGATCAAGGACAACGACCGGATCTTCCTGACCCTCAACGGCCACTACTGGCCGCCAGGACGCATGACGCAGACCAATGCCGCAGGCAACGACGTGCACCTGCATATCGCCAACTACCAGAACCGCTACTTCGGCGGCGCCGGCATGCTGCGGCTCTACCACTTCGACCTGGACCGCAACACCATCGACGTGGAGACGGTCGCGCCGTGGATCCTGAGCCAGGCCCCGGAGAAGCGCAACGAGCTGGCGGCCCTTGAGTCGCGGCTCACCACCGCCGTCGACGAGTTCTCGATGGCGATCGACTTCGAACAGCGCTTCGCCGGCTTCATCCCGGTGCCGGCCCGTCCGGCCCGTCCGGCCAATCGACTGGTGATACCCGGCACGCTCGCGTACTGGCGTTTCGACAACGGCGGCGCCAGCGGTAGCCCGGTCGCGGCGACCCAGATCGTCCGCGACCAGTCGGGGCACGGCAACGACCTGACCGTGCTCGTCGTTCCCGGCACCGCTGCCGATGCGCTGACCTGGTCCGACGATCACCATCGCGACCAGCCTGCCCATGCCAGCCTGAGTTTCGTCGGTGGCAAGAACCCGCTGCACGGCGCCTATCTGACCACCGGGTCCCAGGCTGCGTTGAACGCCGAGACGTTCGCCGGTGGCTACACGATCGAGGCGTTCATCAAGATTCCGTTGGACTGGGACGGGACCAACAACGCCTGGATGGCAGTGCTCAGCCGTTTCGGCGAGGCCGGGAAGGCCGGAAAGCACGGGCGCAACACCGACCCGAACGAACCCGTTGTCACGCTCAGCATCTCCAACAACGGTCGAGAGCCACAGTTCAACTGCTACCCGCTCAACCAGACCTCCCCGACCACCAACTGGGGCCACGGCCTGCCCGAGAACACCTGGTGGCACCTTGCGGTTGTCAACGACGGCCGGCACACCGTCCTCTACGTCGACGGCTGCCCAACCGTCGACAACCCGTCGACCGATTCGGTCGGCATCACCACACTCGGCCTGACCTGGCTACTGGGCGGGCACGAGTACGGCGGCGCCGTCGATCAGATCTTCCACGGCTGGATCGGCGACGTCCGCGTTGTGAACCGTCCGTTGTCGATCGACGAGTTCATGACCGGCAAATAGCGTCAGCTGGCTTGGATCCACCAGCAATCGTCGACAGGAGCCTGGCCGGCGAATCGACCGGCCAGGTAGGACAGACCGTCGAGGTACCAGGGCACGCCGCCAAGTCCGTGCTCGGCCAGGAACGGCCATTCGGCGTGGACCGTGGCGCCTTCTGCACACCATTGTTGGACGGTTTCCTTGTCCTGGGCGAAGGGCACGATCTCGTCGAGTTGGCCGTGGTAGTTGGCAACCGGTGCTTTCGGAGCCTGCGAGCCCATGCTCTGGTAGGTGGCGTCGGCGACGACTTCCGGGTTGGCGAACAGGTTCGGCGACGTGGTGTAGTCGTTGATGTTGGCGAAGGGGAATCCAGCGACCAGTTGCAGCGCACATGCGTTCTGGTACTGGGCGAACAGCGCCTTACCCTTGGCGTTGAACAGATTCATCAGATCCGGGTACTGCTTGACCATGCCGATGATCGCGCCGACGGCCAGCCCGGCCGCATAGCTGCCCTGGCCGGTGAGCCACTGCGCGACATCGAGCACCTTCGCGGGTGTGCCACCGCCGACCGTGGCGACGTAGTTCAGTTCGGGCGCGTAGGTGCCTTGGAGTTCGCCGGCCCAGCCGGTCGCCAGGCCGCCGCCCGAGTAGCCGAACGTGGCGACCTGGGTTTGTGCGGCCAGTCCGTCGGGTGCGAAGTGCAGCGCGGCGCGGATGCCGTCCAGCACCGCGTGTCCGGCCATCCGGCCGACGCCGAACATGCCTTGTGGGCCTTCGTAGTCGGGCACCACGATGCCCCAGCCGGCCGCGAGAGCGGGCGCGACCGCGAGCGGGTCGGACAAGCTCACGCCCAGTCCTGCGAAGACACCGTCCCGCCAGGCATACGAAGGGGCACAGTCGATCCCGTCCGAGTCCTCGGCACTCTGATAGGACACCAGTGGTCGCGTTCCTGGACCGGTCCACGGCGCGTCCGGCGTGATGATCGTGGCTACTGTCGCCGTTGGCGCGTCGACTCCGTCATTGGTGCGATAGAGCACCTGCCAGGCCTGTACGGCGGGCAGGTTGACCACGACGATCTTCGGTGTGACCTGACGGGACCGGATGATCTCGCCGGCTTGATACGTCGCCACGTCGGCCGGGACGGCATAGAACGGGTCCTGGCTCGGTGGCACCAGCGAGGTCGCCTTGGCCACCGGTTGGGCGGCCGGTGCTGTTCCGGCACCGGCGACCAGTCCGGCCGCGGTCACCACCGCCACCATCACAACGGTCAAGCACGTGCGCATGGCTAGCTCCTATCGTGGTGGACGTCGTTGTCCCTACCGGCCAGTAGCATGCCTCGACGGAAGAAACATTGCAACCACTCGGTCGATAAATTGCCGCAAAGTAGTAGCGTGACGGCCGTGCCACCCCCGCAACGACGCACTCAGGCCGAACGGCGAGCGGAGACCTCCGCGCGCCTGATCAAGGGCACCATCGCCGCCCTGGCCGAACTGGGCTACGCGCGCACGTCGGTCAAGGAGATCTGCGCCAGGGCCGGGGTTTCGCACGGTGCGCTGTTCGGCCGGTTCGCCACCCTGCTCGACCTGGTGCGCGCCGCCGCCGAGGAAGTGGCCCTGCGCCAGTTGGCCAATTTCACCGACCGCATCACGCAACTGCCCGACACCGCAGACCTTGCCGCGATCCTGCCGGTGCTGCGGGCGTCAGCGCGCGATCCGATCAACGCCGTGTGGATCGAACTGCTCGTCGCCGCGCGCACCGATGCCGAGTTGCGGGAGGGCCTGCGGCCGGTCGTCGACGAGTACGGCCTCAAGATCATGGCGGCCAGCCGTCAGGTCCGCGCGCTGGACCGGCTACCCGCCCAGGACCGGGCCGCCGCCATCGCGCACGTCATCCACTACTTCGACGGCGAGGCGCTCACCGCCATGCTCTACGCCGATCCCGAATTCGACCGACAGCGCATGGCCCTGCTCATCACGATGGCCGAGGGCCACCTCAAGGCTTAGTTCTTCGTGGCGAGCGAACGGAGGAAGAAGGTCAGGTTGGCCGGACGCTCGGCCAGCCTGCGCATGAAGTAGCCGTACCACTCGCCGCCGTAGGGCAGGTACACCCGGATGCGGTTGCCGTCGTCGGCAAGCCGCTGCTGCTCGTCGGGGCGGATGCCGTAGAGCATCTGGAATTC
>DASYBO010000801.1:0-8245 GCA_036500685.1 Pseudonocardiaceae bacterium | reverse complement strand
GTCGGCGAGTGCCACGAAGACCTGCTCGGCGATCGCCTCGGTGTCAGGCGGCATCGAGGTAGTCGGCCAGCTCGCCCAGTTCACTGAGCCAGCCCTTGGTGTTGCCGTCGAACGCGGTGTGGTGCGCGTCCGCCGACAGCTGCGCGAAGCCGGTTTCGACCACGGTCAGCCGGGTGCCGGTGCCGTTGGGTTCCAGGGTGAACTCGACGTAGGTCCGGCGCGGATCGTCCTCGGGCAGGCCGAAGATGTGCCAGGTGAAGCCGAACGCGGTCGGTTCTTCCACTCGTTCGACCCGCATGTCGGCGGCGTGCTCGGTGCCGAAGGTCATGTGGGCCGCGCCGCCGGGACGCAGGTCGATCGTTGCCGTGTCACCGAACCACGCGGCGAGCCCTTCGGCCGTGGTGATCGCGGTCCATACTCGGGCGGGCGGCTGGGTCAGTTCGACGGTCCGCTCGATGCGATCGGGAAAACCCATGGTCAACTCTCCATTTCATGTCGCAACCTTCTGGTTGCCACATTATGGCAACCGATCGGTTGCGTCAATGGGGAGACCCGTTGTTGCCAACCATCCGGGCCAGGTCTACTTTTTTGCACATGTCTGGACAGGTCCCTCGACTGAAGCATGAACGAATCGTCGACGCGCTGGCCAAGGACATCCGCGGCGGCCGGTTGCCACGCGGGGCCCAGCTACCCGGTGAACACGCGCTCGCCGCGAGTTTCGACGTCAGCCGCAACACCGTCCGCCAGGCCCTCACCGAGCTGAGCAACCGGGGGCTGATCGCCACCCAGTCGGGCAAGGGCTCGTTCGTGACCTTCGACGGTCGCACTCTAGACCAACGACTGGGCTGGACAAAGGCGCTGGCCAAGCACGGCGTCGACGTGGTGACCACGCTGGTTCGGCTGGAACTGGTCTTCGACGCGGAACTGGCAAGGGAGCTCGAGGTCGACTCGCCCGAGTTCATCGCGGTCGATCGCGTTCGCACCATTGTGGACGGTGCGCCGATCTCCTATGAGCGCAGTCGGATCCCGGCCATCGGCGCCCTGCGCGAGTTGCCGGAGCGCGGCCTCGACGGCTCCCTGTACACGCCGCTGCACGCGGTCGGCCTGATCCCGGAGCAGGGCGAGGAATGGGTCGAACTGGTCCGGCTGACCGAAGAAGAGGCCGGGCACCTCGGACGCGAGCCGGGCGAACGGTTCCTCTGCACGCGACGCTGTAGCCGCACCGCGACCGGCGAGTTCGTCGAAAACGTCGAGAGCCTGCTCGACCCGGACCGGTTCCGCCTGCACATGCACTTCGGCGGAGACCAACTGTGATCGACCTTGCCGATCGGACGCTGGCAGCGTTGACCGGACTGGCCATCGGCGACGCGCTCGGCATGCCGACCCAGGGACTGCCGCGCGAGCTGATCAAGGCCCGCTATGGCACGCTCGCCGACTTCCACCCCGGCCCGCCGGATCAGCCGATCGCGCCGAACATGCCGGCCGGTTCGGTCACCGACGACACCGAACAGGCGCTGCTGGTCGGCAGGCTGCTGGTCGCCGGCAACGGCCGGATCGACCCGAACCAACTGGCCGCCGACCTGCTCGCCTGGGAGCAGGACATGGCCCGGCGCGGATCACTCGACCTGCTCGGACCGTCCACAAAGGCCGCCGTCGCCGCGGTCGCGGCCGGTGTGCCGATCGAGGAGGCCGGGCGCAACGGCAGCACCAACGGCGCGGCCATGCGCATCACCCCGGTCGGCATCGCCTGTCCCGCAACGGATCTGCCGCTGTTGGTCGAGCGCGTGGTCGAGGCGAGCTGGGTCACCCACAACACCGACGTCGCACTTGCCGGCGCGGCAGCGGTGGCCGCGGCGGTGAGCGCGGGACTGGCCGGCGCGAACGTCGCGGACGCGACCGAGATCGCGGTGCGGGCCGCGGAACTGGCTGCCACCAAAGGGAACTGGGTCGCCGCCGGCGATGTCGGCGGGCGCATCCTGCTGGCGGCCGAACTCGTCGCGGGCCGCTCCGCCGAGGACGCGGCCGACCGGATCTACCGGCTCGTCGGCACCAGCGTCGCCACCCAGGAGTCGGTGCCCGCCGCGTTCGGCGTGCTCGCGGTGTTCCCGCACGACCCGTGGCAGGCCGTGCTGCTGGCCGCCTCGCTGGGCGGCGACTGCGACACGATCGCCGCCATCGCGGGCGCGATCGCGGGCGCCTGCCACGGAAGCAGCGGCTTCCCCGGGTCAGCGGCCAAGATCGTCGCCGAGGTCAACGACCTGCCGCTGGCCGAATTGGCGACCGACCTGCTGGCCATCCGGGCCGCCGCGTGACCCGTCTCGTCAGCGTCGGCAACGTCGTGATCGACATCGTCATGTACCTGCCGGAGTTGCCGGCGCGCGGCGGCGACATGATCGCGTCGGCCAGCCAGGTGGTGCCGGGCGGCGGCATGAACGTGATGATCAGCGCCATCCGACAGGGCCTGCCCACCGCGTACGGCGGCATGCACGGCACCGGCCCGTTCGGCGACCTGGCCCGACGCGAGATGCGCGCGGCCGGCATCGACATCCTGCAACCGCGGTACCCCGACAAGGACACCGGCTTCGACGTGGCGCTCGTCGAGGACTCCTCGGAGCGCACGTTCGCCACCAGCGTCGGCGCGGACGGCGAACTCGGCCCCGCCGACCTGGCCCTGCTCACCGTGCACCCGACCGATTTCGTGTACGTGTCCGGCTACGGCCTCGTGCACGAGGTGAACGGCCCCGCGCTGGCCGACTGGCTGGGCACGGTCGAGTCCGCGATCGTCGTGCTCGACCCCGGCCCGCTGGTCGCGGACATCCCGGCACGCGTACTCGACGCGGTGCTGGACCGCGCCGACTGGTGCAGCTGCAACCAGCGCGAGGCCGGCCTGCTCACCGGCGTCGCCGACCCGTTCGCCGCGGCCCGCGCGATCGCCGAGCGGATCGACGCGGGCGCGGTGGTGCGCACCGGCCCGCGCGGCTGCGTGCTGGCCACCCGACACAGCGCGCCGGAGGAGATCGGCGGCTTCGCGGTCACCGCGGTCGACACCAACGGTGCGGGCGACACGCACGTCGGTGCGTTCCTGGCCGGCCTCGCCGCCGGCCTGACCCCCGCCACGGCGGCCCTGCGCGCCAACGCCGCCGCCGCGCTCGCGGTGACCAGACGTGGCCCGACCACGGCACCGACCGCACCGGAGGTCGACGCTCTCCTGGCGGGGCAGGGTTAGTTCATCGAGGGCGCGGCCGGCACCGGCGCGATCGGCATCGGCACGCCGTCGTGCATCACCCGCAGCACCTCTTCGGCGATCGAGTCCGGGTTGCGCACGCCGCCGCCCATCACCCAGGTGCGCATGGTGATGTCGATGATGTTCATGGCGTTGGCCGCGACCAGCGCCGCGACCAGGTCAGCCTGGGCACCGCCGCCGGTGCGCCTGCTGACCTCGCCTGCGACCTCGATCCGCCAGCGCAGCGCCTGCTCGGCAAGGCGCGCCTTGACAGAGGGCGCCTGCTCGGCCAGGCGGTAGACGGCAAGGACCCGGTCGGCGTCTTCCCTCGTCACCCGCATGACCGTCTCGATCATGGCGTAGAGCGCGTGCGGCAGGGCCAGGTCGTCGGGCTGCTTGCGCAGTTCCGCGGCGGCGGCGCCGAGGCTGCTCTCGACGAAGTCGACGATCAGCGACTCCTTCGTCGGGTAGTACCGGTAGAGCGTTCTGGTGCCGACCTCGGCCGCGGTGGCGATCTGCTCGATCGTCGTCGACTCGAAACCTTGCGTCATGAACAGGGCGAACGCGTGATCGGCGATCTGCCGCCGGGTCCGTCCCATCTTGATTTCGCGAAGGCCCACGGGCGTGCCTCGTTCCCAGCTGAGTGCCAATTGACAGCCAATGTTAGGTGGCAGTGTGCCCGGTGTGGGGCTGTCCGTCCAGTCAGGATCAGCGAACTTGCGTCAGTCGCCGACAACTGGCAGCCTTACATATGTGGCACTAGCTGCCACAATTTTCCCACTTCCTCTGAAGGGACTTCGCTCGTGAACGACACGTCGAGCATCCCCATCGCGGCCTTCCCCACCGCGAGACCAACCGGCTGTCCGTTCGATCCGGCCGCCGAGTACACCGAGTTCAGGGAGACCGAACCCCTCGACAAGGTGGCCTGCCCCGCCGGCTTCGACGCCTACCTGCTCAGCGGCTACGACGAGGTACGCACGCTGCTCAACGACTCCCGGCTCAGCTCGCGCGGCGCCGTGTCCAACCACGTGATCACCGACCGCGACAAGAACGCCAAGGCATCGCCCGGTTCGATCATCCACCTCGACGGCGCTGAGCACGCCCGGCTGCGCCGGATGCTCACCCCGGAGTTCACCGTCAAGCGCATGCGCGCGCTGCGCGAGTACGTCGCGGGCCTGATCGAATCGCAGATCGACGCGATGCTGGCCAAGGGCGGCCCGGTCGACATCTACCGGGACTTCGCCCTACCCATCCCGTCCCTGGTGATCTGCGAACTGCTCGGCGTCCCCTACGAGGACCGCGACCGTTTCCAGAGCCAGAGCGGCATCCTGGTCAGCACCGACGCCGATCCCGAGGTGCACAAGGCCGTCGCCGCCGAGGTCCAGCAGTACATGGCCGGCCTGGTCACGGCCAAGATGCGCGAGCCCGGCGACGATCTGCTGAGCCGACTGATCCAGCGCGGCAACGAGAGCGATGAGCCGTTGACGGTGCCCGAGCTGATCACGCTCGGCCTGTCCCTGCTCATCGCGGGCCACGAGACGACCGCGAACATGATCGGCCTGAGCACGTTGGCCCTGCTGCGCAACCCGGAGCAGTTGGCGCAGCTGCGCGATGACCCGTCGCTGGCCGAATCGGCCGTCGAGGAGATGCTGCGCTACCTCTCGATCGTGCAGTACGGCCTGCTCCGCTACGCCACCGAGGACATCCAGTACGGCGCGGAGACCATCAAGGCGGGCGAATGGCTGGTCGCCGCGCTCGCTTCCGGCAACCGCGACGAGTCGGTGTTCCCGGACGCGGCCAACATCGACGTGCGGCGCAATCCGACCGCGCACCTCGCCTTCGGTTTCGGTGCGCACCAGTGCATCGGCCAGCAGCTGGCCCGCGTCGAACTGCAGGAGGTGTTCTCCCGGCTCTACCGCCGCATTCCCACGCTGCGGCTTGCGGTGCCGTTCGAGCAGATCAAGTTCAAGGACAACGCGCTGGCCTACGGGGTGCGGGCGTTGCCGGTCACCTGGGAGAGGTAGTTCTGATGCGCATCATTCTCGATGAGGAGACCTGTATCGGCGCGGGCCAGTGCGTGCTTGCCGCGCCGGACGTGTTCGACCAGCGGGACGAGGACGGCATCGCCGTACTGCTGGACGAGACGCCGGGCGAGGAGCAGCGCGCGGCCGTCGAGGACGCGGCCGTGCGCTGCCCGGCCCTGGCCATCCGCGTCGAAGGATGACCACTGGCCCCGGTGACCCGGCTCAGGCCATGTCACCGGGGCCGATCGGCTGCCCGGCCAACGCCAGCAGATCGCTGAAGATCACCGAGCCGAACGTCGACAGCGCACCCGGCGAGAACAGCGACGAGGCAACGTTGTTCGTATCGCACCCGCTCGCCGCGGGCTTCCCGTTCAACCGATCGGCCAGCCAGTTCAACGCGTCCGGCGCACCGGTGACCGCGAGGATCACGTGCTCGCTGAGGATATCGCGCTGGTAGGCCACGTTCGCGCCGGCGGCGCAGTACTTGGTCACCACCGCGTCCACGTCCGCGTGCGGGACCAGCTCGTCGTTGACCGACTGGTAGACGAACATCGGCACCGTCGGCGTGTGCTGGCCGAGCGTGTCATCGGTGAGGACCTGTTGCGGCACCGGCAGATCGAGCGGATCGCTGACACCGAAATACTGATAGATGTTGGTGAACGCGAAGCGGGATGCGTTCTGCGCGTTGCATTCGGAGTTGACCATGGCGAACGCGGATTTGCCGGCCGGGGTGAGGTAGGTGTCGAGGAAGTCGGCCAGTTGCGGGTAGGCGTGCGCGAGGCCGGCGATGCCGCTCATCGCGATGCCCGCGAACGGGCCGCCGTTGATGCCGTTGAGGATGTCGCGCAGGTTCACCGGCAGACCGCCCTCGGCTACGCCGGCGATGTGCAGTTCCGGCGCGTAGCTCGGTTGCAGCTCCGAGGCCCAGCCAGAGGCGAGCGCGCCACCCGAGTAACCCCAGACGCCGACCCTCGTCGCCGCACCGGCAAGGCCGATGCTGCTGAAGTTCTCGGTCGCCCTGATCCCGTCCAACACCGCCTGACCGGCCTGCTTGCCGCCGGTGTAGGCGCTGGCCGGCCCCTCGTAGTCGGGCACGCTGACCGCCCAACCCTGTCGCACGGCCGCGTCGATGAGCAGGACCTCCGCCTCGGCCACGATGTTGGAGTTGTCCGAACCCTGTTGCAGCTGATAGGAAATCGCGCACTGCGGCGCGGACGAGTCCTCGGCGACCTGGTAGGACAGCAGCGGCCGATTCGCGGATGGCCTGGCGTTCAACGGTTCCAGTACGGTGGTCACCGTGGCCTCGGGATTGCCCTGGGTGTCGGTCGTTCGGTAGAGCAACTGCCACGCCGTGACCTTCTGCGGCAGGTACCCGAACGCGGCCTCGGACACCGTGCGCACCTTGAGAATCGTGCCGGGCGCCGTGGCCTGGAAACCGACCGGCGGCTGGTAGAACGGATCACTCTGCGGCGGCAGCGGCGCGGCGCTCGCGGTGCCCGGTATCGCGACGACGGCCAACGCGGCCACGATCAACAAGACCTTCTTCATTGATGGCCTTCCTTCACACATATTCGCGGAGTTTGTGCCGGAACAGCTTGCCGGTCGCGTTGCGCGGCAACTCGTCGAGGAAGATCACCTCCCGAGGCACCTTGTACCGGGCCAGATGCGCCTTCACATAGGAGCGCAACAGATCCGCGTCCTGGGCGATCCCGTCGCGCAGCACCACGAACGCGCGCAGCCGATGCCCGAACTCCTCGTCCGGCACGCCGATCACGGCGGCCTCGATCACGTCACCGTGCGCGGCCAGCAGTTCCTCGATCTCGCCGGGGAACACGTTCTCGCCGCCGGAGACGATCATGTCGTCGTCGCGCCCGTCCACGAACAGCCGCCCAGCGCCGTCGAAGTGCCCGATGTCGCCGGTGGAGAGCAGCCCGTCGATGATCTCCTTGTGCCCGCCCCCGGAGTAGCCGCCGAACGCGAGTGAACTGCCGGCGAAGATCCGCCCCTGCCGGCCGACCCCGGTGACCGGTTGGCCTGCCTCGTCGTAGAGCCGGACGCGGCAGCCGCGCGGCGGCTTGCCGACCGTGCCGGGTGCGGCGCGCCAGTCCTGCGGCGTCGCCACGGTGGCCACCGCGACCTCGGTCGACCCGTACAGGTTGTGGATCACCGGCCCGAACGCTGCCGTCGCCCGGTTGCCGAGATCCGTGCCGAGGGCGGAACCCGCGCTGAACACGACGCGCAGGCTCGACGTGTCGTATTCGGCGCGGACCTCGTCGGGCAGGTCCATGATCCGCCGCAACATGGTCGGTACAACGACGAGCGCGGTGCAACGGTGCGCCGCGATGCCGGCCAGTGTCGCGCGGGCGTCGAACCGGCGGCACAGCACCGCGGTCGAGCCGAGCGCGAAAGTCAGGATGAGCTGCGACAACCCGGTGCCGTGAAAGCTCGGCGCGGCAAGGTAGGTGCTCTCCGCCGGCCGCAACGGAATCCGGTCCAGGAACTGCGCCGCCGCGAGCGGCGAGCGGATCTGCCGTGGCGCGCCCTTCGGCGTTCCGGTGGTGCCGCTGGTCAGCAACACCAGACTCCCGGCCCTGCGCGGCGCCGGCAGGTCGGCCGCGTCGGTGTCATCGATCAACTCGGCCAGCAACGGACCATCAGCCGGACCGTCCGACCAAGCCAGGAAGCGCGGCACGTCGGCCGGGACGATGTCGGTGAACTCGGCGTCGTGCACCAACGCGGTCACGCCTTCGCGCCGGGCCACATCGGCGAGTTGGGTGGCGCCGAAACCGGTGTTCATCAACAGCAGCCGCGCGCCCAGTTTGGCTGAAGCGAGCATGGTGTCGATGACCCCGCGATGGTCCCGGCACAGCACCGCGATCACCGAGCCCGGCCCGAATCCCTGCCGCGACCAGGCTCTTGCCAACGCGTTGGAGCGCCGGTCGAGTTGGTGGTAGGTGAGTTCGCCGAGTTCGTCGACGATCGCCGGCGCGGTGCGATC
>DASYBO010000800.1:0-6422 GCA_036500685.1 Pseudonocardiaceae bacterium | reverse complement strand
ACGGCTGCGAGCCGTCCGCCCGGCCGGCTTCCGGGTCTTCATCGCACGGTTCGCGGTGCGGCCAAGCCAAGACACCGAGGTTCAGCCGGATGTCCTGGTCGCGATGGACGAAGACATCACCAGGAACAACCTTCCGAAAGGCCCACTGCTCGCGGTTGAAGTCCTGTCGCCGAGCAGCGCGTTCAAGGACCGCAACCTGAAGAAAGCACTCTACGAACGGCTCGGCACGGCGAGTTACTGGCTGATCGACCCGATCGATCCCACGCTGACCGTGTTCGAACTCGACGAGACCGGCAAGTATCAACGAATCGCCGAGGTGAAGGGGGACAAGGCGTTCGATGCGACGCTGCCGTTCCCGGTTCGGATCGTGCCATCCGAACTGCTCGAAGGCTGAGGCGAGCAGGGCCGGCGCGACGGTGAGCCGCGCCGGCCCGCTTTGGCTGGTGCCGGTCTCCTCAGGTCGTCGGGTTGGGTGTCACGGTGACCGTGGCCGGCTTACCCGGCCCCGCGACGTTGTTCGCGGTGATGGTGAAGGTGTACGGGGTGCCGTTGGTCAGGCCGCCGACCACTGTGTACACGCTGTTTCCGCTGCCTGCCCAGAGGTAGTCGTGCCCGGTCACCTGGATCGGCGGCAGGCCGGGCGCGGTGATGGTGTAGCCGACGATCGGGCTGATGCCGGTCGAGGAGGGCGGGTTGAAGTGGATGCTCACCGCGCCGTCACCAGGGCTGGCGTTGACCGAGGCGGGCGCGCCCGGTGCCGAGGACTGGGTGGTCACGGTCGCGCCGGGAGTGACCCCCGATGCGGCAAGCGCCTGCGCGGAGAAGCTGGAGCCGGAGCCGTCGAGGTTGCCGGCGGCCGTTGCGGTGTCGTCGGTGACGCCGACGTTGTCGAACGCGGCCGAGAGATCGACCGGGGTCGATCCGATGTTCATCGCGAACACGTGCAGCGCCGGAGTGGCCGAGGCGACCGCGCCGATGTTCGGTAGGACGATTCCGGTCACGGTCTTGGTCGGGTCGAGTGGCACGTTCAGGTAGAAGACGGTGGTCTGGTGGGTTTGCTGAACGTTGCCCGGGCGGTTGCGGTAGCCGCCGGTGAAGGCGATGTTCGAGCCACCGGGCGGAGTCGCGTACCAGTCCGGGACGCTCAGCGTGACCGACTGGCTGGTGCCGTCGGAATAGGTGACCTGGCCGGTGCCCGTGGCCAGGCCGAAGCTGGCGGTGGCCAGGATGCCGAGCGAGCTACCCGAACCCGACGCCGGGATGGTCTGGCCGGTGGCGACGACGTTGTCGGGTTGGCCTGCGGCCACGCCGGGCCAGGTGAACTTCTCGGCGCTGACCGTGACCTGGTTCGGGGTGACCGTCGCCGAGGGCAGCGATGGCGCGCTGGTGCCGTAGGCGTTGTGCGCGGTCACCGTGAACGTGTAGCCGGTGCCGTCGGTCAGGCCGGGTACCGCGACGTACCCGATCTTGGCCAGGTCGGCCGCGCTGAGGGTGGCCTGTTGGCCGCCGGGGGACGCGGTGACGGTGTAGCCGGTGACCGGGGCGCCATTGTCGACAATGGTGGGATTCCAGCCGACGTAGGCGCTGCCGTTGACCGCGAACGCGGCGACCTGGTCGGGTGCGGCCGGCGCGGACCTGCCGAAGCGTTCGTTGAGGATGTGCCGGTACCGCGGTTCGAGGCCGGCCGCGTTGACGATCGACGCGGGCGCGTCGGCGAGGCCTGCGATGACGTGGTTGCCGTTGACGACGGTGTTCTTGATGTTGGAGTCGGCATCGCCCTCCCACCAGTAGTTTCCGCTGACCAGCAGCGGGTCGTCGCCGGTTTGGCCTGTCATGTAGTCGGCGTGTCGGGATCCCCAGTCGTTGGAGATGTTGCCGATCGACACGTTGCCCTCGGCGGTCCAGTAGGTGCAGCCGTTGTCGCAGTACATCGCGTGGCCGTTGTCGAGGATGCCGGTGATCACGTTGCCGGTCAGGTGTTCACCGTCGGCCATCGACGTGCCGGTGATGCCCTGGGTGTAGATGGCGCCGCCGTCGGCGAGCAGCTGCATGGCGTCGGAGATGTCGTTGTCGGACACGGTGTTGTTGTTGGAGTAGTTCGCGATCGCGGCCACCGCGATCTTGTCCGGCCAGCCGCCCCAGCCCAGCGAGATCGCCGTGTACGCGGTGTGGTCGAGCTGATTGTGGCTGATCAGCGTGTGTTCGGTGTAGCCGACGTCGATGGCGATGCCGCCATGGTATTCGACCGGTAGGTCGTAGAGGTGGTTGTCCAGCACCGAAACGCCGCTGGTGTGCTGGGCCTGGCTGGTGGGCTCGGGGATGTCGACGCCGCCGATCTCGAGGCCGTTGCCGGAGATGTCGGTGAACACGCTGCCCTGCACGGTGTCGGCCTGTGAGCCGTCGCCGAGATCGAGGCCGGCCGCGCCGAGGTGGACGAAGGCGTCGTCGAGGAACTGGATGTTCGTGTCGTAGGCGAAACTGAGGTTGCCGGGTTCCTTGGTCCAGTTGCCGAACGGGCAGGTGCCGCCCGCGATGAACTGGCACAGGCCCTGGGTCGCGTACGCGCCCTGGCCGGTCATGGTGTAGTTGGCCTGCACCTCGGAGAAGCCTTCCCCGGTGCTCGGGGTGAGCCAGGTGGCGTAGGAGAACTGGACGCCGACGAATTCGATGTTGTGCACGGGCGCGGTCGCGCTGCCCTGGCCGGTCACGAGTTGTTGCAGGACCGGAGCTTCGACGTCGGCGCGGCGCAGTTGTTCGCCGGCACGCGGGATGTAGTAGATCTGGTGCGCGGTCTGGTCGAGGTACCACTCACCGGGCTGGTCGAGCAGCTCGTAGGCATTGTCCACATAGGCCGGAATGGAGCCGTTGCCCAGGTTTCCGTTGTGCACCAGGTTGTAGCTGCGACCGCTGCCGTCGGTGCGCTGGATGCGCTTGGTCGAGTTGTCCCAGCAGGGCTGGGCCATGGTGATGGTGGTACCGGAGATCGACGCGACCGGGCAGCGCGGCTCGGTCCACGCGCCCTCGCCGCCGCTCTTCAGCGACCAGTACGGCGCGCCGCCGGTGTAGACGAACTCCAGGTCGCTCGGGTTGCGCCAACTCGCCATCGCGGCCGAGTCGGCGGTGTAGCCGGTCGCGGTCATCGTGAGCTTGACGGGTAGCGGGCCGCTGGCGCGTTGCGCGCGGACGCCGTTCACGTAGAGCTGTCGGGTCTGCAGGTTCGCGGGGGCCGGGGCGGACCAGATGTTGCGGGTGGGGTCGGACAGGTGCCAGTCGCTGATCCGCTCACCGCCGCTGAGCACGGGGGCGGCGCCGGGTTCGGCCGCCCAGATGACGTTGAAGCCGTTGGTGCCGGAGTCGGACGCGGTCAGTTGCAGCGGCGCGGTCAGCCGGTAGGTGCCGCCTGCGAGGTTGACCTTGATGTCGCGGTGCATGTTTTGGTCGAGTTGGCGCACCTGCTGCTGCGCGGTGGTGATCGAGCAGGGCAGGAACCAGACGCACAGAGATCCGAACCCTTGCGGGGCGGCGAAGAGCTGGAGTGGTGGCGGGGCCGGGTCGGCGGCGGCGATTCCACCGAGGCCGAACACGGCTAGGACCGCAGCCAGAAGGGCCAGTAATCGGGTTGAGCGCATGACAGTTTCCTCCCAGACCGCATCGATGCGGCGCGCGGACACTGGCGACATACATCCGATGTGTCTTACCGAAAGTGAGGTTAAGAACCCTCGTAAAGGTTTGTCAACGGCCGAACGGGGTCAACTCATCGGATCTATGCTCGCGCCATGCCAAACGAGGCAGGCCAGGTCGGCCTGCCTCGTCGACGCGCCTCGTCGGCGCGGGAGTTCAGCTCAGTTGGGCGGCCACTGCTGGTTGCTGCCGCCGTTGCAGCTCCACAGTTCGATCTTGGTGCCGTTGCCCGTGCCCTGGCTGTAGGCGTCAAGGCACAAACCGGACTGGTTGTTGGTGATCGCGCCGTCGGGATGCACGGTCCACTGCTGGTTCTTCCCGCCGTTGCAGGTGAAGATGTTGACCGGTGTGCCCGGCGCGGTCTTCTGCTGGTACACGTCGAGGCACTTCTGGTTCGCACCCGAGTAGACGGTGATCGGGCCGGACGTGGTCAGGCTGAACTCCTGGTTGATGCCGGCATTGCAGTCGTACAGGTCGAGCTGGGTGTTGTTCGCGGTGCTGATGCCGGGCACGTCGAGGCAGCGGTTCGACTGGTTGCCGACCAGTTCGGACGCGGCCCGCGCGGTGCTGCCCGGCTGACCGGAACTGCCCAGCACGAACGTGGTGACGCTCTGCGCGGGCAGCGTGCTGGTCATGGTCGAGCCGGATACGCTCGGCGCGGCGACGGCGGCCAGGTTCTGCGTGGCGCTGGTCTGGTAGGCGCCGTTCGGGGTGAGGGTGCCGCTGTCGGCGTTGAGGCTGAACGCGGTAGCCGAGGTGTTGGTGTTGGTCGCCACCACGGTCCAGGCGTTGTTCTGCCAGAACGCCATGGCCTGCACGCCCGGTGGGCCGCCGGTGATCGCGTAGCGCACCGCGCCCGGTCGGACGTAGCGGCTGTACTGGCCGAGCACGTAGAAGCGCTTTGTCGCATAGATGTTCTGGTTGCCGTCACTGGCGTAGTTCGGGTCGTAGTAGAGCAGGCCGTCGTTCCAGCCCGAGCCGTTGGCCGAGGTCGGGCAGGTCGCGCTGGACGTCGGGTCGCAGCCCAGTTCCGGGGACAGCGCGGTCCACCACTGGAACGCGGAGTCGCCGGTGTAGGCGAGATCCTGGTAGAGGTAGTTGGCCAGGACGAGGCCGCCCCCGATGGTCGGATCGTACTGCTGGCCGTAGCCGCCACCGGTCACCTGGCAGCAGATCTCGCTGGCCCAGGTGGGTTTGCTGTTCAGCGCGCCGACCGCGCCCGTGTACTCGAGCTGGCCGTTGCCGGGGAAGTCGTAGGTGTGGTGCGCGAGCGCGGACACGTACTGGGCGGCCGATGAGCCGGGCAGCCACTGCGGGACCTCGCCGGTGAACTGGGTGGTCTGACTGGACTCGTCGGCGATGACGGTGGTTGGCAGCTTCGCCGCGGCCAGTGCGCTGCCCACCGCCGAGACGATGGCGCCGCGCTGGCCGGTGCCGACGCTCATGCCCTCCTGGCCGCAGGTGAAGAAGTTGTTGTCCGGCTCGTTCATCGGGCTGACCTGGTTGAACATGATGCCCTGCGACGCGAAGTGCGACACGACCGTGGCGAGGAACGTGCCATAGGCGGCCTCGTCGCCGGAGGTGAGGCTGCTGCCGCAGTTGGCGTGGTTGGTCGTCCACTGGCTCGGTGCGCTGTTCACGAAACCGATCAGGTCGGGCACGCCGTCCTGGGCGGCCAGCTTGAGGAAGGTCTGACCGCCGGGGTCGTTCGACCAGTTGTACGTGCCGTTGGTGGCGAGCAGCGACTGCGGCGCCCTCGGCGCGGACGAGACGCCGACTCCCCCGCCGCCGATGTTGTACCGGTACTGGCTCAGGTCGATCCCGCTGGACGTGAACAGCTGGTTGGCCACCTGGTTCTGCGCGGCCGACGAGTAGTGCGCGAGGTCGTTGACCCACCAGGCGCCGGAAGCGCCGAACCCGGCGATGGTCTGCGCCTGCGCGGCGATCTCCGCGGTGACCGGCGCGGTCGCCGCACCCGCGGTCGCGGTGAGCCCTGCGCCTACCAGCAACGCGGCTGCCACCAGGGCAACCCCAGATCTGCGAGCAACGGTACGCGGAAACATCGACGTCCCCTCTCCCCTGCGTGCATGGCACTGCTCGCCTACCGTAGGGGGCGGAATCGACACAGTTCCACCGTTGACACCGGCCAGGAAATTTCCACAGTTGGCAGATTTCTCACCGTTCGCGGTTCAGCGCAGGTCGGTGAGGACGCGCTGTGCGGCCCTGGCGTTGCGTTCGGCCTGGTCGTAATCGTGTTGGGCGGTGACCGCTGCCTGTTTGGCCGTGCGCTGCTCGAACCGCGCCTGTTCGACTCGGTTGCGCGCGGCGGCCAACTCCTCGTCGGCCTGCTCTGCGCGTTGTTTGGCCGCATCGAGGGCCTGCTCGGCCTCGGTTCGGGCGGTTTCGGCGAGTTCGGCTTCTTCCTCGGCCTCGGCTCGTCGCGCCGCGCGCCGTTCGGCTCTGCGCCGCTCCTCATCATCCTTTGTGGACTTGAGCTCCAGCGCGGGCTCCGGCGCGGGCGGAAGGGTGCGCGGCGGTCTGGCCGGTGCGGTGGCGGGGATGCCGTCCCAGGTCGGCCAGCCAGTGCTCGCGTCGGCGCCGGGCACCGCGCTGAGTCGACCGGTGCGCAGCGTCGCCAATACGTCGGGGGCGAGCAACGCGGCGGTGAACGCCTCGCGGAGCTGCTCGGCGACCTGGTCGGTGACGGTCATCCCGGCCCGCCGGGCGATGCGCAGCGCGCG
>DASYBO010000799.1:0-3550 GCA_036500685.1 Pseudonocardiaceae bacterium | reverse complement strand
ACCGAGAATCCGAAACTCCAACGCGGCTCCTGGCACATCAAGGGCATGCTAACCAGGACGCGTGTGCCCCCTGGCGTACGGTCAACTTGAGGCTACACTGTGTCGCCCTGCATGGGCATTTGACCGTTGAGGACGCCCGTCGAGTCTTGGAACAGGCGGGCTGGTTCACTGGTCGGGAGGCGCGGTGGTGAGCACCCCCACTGCGGCACCCGCCGGTGGCCGGACCGGGTCGCTGCCTGGAAGGTCAACGGCCGGCCAGACATCGGACAGTTCACCCGGCGCTTCAGCGAGATCCCGCTTCCTGCCGACGAAAGCGTGCGGCTTGACGGGCTGGGCCCACAGTTTCGGCTGGAGATGCGGTATGTCCTGCAACGCCGTCACGACGAGCGCCGAGGCAAGAATCGCACCGCACATCGTCATGCGGGTCGTGCGGCTGCTGACCGAGGCCGCGGCGACCTCGTTGACCGACGATGACGACAACCTCTGGCGACAACGAGGCCGGTCGGCCTTCAAAGACTCCCAATCGCGTGATCGCCGACTTGGCCGAGGCCGGCGGTTGGGAAGCCGAGTATCCCCGCGACGTCTGGCACATGCGCCGGCTCGGGTCCGACGGTGGCCAGGCCGCAGCCCGGCCCGTTCGCGTCATAGCCTTGCCGACCAGCGGGACGAACCCGCACATCAGCACGCCGTCACGCCGACGGATGGATGCACGACGAAAATCGAAGCCCAGGAACGTAAAACTCGTCACCGGGTACTCCTCATCGCGCCCATCCTGCTTGCAGTAGACGACACGGCCGCTCCCCAACGACCTGGCGGATGAACTTCGCCTGCCGTTGGTTGACACGGTGCATGACGACCTCGTCGCAGTACCTCTCGAACAGCACCAACGGAAAATTCCTGACAAGTCAGGAGTCCAACTTGGCCGGTAGATGCTCGCCAGCTCAGCCAACTCCTACCCGGGATCCCCCGCCAGCTCCCGCTTCTCCTGCTGCAACTGGGCTTGGTGTCCCGCCGGCACGGTGTTTGTCGTATTCGGCCTGGTGAACAAGCAGATTTCGTGAATCAGTGGGTGGCTTGCCGCGACGCTGCTGGTCGGCGGTATCGTCCTCGGCGGACGCACACTGGGACAAGGGCATGGATGCACGCGCGCTGGCGAGCGTGCCATGAGTCGGGGACTGGAGCGGTGTTGACGACCTTGCGGGTGATCGAGACGCGGGGCCGGGCGCTGGCGCCATGGCTGCTGGGGCTCTCCCTGTTGGTGCACTTCACGCTCGTCGCGACCGACGCGCAGATGACCATGATCGACCTGAGGGTCTATCGCGACGCGTCGCCGTTCCTGTTGCACGGCACCCTCTACGGCTACCGGCTGACCCAGTTCTCCGCGCAGTTCCCGCTGCCGTTCACCTACCCGCCGTTCGCGGCCATCGTGTTCCTGCCGTTGTCGTTGGTGCCGTGGGTCGTGGTCAAGTTCGGTTGGCAGATCATCTCGGCGGTCTGCCTGTGGTGGCTGGTACGGGTTTCGCTGCGACTGATCGCGCTGGACCGAGCTGGCTCTGCCGACTCCGTCGTGTTCGACGAGGTCGTCTGGCAGCGGCGGGCGATGCTCTGGACCGCGCTCGCGCTGTGGTTCGAGCCGGTGCGCACCACGCTCAACTACGGCCAGAGCAACCTCGTGCTCGCCGCGGTCGTGCTGGCGGGCATGACGAGCAGGCGATCGGTGCTGTCCGGATGGAGCGTTGGCGTGGCCGCGGGGATCAAGCTGACGCCCGGGCCGTCCGCCATCTATTTCCTGGTCACAAAACGGTGGTGGGCCGCGATCTGGTCGTTCGTGGCGTTCGGCGCGACGATCGCCCTTGCCTACGCCATCTCACCTGCACAGTCCACTTTGTACTGGTTCCATCTGATCGAGGATCCGAGCAGGATCGGGCCGATCGCGTCCGCGATCAACCAGTCGCTCCGTGGCGCGCTGTCCCGGACCGTCGGTTACGACGTGGGCATGGGGCCGGTGTGGCTGGTCGGAGCCGCGGTTGCCGTTGTCTTGCTCGCGTACGCGCTGCGCGCCGCAGTACGCGCCGGCGACGTGCTCGCGGGCGTGGTGAGCGTGCAGTTCTTCTCGCTGCTGCTGTCGCCGATTTCCTGGAGCCACCACTGGGTGTGGGTGGTGCCCGCGCTGCTGTGGCTGCTCTACGGACGGGTCGCGGGGCAGCGGGCAGCGCTGTGGACCGCGACGGCGTGGCTGGTTGCGGTGTCCGGCTACGTCATCTCGATCCTGCTGACCATTCAGTCGTCGATCTGGACCGTCCCGCACCCCTGGTACGCCTCGGTGCTCGGCTGGGTCTACCCAGCGTGCGGCATGATCACGCTGATCGTCATCGGCGCGCTGCTGGGCAAACAGCGGAAACCAGCCGAGACCAGCCGGCTACGCCAGCGGCTGCGCACTGACGATCGCGCTGATCCGCCTAGCCAGCTCACCGTCCTTGCTGGTGAGGCCGCCTTGGTCGTGCGCGGCGAGCCGGAAGATCACCGTGCGCCCGCGGATGTCGATGTCCGGTTGGGAAGCCCATGTGCGACGCAAGCCCACCTGCCTCGCGAGCACCCCTCGTGCCGTCACTGACCAGACGTGCTCGCTGACTTGCGGGGCAACCAGCGTGCTGACCTGTGTGGTTGGTCGCGCTGTCACTGTCACAGCCACGTCCGCACCGCAACAAGAACCGCCAGCATCGGCAGGACGAATTCGGTGAACGACACGACAGCGCCGTAGGGGTCGGCCTGGCCGAGTCGGGAGCGTGGGGGGCGGTGATCAGCAGCACGACATCGCTGCTGGCGGCCGGTGGCTGGTCAGGTGGATTCAGCGGGATCCAGGTCCGCCGGTCCAATGCCCAGATGTGGCCCAGTGCCCGCCGGTGAAGGTCCGCACTGACCACAGTGGACATCGGGTCAGTCGGTTTCGATGTTGAAGTCCCAGATGGCGATCACGCTGCCGGCGGACTGCCAGGTGATCTGCGCGGCACCGGCCCGGAACGTGCCGGTCAGCCGCAGGGTGGCCGTCTGACCGTTGCCGGCGGTTACCGTCGTCGGGCCGGATGCGGCCAGCGCAATGGCGTGGCCGGTCTGGTCCCGGGAACTGAAATCGGCCGCGTGTACGGCAAACACTCCGGTGGCGCCGGTGACGGTGATCGTGACGGTGCCAGCCACGGACGAGGGCGGCGTGGTTGTGGTGCTGGGTAGGACGACGTCCGGTCCCAGGGCAGTGACCACGGCGGACGCACCGTGGGGCAGGGTCGCGAGCACCGGCGCGCCGATGGTCAGCAGTTGCGGGTGACCGGGGCTCGCGGTCGGGGTCGGCGCGGTCGCCGGCCCGGTCGGAATGGGCACGCGGCCGAGTTGACTGACCACACTGGAAGCATCAGTCGGAGCGGGCGGGTCGGCCCTTGGCTTGCTACAGCCGGCGATCAGCCCGGTCAGGACGACCAAGCCGACCAGGATCGCGGTCGGAGCCATGGCGTGGGCACGGCGGGTCGTGCTGGGCCGGCGTGCGTCGGCCCAGCAC
>DASYBO010000798.1:0-4046 GCA_036500685.1 Pseudonocardiaceae bacterium | reverse complement strand
CGCCGACTACCTCGATGCCGCCGCCTGACACCGAGGCGATCGCCGAGCAGGTCTTCGTGGCACTCGCCGACCCGAGCCGCCGCGCCGTCCTGTCCGCGCTCGCCGCGGCGGGTCCGTCGACCGGCACGGAACTGGCGGCGCGACTGCCCATCACCCGGCAGGCGATCGCCAAACACCTCGCGCTGCTGACCGACGCCGGCCTTGTGACGGCCGAACCGGGCGAGCGGCGCCGGGTCCGGTACCGGCTGCGATCCGCGCCGATGCAGGTGGCGCAGCAGTTCCTGGCCGCGCTGGCCAGGAACTGGGACGGCCCGCTCGGTGCCCTGCAAGCACATCTGGACGAACTGGAAGGCGAAGGACCATGACGCAGAAGATTGTCGACGCCGCGGACTGGCAGCAGGCGTGGCAGGAGATGCTGGTCAAGGAGAAGGAACTGACCCACGCCAGGGACGCGCTCGCGGCGCAGCGGCGCCGCATGCCCTGGCAGGAAATCGACAAGAGCTACGCCTTCGACGGGCCGGATGGTCGGGTCGGGCTGCGGGACCTGTTCCTGGGACGCCGGCAGCTCATCATCTACCGGGCGTTCTTCGAACCCGAGGTGTACGGCTGGCCCGACCATCCGTGCCCCGGCTGTTCGATGATCGCCGACCAGGTCGCACCGCTCGCGCACCTCAACTCGCGCAACACCACCCTGGCGTTCGTGTCCCGCGCGCCGCAGGATGTGATCGCGCGGGCCAAGCAGCGGATGGGCTGGGAAATGCCCTGGTACACCATGACCGACGAGTTCGACGCCGATTTCGGCGTCGACGAATGGCACGGCACCAACTCCTTCATCCACGACGGCGACCGGGTGTTCCGCACCTACTTCATCAACAACCGGGGCGACGAGTCGCTCGGCACCGCATGGAGCTACCTGGACATGACCGCGCTGGGCCGGCAGGAAACCTGGGAGGACTCGCCGGAGGGGTATCCGCAGACGCCGCCCTACGGTTGGTGGAAGTGGCACGACTCCTACCCCGTCGCCGAGACCGAGCCGGACCAGGACTGGCTGAAGATCGTCGAGGTAGGGGTGGAGGCGCTGGGCGGCACCGGGTCCGGTCGCGGCTAGCCCGGCTCGGCTCGGACCGCTCGGTTGATCGCGGCGATGCGCTCGGCCGCCGAGTCGGTCCGTTCGGCCAGTTCCCTTGCATGGTCGCGGAGCAGGTCGTGGAAGCGGTAGCGGTCCGGGCCGACCGGTTCCAAGAGGTGCGCGTCGACCAGACCCTCCAGTGTGGCCTCTGCGGTGTCCAGGTCGACCCCGGCCAGGGCGGCGGCGAGCCTGCCGTCCAGGTCGGGGCCGGGGTACAGGCCGAGCAGGCGGAACAGTCGCCGCTCCGGCTCGGCCAACTGCCGGTAGGACAGCGCGAACGCGGCCGACACGCTGCGGTCGCCGGTGACCAGTTCGCCCGAGCGGCGCGGCCGGTCGGCGAGCCTGCCGAGCATGTCCACAATGGACCAGGACGACCGAGCCCGCAGCCGCGCGCCCACGATCCGGATGGCCAACGGCAGATATCCGCACCGGCCAAGCAGTTCCCCGGTGGCTTCCGGCTCAGCGCGCACGCGCTCCGCGCCGACCATGCCGGTGAACAGCGTCAGCGCATCCTCGGGAGGCAGCGTGTCCAGCGACAAGCCCTTCGCGCCATCCAGCGCGGCCAGCCTGCGCCTGCTGGTGATCAGCACGAGGCAGTCCGGCGAACCGGGCAGCAGCGGGCGGACCTGCGCGGCCTCACTCGCGTTGTCCAGCACCAGCAAGGCCTTGCGGCCGGCGAGTTCCGCGCGCCAGCGCGCAGCGCGTTCGTCGAGCGACTCCGGGATCTGTTGGCTCGGCACGCCGAGCATGCGCAGCAGCGCGTCCAGCGCGTCGGCCGGTGCCATCGGCGGGTATCGGTCGCTGTGCGCGTGCAGGTCGATGAACAGCGCCGCGTCCGGGTAGGCCGCGTTCAGTTCGTGCGCGACGTGCACGGCGAACGTGGTCTTGCCGATGCCGGCCATGCCGTCGATCACCCGCACCGGGCTCGGGTCGATGTCGAGCAGCACGTCGCGCTCATGGGTGCGGCCGGTGAAGTCGACCTTGTCCGCTGGCAGGCTGTTGGGCGTGCCCCGCGACACGGGCGCCTCCGCCGGTACCGTGCCGGCGACGACGGCCTCGCGCAGTTGGTGCAGCCGCTCGGTCGGGGTGGTGCCGAGTTCGTCGGCCAGGATCCGGCTCAGCTCGCGGTAGCAGTCCAGCGCCTCGTCGGGCCGGCCGATCGCGTGCAGCGCGCGCATCCGCTGCGCCCAGAACCGTTCGCGCAGCGGGTATCGCGCAGTCAGCTCGGCCAGTTCGGGCAGGACTGTGCCGGGCCGGTCCAGCCGCAGTTCCAGTTCGACGCACTGCTCCGTCGCGGTCAGGTAACGCTCGGTCAACGCCGGCACCACCATCGCGCGCAACCCCTCCGATGGCACGTCCGCGAGCGGTTCACCGCGCCACAGCGCCAGCGCCTCGCGCAGCAGCGCCACCGCCATCTCGGGCTCATCCGACGCGAGCCGCGTACCCCGGTCGACCAACCGTCCGAACGCGACGATGTCGAGTTCGTCCTCGGCGACCCGAATCAGGTAGCCGCCCGGATGGGTCTCGATCAGCTCGTCAGCGCCGAGCAGCCTGCGCAGCCGCATCACGTAGCTCTGCAACGTCGAGCGGGCAAGGCCGGGCGCGCCGGTCTCCCAGACTCGGGCGCACAGTTCGTCCAGGGACACCACCCGGTTCGGCTCGACCAGCAGCGCGCACAGCAGCACTCGCAGCTTGGCCGCGCCGATCGCGATCTCGGCCCCGTCGCGCTCGGCCCGCAGCGGACCCAGTAGCCCGAACCCCGTCATCCCGTCGATCGGTCCCCCCCGTTGTCCGGCCTTATTGTCCGACCTACGTCGGAGATTTATCCAGGATAGTAGGAAAGGCTCTGGTGAATCCGGCTTGCATTGTGATAATAGGGCGAAATCGCTGGTCAGGACGTTCTGGACGCATCGGAATGATGGCGTTTTCCGCCAACGCGCCGCATCGTGAAAGGACCGTCGACGGCCCGGTCCGGGTGCTACCGTTCCCCTTCGGTATGCACGACCGGGTGCATCCCTCCCTGCAGAGAAACTCCGGAGAGCCTATGCGAGCATCTCGCTTTCCCCTTGTCGCGGCCGTTTCGCTCGTCGCCGCTACCGCGGCGGCCGTGACGGCCGCACCGGCGGCCGTGGCAGCGACCGCCTTTTCGCCGGACCTGGTGCGGATCCACCCGACGGCCACCCACGTGGGCGCCTCGTCGGCGACACCGCTGACCACCGCGCAGTGCGAAGCTCAGTTCCAGATCGCCTGCTACGGGGCCAACCAGATCCAGCGGGCCTACGACCTGCCCGCGCTCTACGCGCACGGCACGGAGGGTCAGGGCCAGACCATCGCGATCGTCGACTCGTTCGGTTCCCCGACCATCCAGGCGGACCTGAACACCTTCGACGCCGCCTACGGCCTGCCCGCCACCACCGTGAAGGTCATCCAGCCCGCCGGTGTCGTCCCCCCGTTCGATCCCACCAATTCGGACATGACCGGCTGGGCAGGCGAGACCACGCTGGACGTCGAGTACGCGCACACCATCGCGCCGAAGGCGAACATCCTGCTCGTCGAGACGCCGGTAGCGGAGACCGAGGGCACCACCGGCTTCCCGGAGATCGTCACCGCGGAGAAGTACGTGATCGATCACCACCTCGCGTCGGTGATCAGTCAGAGCTTCAGCGCCACCGAGGAGACCTTCCCCAGCAAGCAGGCCCTGCTCGACCTGCGCAGCGCCTACGTCGACGCCTACCAGCACCACGTCACGGTGCTCGCGGCGTCGGGTGACAACGGGGCGGCCGACGCCGAGGCGGACGGCAGCACCCTCTACCCGAACGCGGTGACCTCCTGGCCGGACAGCGACCCGCTGGTAACGGGTGTCGGCGGCACCCAGCTCTCGCTGGACGCCACGGGCAACCACACCGGCAAGGACGTG
>DASYBO010000797.1:0-1652 GCA_036500685.1 Pseudonocardiaceae bacterium | reverse complement strand
GTGGACAGTCTGTATTTCACCATGCTCAACTGCAACAAGCGAAGCATCACGCTGAACATGAAGGACGAGCAGGGCCGCGAGATCTTCACGAAACTGGTCTCCGGCGCCGATGTGGTCGTGGAGAACTTCGGGCCTGGGGTGATGGACCGGTTCGGGTTCACCTGGGAGCGGCTGCACGAGCTCAACGAGCGGCTGGTGTACGCGTCGATCAAGGGCTTCGGCCCCGGCCGGTACGCGGACTTCAAGGCGTACGAGGTGATCGCGCAGGCCATGGGTGGCGCGATGGCCACCACCGGTTTCGAGGAGGGCCCGCCGACCGCGACCGGCGCGCAGATCGGCGACTCCGGCACCGGCATCCACCTGGTCGCCGCGATCCTGGCCGCGCTGCTGCAACGCACCAGCACCGGGCAGGGGCAGCGGGTGCAGGTGGCCATGCAGGACGCGGTGTTGAACCTGTGCCGGGTGAAGCTGCGCGACCAGCAGCGGCTCGCACACGGCGGCCTCAACGAGTATCCGAACGAGCGCTTCGGCGACGAGGTCCCGCGCTCGGGCAACGCGTCCGGTGGTGGTCAGCCGGGCTGGGCGCTGCGCTGCGCGCCGGGCGGCCCCAACGACTACATCTACGTGATCGTGCAGCCGGTCGGCTGGGTCCCTATCGCGAAACTGATCGGTCGCGAGGAACTGGCCGACGACCCGCAGTGGGCGACGCCAGAAGTCCGACTGTCCAAGTTGGACAAGATGTTCGCGCTGATCGAGGAATGGACCGAGCAGCACAGCAAGTTCGAGGTGATGGACGCGCTCAACGCGCTGGGTGTGCCGTGCGGGCCGATCATGTCCACCCGCGAACTGATCGAGGACCAGACTCTGGCCGACCTGGAAACGGTGGTCGAGGTCGAGCACCCCGAGCGCGGCACGTTCCGCACGGTCGGCTGTCCGCTGAAGCTGTCCGACTCGCCGGTCACGGTCGAGCCGTCACCGCTGCTCGGTGAGCACACCGATGAGGTACTGGCCGAACTGGGCTACGCGGGATCGCGGATCGCGGAACTGCGCGCCGCCAACGTCATCTGAGGGGAAGCAGGGATGGGCCACTACGACCGCGAGACGGTCAAGCAGATCATCGACACGGCGATCGCGGCGGGACAATCCTCCCTCACCGCGCCGGAAGGCAAGCGGGTCGCCGACGCCTACGGCATTCCCACACCGGGCGAGGGGCTGGCGACAACGGCCGAGCAGGCCGCCAAACTCGGTGGCGACATCGGGTTCCCGGTGGTGCTCAAGATCGTGTCACCGGACATCCTGCACAAGACCGAGGCGGGCGGCGTGCTGGTCGGCGTGTCCTCGGCTCACGAGGCAGCCGCCGGTTTCGACACGATCATCGCCAATGCCAACAAGTACAAGGCCGACGCGGACATCGTCGGCGTGCAGGTGCAACAGCAACTCGGCGGCGGGACCGAGGTGATCGTCGGCGCGGTCACCGACCCGACCTTCGGCAAGGTGGTCGCGTTCGGCCTTGGCGGCGTCCTGGTGGAAGTGCTCAAGGACGTCACCTTCGGCCTCGCGCCGACCAGCGCCGAGGACGCCATGTCCATGGTCGACGGTATCAAGGCCGCCGAGATCCTGCGCGGCGCACGCGGCAGCGAACCGGTCGACCG
>DASYBO010000796.1:0-4576 GCA_036500685.1 Pseudonocardiaceae bacterium | reverse complement strand
CGTGGGGGCTCGGGAGCTACTGCATCTTCGCCGACGACCCGACCATCGTGTCCGACCGCGCGATCGCCGCGCCGCAGAACCCGAACGTGCGGTTCCACAGCATGATCACGTTCTCGCTCGGCGGCGGGCAGGGCACCATCGCGCACGTCGTCAACACCACCGGCGGGCCTTCGGACGCCGAGACCAGCCTGGCGATGCTGCCCAACTACCCGTAGGGAATGTTCGCGGCCCGCGCACCGTTCTAACGGGTGAGCTGAACGAAGGGGTGGTCGCGATGAAGGTACGCAACTCGCTGCGGTCGATGAAGAACAAGCCGGGCGCCCAGGTGGTGCGCCGGCACGGCAAGACTTTTGTGATCAACAAGAAGAACCCGAGGTTCACCGCCCGTCAGGGCTGAGCGACCCGGACCGCGAAGCCGTCCCCGATATCGTCGGGGACGGCTTTCGGCTGTCCAGGGAAGGTGTGCGCATGCGGGTGTACGGCGGGGCGTTGGGGTGGGACCCGGTCGGCGAGGCGCGGGACGCCGAGCGGCGCGGCTTCGACGGGGTCCGGGTGCTCGATCACTTCTCCGCGCCCGCGTCGCCGGACAGCATGTTCTCGGTGCCGCACAGTCTGGTCACCCTGGGTGCGGCGGCCGCGGCGACCAGCAGGATCGGGTTGACGCAGACCATGCTGTGCAACACCTTCCGCAACCCGGCTGAGGTCGCGCAGGCCATGTCGACGCTGCACCGGATCTCCGGCGGGCGGGCCGAACTGGGTCTCGGGGCTGGTTGGCACCGGGCCGAGCACGAGGCGTTCGGCTATCCGTTTCCGGGACCGGCTGAGCGGTTGGCGCGGCTGCGCGAGGCGGCGATCATCTGCCGCACCATGTTGCGTGACAACGGAAAGGTTTCGTTCGGGGGCCGGTACTACCGGGCCGAGTACGACGTGGCGTGGCCCGCGACGCCCACGGTGCCGCCGCTGATGGTCGGCGGGACCGGACCGAAGCTGCTGGCCATGGCCGGTGAGCTGGCCGATCGGGTCGATCTGGTGCACGGCATCCGAGGTGGGCTGCCGTTCCTCGGCGGGGACTGTCATAACGGCGTGCGTCGGATTACGGAGCTGCGCGACATCGCGTTGCGGTCGGGGGAGGCGGTCGGGAATCGGCCCGCGTTGTCCGCGACGGTTCTGGTGTCTCTGTCGGATGATCGGGGCGAGGTCACCGCTCGGCGGGCCGCGGTCGCTGCCGCGTGCGGTGCCACCCAGGAGGAGGTGGCCGACGACCTGCTTTATGTGGTCGGAGGCCGGGATGACCTGCGGCGGGCGCTGGACACGTTGGCGGGGCTCGGTTTCGATCGGGTGCACCTCGGCGCCATGCCGCCTGCCGCCGAGGTCACCCTGGATCTGATCACCGAGTTGTTGCCTCGATGAAGGCGAGCACCTGCGGCCAGGAGAGGTCGTAGGCGGCCTTGTTGACCGGGTTGGTGTGCCGGGCAGACGAGCTGAAACCGTGCTCGGCGCCGGGGTAGAGGTGCACGATGCTGGCCGCCGACGCGCGGGACTCCAGCGCGTCGCGCAGGTTGCGGAAGCTCTCCATCGGGACCAGATTGTCAGCGCCGGGATAGAGCATCATCACTGGCGCGGCGATGTTCGCGGTTGCCGCCACCGCGTCGATGGTGTGGTTCGGTGGCGTCGGCAGCGGCACGGTGGGGTGGTAGGCGATCACGTTGGCCAGCCGTGGTTCGGCCGCGCCGAGCAGCAGGGCGAGCCTGCCGCCCATGCACCAGCCCATGGTGCCGACGTGCTGGCAGCCGAGCTCACCGAACATGTGGTCGAGCAGCGTGTGCTGTTCGGCGAGGGATTCCGCGTCGACGAGTTCGCTGCCCCACTTCATCACCTCTTCGAACGGCGTCTCGTCCGTGCTCGGCCTGCCGCGCCACTGATCCCAGCTCAGCGCGGTGACGCCGTGGCCCGCGAGCTCGTCGGCCCATTCGCGGATCTGCGCGCCGATCCCGGTGATCATCGGCAGCAGCAGCATGCCCGAGGTGGATCCGCCCTTGGGGCGGGCCAGGTAGGCGTTGAGGCCCTGCACGTCGATCGTGGAGGTTTCGATGTCCGATGTCATACCGGCAAATCCTATTCATCCCGACGGGCGCGGGCGCGGCGTTTTCCTTCATGCATGGCGGCGACCCTGGCGATCGGGATGGTGTGGCCCTCGGCGATCAGGTCCTCGGGAAGCGCCTGCGGCGCGGGCAGGTGCTGCGCCCACGGGTCGGCGTCGCCGAGCAGTTCGGCCGCGTTGCGGACGGTGAAATCGGCGGGGGAGACGCCGTCAAGGTCGGTCCAGGCGACCGGGAAGGACACCGGAGTGCCAGGCCGGATGCGCGGGCTGTAGGCAGCGGCGACCGTGCCGGAGCCGGCGCGGGTCGAGTCGAGGAAGACCTTGCCGTGCCGGTCCTCCCTGATGAACGCGGTGGTGGCCAGCGCGGGGTCGAGCCGTTCGGCGCGTACGGCCAGCGCCCTTGTCGCGGCGGCGACGTCGACGGGCCCCGCCGATTCGTCGATGGGCACGAACACGTGCACGCCCTTGGAGCCGCTGGTCTTCACCGCGCCGGCCAGCCCGCAGTCGGCCAGCGCCTGGCGTACCAGGTGCGCCGCCTTGATGGCCAGCGCGAACGCCTCGCCCTCGGGCGGGTCGAGGTCGAGCACGAGGTGGGTTGGGTGGCCGGACCGCGCGATGGTGAACAGGGTCGGGTGGTACTCGATGGCGCGCTGGTTGGCGAACCAGAGCAGGGTGCGCCGGTCGTTGCACAGGCCGTACTGGACCTCGCGTTTGGACGCGTCGGCCCACTGACCGACCCTGGGCACCCAGTCCGGCGTGTACTTCGGCAGGTTCTTCTGCATGAACGGCTGTTGGCCGCGCAGCGCGCGGATCACCGAGAGCGGGCGGTCGTGGAGGACCGGGAGGAGCCGGTCGCGCACCGCGTCGAGGTAGTCGACCAGGTCACGTTTTGTCGCATCGGCGCCGTCGAACAGTGGCTGGTCCAGGTTGGTCAGCCCGACGCCGTCCCGCTCCTCCGCAGCAGCCATGCCCCCAGCTTGCCGGTCAGTGCGGGTACATGCCACCGTCCACGCCGATCACCTGGTTGGTCAGGTAGCCGTTGCGCAACATCGCCATGGCCAGGTCCGCGACCTCGGTCGGCGTGCCGAGCCGCCCGACCGGGATGCGCGCGGCCAGGTCACCGGGGTCGCCGGGCAGCATGGCGGTCTGCTCGATCAACGCGGGCGCCAGCGCGTTCACGGTGACGCCGTCGGCGGCGACGCGCGCGGCAAGGAAGTGCGTGAGCCCGTGCAGCCCGGCCTTGGACGCCGCGTAGTGCGGGCCGACGATGCCACCGGTGAACGCGGCCACCGACGAGGTGAACAGCACCCGACCGAAACCGCGTGACCGCATGCCCGACAGCACCGCCCTGGCCAGCAGGTACGGGGCGCGCAGGTTGACGGCGATGGTCTCGTCGAACGCTGCGGCGTCGATCTCCTCGTAGCCGCCAGGGTGGCTCAGGCCGGCGTTGGCGACCAGCACGTCGATCTCGCCGAGGGTCGAGGTCACGTCCGCGACGAGGCGCTCCGGCGCGGTCGCGTCCCGCAGGTCCGCTTTGACGGCTATCGCCCGGCCGCCGGTCGCCTCGATGGTGGCGACCACGCCGTCCGCGTTGGTGGTGTTGGCCGAGTAGTGCACGGCAACCGCGACACCAGCGGAGCCGAGGCGGCGGCACAGCGCCGCGCCGATGCCGCCACTGCCCCCGGTCACCAGCGCGACGCGGCCGGACAGCTCGGGCTCGATCATGCTCATGATCGAAAAAATACTCGGTTTCGGCTCGCTAGGCTGCGTTCGTGTCCATCCGAACCAGTGCCGCCGTTGTCGTTGATCATCTTGCCGCGTGCGGAGTACGCCGGTTCTACACGGTGCCGGGGGAGAGCTTCCTTGAGATCATGGACGCGGTGCGGCGCCATCCCGACCTCCGGCTGATCTCCTGCCGGCACGAGTCGGGCGCCGCGTTCATGGCCGAGGCCGACGCCAAACTGACCGGCGTGCCGGCGGTCGCGATGGCCACCCGCGCGGTCGGCGCGGCCAATCTGGCCATCGGCGTGCACACCGCGCACCAGGATTCGACCCCGATGATCGTGCTGCTCGGCCAGGTCGAGACAGAGCACCTCGGCCGGGAGGCGTTCCAGGAGGTCGACCTGCCGCGCTTCTACGCCGAGATCACCGTGCACGCGGAAACCGTGCACCGGGCGGATCGGGCGGGCGAGGCGATCGTGCGCGCGCATCGCCTTGCCACCGCCGGCCGCCCCGGTCCGGCCATGCTGGCCTTCCCCGCCGACGTGCTCGGTCAGCCGGCCGAGCCCGTCGCGTACCGACCGACTCGCGTCGCGCGGGTTCGGCCGGATACCGGGGATGTGGCCGCGATCGACGCGCTGCTGCGTCGGGCCAAGGCACCGATTCTGCTGGCCGGGCGGGGCGTCCAGGTCGATCCTGCGCCGGTGCGCGCGCTGGTCGAGCGCTACGGGCTCGGCGTGTACACGGCATTCCGCC
>DASYBO010000795.1:0-7479 GCA_036500685.1 Pseudonocardiaceae bacterium | reverse complement strand
CGCGCTCGGCATCACAAGGCCGAGCAGCATCCGGATGGTGGTGGTCTTGCCGGAGCCGTTCGGGCCGAGCATGCCCAGCACCGAACCCTCGGGCACGTCCAGGTCGAGCCGGTCGACCGCGACGGTGCCGCGAAACGTTTTGCGCAGGCCACGCGTGCGGGCCGCGAGAACGACACCGGCCGTGGCGGCCGTCGGTTCGACGGCCGCCACGGAATCGGTGTTGCTACTGCTCGTTGATGTACTCACTTGCTCCCCAGGGCTTCGGTCAGTACCTGTTGGGGTACCAGACCGACCGCGACCCTGCCGTCCGAGGTGATCAGCGCGGTGCCGACGTTGGTACCGATCACCCAGCCGGAGCCCCAGGAACCGGACACCGGGGTGCCGAACTGGCGGGCCAGGGACAGCGGGTTGGCGCCTGCGCCCTTGCTACCGCTGGAGCTGCTGCTGGAACCGCTGGACAGGCCGGGGATGCCGCTGTTGTCCTGCGTACCGCTGGGTGCCGGGTTCACCGAGCCGGTGGGCAGGGTGATGATCGCGACCGTGTCCCAGCCGGTGCCGACGATCTTCGGGGCCAGGCTGGACGCGTCCTTCTGCGCCTTGTCCGTGCCGGAGTTGGCGTGCTTGGTGATGGTCGCGCCCGCCGGCGGGGTGAAGGTGAACAGCGAGGACTGCTGCGGGCCGTAGTCGACGTTGGCGAATCCGACCTGGATGGCCGCGGTCGAGGAGTTGTCGCCGAGCACGGTCAGTTGCAGCGGGATGTGCTTGTTCGCGTCGATGGCGATCTTCACCTCGCGCAGCAGGGTCCGCTGGTTGGCCTTGGGCGTGAGCACCAGGTCGTAGGCGGGCTGGCCGGCCACCGTGTCGGTGCCGTCGACGGTGATGTTGCTGCTGCTCTGCAACGCGCTGACCAGCTGCTTGGCCAACGAGGCCGGGTCGGTCGGGGTGGTGTCGGCCGGGGCCTTCTGGTGCGCGTGCTGCTTGGGCGCGGGCGCCTCGGTCACCGTGCGGCCGCTGGAATCCCACGAGTAGGTCGTGGTTCCGTCGTCGACGATGGTCTGCTCCGAGGTGGTGGTCGGGATCGAGACGCGGGTGCGACCCGTACCGTCCGCCCAGACGCGCAGCTGACTCGTGCCGTTCGCCAGCTCCGGAATGCCGGGGACGGCGGGCAGGCCGAGGTTGTTGTCGATGGAGACGGTCCCGGACATGCTCGGCACGGACGAGGTGAGCACCGACTGCACGAGCGCCTGCGGCGTGGTCGCCGGCAGGTTCGGGGCGGCTCCGGCCCCGGCGGGCGAGGCGAGGACGACGAGGCCGACCACACCGGCAACGACACCGATGCCGGCGCCTCCCAGCGTTGCTTTTCTGCGGTCCATTCTGGCTCCTATGTTGGTCCGAGTCGGTGGATCGACCCGGTTGGTCCGACGCCATGAGCCTGCCCGAGGCAAGCTGAGATGGCGCTGAGAGTCGGCGTGGAGCTGAGAACTGGCTGAGAGGGTCGTGGCATTGTCGCTGGTTGAGGGCAGGCTGATCACGTGAACGCGCGAGTGTTGGTCGCTGATGACGAGTGGGGCGTGCGCAAGGCGCTCAGCCGCGGTCTTGCCGCCGAGGGCATGGATGTCGCCCTCACCGCGGACGGTCCCAGCGCGCTGCGGGCCGCCCTGACCGGCGCGTTCGACATCGTGCTGCTGGACATCATGCTGCCCGGCATGTCGGGTTATCGCGTGTTGGAGCAGCTGCGCGCGGAAGGTGTGCGGACGCCGGTGCTGCTCATCTCGGCCAAGGACGGCGAGTACGACCAGGCCGACGGGCTCGACCTCGGGGCCGACGGCTACCTGGTCAAACCGTTCTCCTACCGGATCCTGGTGGCGCAGGTGAAGGCGTTGCTGCGCCGCGCGGCCGGCGACGCGCCTCGCCAGCAGGTCCGGGTCGGCGAGCTGGAGGTCGACCGGTCGCGGCGGCAGGTTCGCTGGTCGGGTTCGGCCCTGGAGCTCAGTCCACGCGAGTATGCCGTGCTCGACGTGTTGGTCGGCCGGGCGGGTGCGGTGGTCACCAAGGATGACCTGCTCCGCGTGGTCTGGGGCGACGAGCAGGCCGCCACCCGCAACGTGGTCGAGGTCTACGTCGGTTATCTGCGGCGCAAGCTCGAAGCGGCCGGCGCGGGCGAACTGCTGCAGACCGTGCGCGGGCACGGCTATCTGATCAGCACTTCCGAGCTGGACGCGGCCCTCGAACCGACCGACCTCGGCGAGCCGCGGTGAATTCGCTGGCCGGCTGGTGGCTGCGGCGGACCGTCGAATTCCGGATCACCGCGTTGGCCGCCACCGTGACCGTGCTCTGCCTCGCCCTGCTGGCCAAGCTGAGCAGCTTCCTGCTCGGCACGCTGCTCGTGGACGCGGCCGACCGGGAACTCAAGGGCAGCCTGACCAACGCGACCTCGGCGGTGGCCGACGGGCGCACGTTGCCGGCGCCGCCGTTCGAGACCTCGATCCGGATTCTGGACCGGGCCGGCAATCCGGTCGACGGGGCGCCGCGCCCGCCCTTGGACGGCGCGGAGATCGACGACCTCGAGTCCGGGCTGGGCGTCATCGACCAGGCCGGCAATCCGCCACTGCGCTGGCTGGGCAGCGTTGTGTCCACTCCAGACGGTAGTCGGCGGCTGGTGGTGGTCGGCGCGAGTTTGGTCGGCTACGACGAAGCGGGCGCGTTGGCGTTTCAGTGGCTGCTGTTCGCGGCGGTTGTTGGTGGGGTAGTCGCGGGGGCGGCTACCTGGGTCGCCGTGCGCAGTTCGTTGCGGCCGGTGCGCCGGATGCGTACGGCGGCGGCCGCGTTGCCGCCGGGGCAGCGGTTGCCGATGCCGGTGGCGCGGGACGAACTGCGTGAACTCGCCGAAGCATTGAACGCGTTGCTGGCCAGGCGGGACGAGGCCCGGCAACGGTTGCAGCGCTTCACCGGCGACGCCGCGCACGAACTGCGGTCGCCGGTCGCGTCGATCAGGGCGCAGGCCGAGGTCGCGGTGGTGCATCCGAATCCGGATCTGGCGCAGGAGGTGCTCAGCGATGTCGTCGCCGAAGCGGAGCGGTTGTCCACGCTGATCGACGATCTGCTCGTACTGTCCCGTTCGGACTCCGGGGAGTGGGCAGCGGCTGGGCCGGTCGATCTGGCCTTCGCCGCGTCGGCCGCGGTCGCGCGGTTGCCGACGGACGCGCCGCCGGTCCGGCTGCGCGTTCCGCCGAACCCGTGTCCGGTGTGGGCCGCGCCGGGCGAGGTGGAACTGGTGCTGGACAACCTGTTGCGCAACGCGGCCCGGCACGCGCGCGACATGATCGGCGTCCTGGTGCTGCCCACCTTCGACGGGGTGCGGCTGACCGTCGACGACGACGGGCCGGGGGTTCCGGTGGAACATCGTTCGCGCGTCTTCGACCGGTTCTACCGGGTGCAGGACGATCGAGGCAGGCGCACCGGCGGGTCCGGGCTCGGGTTGGCGTTGGTGGCCGAGGTGGTGCGGCGGCGCAACGGATCGGTGCGGCTCGGCGAATCCAGCGATGGCGGCGCCCGGTTCGAGGTGCGCTGGCCCGGTCCGCCGGCTAGGACGGCGTCGCGGTGAGCGTTGCGGCAGGATCAGCACGCGTGGAGATCAGCACGACCGCGCCTGCGCGCACCGTGGCCGCGGTACTGGCAGAAACCTGGCTGGCGGCAACGCATTTGGCCGAGGTGGGGGTGCGGTTGCCTGCGGAGCGACCAGAGCAGGTCCTGGCCGGAAGCGAACTGCCGGTGCGGATCGGACCGTTCGGGGTGCGCGGGGTGCTGCGGTGCGAGCGGGCCGATGAGCGCGGCATCGTGCTGCGCGTATCGGGATTCGGCTGGCGGGCGACGGTATCCGTGTCAGTGGGCGAGGGAGTGGTGCGAGCCGTCGGTTGGCGGGCTGAGCGGTTTGGTGCTGCGTGGCTGAGGGCCGTTGTGGCGCGGGCCGAGCGACTCGGCGACGCGCCGACGGTGGTGGGTGCGGCGATCATCGCCGACGGGGCGGTGCTGGCCGCACAGCGGTCGTATCCGCCCGCGCTGGCCGGGCGCTGGGAGTTTCCCGGTGGCCGGGTCGAGCCGGGCGAGACCGAGGAGCAGGCGATCGTGCGGGAATGCCAGGAAGAACTGGGCGCGACCGTGCGAGCCACCGGGCGGGTCGGGCCGGATCTGATCCTGCCCAGTGGATGGGTGCTGCGGATTCACGCCGCGCTGCTGGTCGACGGGCAGCGGCCGGACGCGTTGGAGCATCACGCGTTGCGCTGGGTCCGTCAGTCGGAGCTGGACGAATTGGACTGGCTGGACGCTGATCGCGCGGTGCTGCCCGCGCTGCGCGCCCTGCTCTGAGGCGCGCGGCGCGGGCGGCTCTTCAACCGAGGCCGGCCATGCGGCGCGCGGCGGCCAGTCGGGATTGCGCTCGTTCTCGGGCGCGTTCGGCGCCGCGAGCCCGGATCCGGTCGAGTTCGGCGCGGTCGTCGATGAGTTCCAGGGCCTGTTTGCGGGTGTCGCGGAGTTCCTCGATGACCGCGTCGGCCACGAGTGTCTTGAGGTTCGCGTAGTCGCTGATGCCCTCGGTCAGGTCCTCGGGACGCTGGCCGGTGCAGCCGGCCAGGATCTCAAGCAGGTTCGCGACACCGGGCTGCTTCTCCTGGTCGTAGGCGATCGTGGCCAGGTTGTCGGTGACGGCCCTGCCGATCTTGCGGCGGATCAGGTCGGGCGGGTCGAGCACGTAGATCACGCCTGCCGAGTCGCGGGTCGACTTGGCCATCTTGCGGGTCGGATCGGTGAGGTCGCGGACCCGCGCCGCGGTGGGTGGCAGTTGCAGTTCCGGCACGGCGAAGACCTCGCCGTACTGGCCGTTGAACCGGCGCGCCAACGACCGGGCCAACTCGACGTGCTGGGCCTGGTCCGCGCCCACCGGGACCTGGTCGGCGCCGTAGAGCAGGATGTCGGCGACCATCAGCACCGGGTAGGTGAGCAGGCTCAGCCGCACCCCGGACTGGCCCTTGGACTTCTCCTTGAACTGGATCATCCTGCGGGCCTCGCCATAGGTGCAGAGGCATTCCAGGATCCAGGTCAGCGAGGCGTGTTCGGCCAGCAGGTCGGACTGCACGAACACCAGTTCCTCTTGAATGCCGGCACCGAGCAGGATCGCCAAGGTTTCCCTGGTCAGGGCGCGGAGCCTGGCCGGATTGTGCGCGCTGGTCATGGCGTGCAGGTCGCTGACGAAGTACAGGTCCTCGCCGGTGGTGTGCCGGGCCCAGCCCTGGATCGCGCCGAGGTAGTTGCCGAGTTGGGCGTGGCCGGAGGGGGTGATGCCGGACAGGCGGGTCATGCGGGACTCCCGTGATCAGTTGGTGTCGCCACCCGATCGAGTCCGGCCCCGGACATGACGAAGGCCGCCCAACCGGGCGGCCTGAAGATCGCTTGACTGCGCTGAGCGCAGCGGGTCAGGGCCGCCGGTAAGCGGCCCACCACTGGCTCTGTCGCTGATGTTGGCCAAGCACGGACGTCACTGTAGCGGGACCTGATGGCGTACGGCCAGCGAACGGCGCACGGGGAATACCAGAACAATGCGCGGCGATATACCCCTCGGATGCGTAGTTCGCCGGCGTTGTTCGAGGTGACGGCCCTCCAGGTGAGCGCACTCTCACACCGGGACCGCTGTCCGGAATGCACCTACGGTCGGTAGACTGGAGACGGCCGCAGCTGGGCGAACGACGCTGGCGGTCGGCTGCTTGCGGGGATTTTGCGGGTTCCACGCGATCGGCGTGCATCCGCACCATGCTCCATCAGCGCCCTATCACCCTGCTGGTTCACCCCAGAACACCTCTTGAGGAGTTTCGCGTGCCCACGGCCACGATGTCCGCCCCGGTACCGACTGAGCACCTGCGCACCGACCTGCGCAATGTGGCGATCGTGGCCCACGTTGACCACGGTAAGACCACGCTGGTCGATGCCATGCTGCGCCAGTCCGGTGCCTTCTCCGCCCGTGCCGAACTGGTCGACCGAGTGATGGACTCCGGCGAGCTGGAGCGCGAAAAAGGCATCACCATCCTCGCCAAGAACACCGCGGTGAACCGCAAGACCCCTGGCGGCCCGCACGAGGCCGTCACCATCAACGTGGTGGACACCCCCGGCCACGCAGACTTCGGTGGCGAGGTCGAGCGCGGCCTCGCCATGGTCGACGGCGTGCTGCTGCTGGTCGACGCCAGTGAGGGCCCGCTGCCGCAGACCCGGTTCGTGCTGCGCAAGACGCTGAGCGCCGGTCTGCCGGTCGTGCTGGTCGTCAACAAGGTCGACCGGCCGGACGCGCGCATCGCCGAGGTCGTCGAGGAGACCCACGACCTGCTGCTGGAACTGGCCACCGAACTCGCCGCCGAGTCGGCCGACATCGACGACTCCGTGCTGGACATCCCGGTCGTCTACGCCTCCGCGCGGGCAGGCAGGGCCAGCATGACCGCGCCCGCCGACGGCGGCCTTCCGGACAGCGAGAACCTGGACCCGCTGTTCGACGTGCTGCTGGAGCACATCCCGGCACCGACCGGCAACCCGGACGCGCCGCTGCGCGCGCTGGTCACCAACCTGGACGCGTCCAGCTTCCTCGGCCGGATCGCGCTGTGCCGCATCCACGCCGGACGGCTGAACAAGGGCCAGACCGTGGCCTGGCTGCGCGAGGACGGCACGGTCGAGCGGGTCAAGGTCACCGAACTCCTGATCACCGAGGCCCTTGACCGGGTGCCGGCCCAGGAGGCCCACGCCGGTGACCTGGTCGCGATCGCCGGTATTCCGGACATCACCATCGGCGACACACTGGCCGACCCGGACGACCCGGAGGCGCTGCCCCGGATCACCGTCGACGAGCCCGCCATCTCGATGACCATCGGCGTGAACACCTCGCCGCTGGCCGGTCGGGGCGGCGGCACCAAGCTGACCGCGCGAGTGCTCAGGGCCCGGTTGGACAGCGAACTGGTCGGCAACGTGAGCGTTCGCGTGCTGCCAACCGAACGGCCGGACACCTGGGAGGTGCAGGGCCGTGGCGAGCTGGCGCTGGCCATCCTGGTGGAGACCATGCGCCGCGAGGGCTTCGAGCTGACCGTCGGCAAGCCGCAGGTCGTCACCAAGGAGATCGACGGCAAGCTCTGCGAGCCCTTCGAGCGGCTCACGGTCGACGCGCCCGAGGAGCACCTCGGCGCCATCACCCAGCTGCTGGCCGGCCGCAAGGGCCAGTTGCAGCACATGGGCGGGCACGGCAGCGGCCGGATCAAGCTGGACTACGTGGTGCCCTCCCGTGGCCTGATCGGGTTCCGTACCGAGTTCCTGACCGAGACCAGGGGCACCGGCATCGCCAACCACGTGTTCGAGGGCTACTTCCCGTGGGTCGGGGAGATTCGCACCCGGCACAGCGGTTCGCTGGTGGCCGACCGGACCGGCATGATCACCGCCTACGCGATGATCCAG
>DASYBO010000794.1:0-20216 GCA_036500685.1 Pseudonocardiaceae bacterium | reverse complement strand
TTCGCAGGCGACGACCGCTGGCGCTCGCTGCCAACGCCGACCGGCAAGATCTTCGAATGGGACGCGGACTCCACCTACGTGCGCAAGCCCCCGTACTTCGAGGGCATGGGCACCGACCCGGAGCCGGTCGCCGACATCGCCGACGCCCGCGTGCTCGCGGTCCTCGGCGACTCGGTGACCACCGACCACATCTCCCCCGCCGGTGCCATCAAGCAGGACTCGCCAGCAGGCCAGTACCTGACCGAGCACGGCGTCGAGCGCAAGGACTTCAACTCCTACGGCTCGCGCCGAGGCAACCACGAGGTGATGATCCGAGGCACCTTCGCCAACATCCGGCTGCGCAACCTGCTGCTGGACGACGTGCAGGGCGGCTACACCCGCGACTTCACCTCCGGCGGCGAGCAGGCGTTCATCTACGACGCAGCGCAGAACTACGCCGCGGCCGGCACGCCGCTGGTCATCCTGGCCGGCAAGGAGTACGGCTCGGGTTCGTCGCGCGACTGGGCGGCCAAGGGCACCTCGCTGCTGGGTGTGCGCGCGGTCGTCGCCGAGTCCTTCGAGCGCATCCACCGCTCGAACCTGATCGGCATGGGCGTGCTGCCGCTGCAGTTCCCGGCCGGTGAGACCGCCTCGTCGCTGGGCCTGACCGGCACCGAGACCTTCGCGATCTCCGGTGTCACCGTCCTCAACGACGGCAAGACCCCGGACACCGTGCACGTCACCGCAACCGGCACCGATGGCAAGACCGTCGAGTTCGACGCGGTGCTGCGCATCGACACCCCCGGCGAAGCCGACTACTACCGCAACGGCGGCATCATGCAGTACGTGCTGCGCAAGATGCTCCGCGGCTGAGCGACCGATACGAAAACGGCGGGGCGTCCACTTCGGACGCTCCGCCGTTTCCTCTTCTCACGCCGGTTTGCGGGCGCCGATGAATTGGAGGAAGCCGTGGACTCGTTGTTGGATGTCGACGAAACCCAAGCCGGCCAACAGGTCGGTCAGTTCGCAGCGGCCGAACAGGCGGGCGCCGCCGAGTTGCCATAGTGGACCGGTGAGCGCGCGGCTCAGGGGTTCGCCTCGGCCGCAACTGGTGAACAGGGCAAGGCGTCCGCCGGGGGCGAGGATGGCGGCCATGCGTTCGACGGCGAGAATAGGGTCGTCGAACTGGTGCAGGCCGAGGAAGCAGCCGACCGCGTCGAAGCCGCCGGTGCGCAGCGGGAGTTCGGTGGCGTCGGCGTGCACGTAGGCGACGTTCTCGCACGGGGTGTCGGCGACCGCGCGTTCGAGCATGGTCGGGGAGGCGTCGACGCCGATGGCGAGGCCGCGGTCGCCGACGGATTCGGCAAGCGCTCTGGTGAAGTTGCCAGGGCCGCAGGCCACGTCGACGACGACGTCACCGGGTTCGAGTTTCAGGTAGTCGTTGGCCAGGCGGAACTCGCCTGCGGTAGTCGGGCCGAACGGGCCCTTCACGGCCTGGCCGAGGATCGGACGCCACCAGCGCTCGTAGATGCTGGGCACGAGCTTGGTGCGCATGAGGGCGCTCACCACGCCGGTGGTGACCGGCTTCTCCGCGCCGAGCAGGTCCAGGTAGCCCCGGACCAGGATCGGCGGGTGCGCGGTCTCCACCAGCGCGGCGGCGTGCCAGATGGCGTTCGGGAGCTCCACGTGCGCCTCGGCCATCTAGCCTCCCGGGGTTCGACCAGCCGCTGAGTCCAGTTGGGCGGGAGTCTAGATGCGCCGGTTTGAGCCCTTGACAGGCACTCGGCGCGGCGCGGCGAAAGTTCACCCTCCGTTAGCGCAGCGCCCTGGCCAGCGAGAGGGCGAACCGGCCTTGGGCGTCGGTCAGCCAGCTCACCAGCTCGAACCCGGAATCGGCGAGTTCGGTTCGGACGCCTTCCTTGCGGAACTTCGCGGACACCTCGGTGCGCAGTTCCTCGCCGTCGGCGAAATCGACGGTCAGGTCGAGGTCGGCCACGTGCACCCGCATGGCCCTGGTGGCGCGCAGGCGCATCTCGATCCATTCCCGTTCGGTGTCCCACACCGCGACGTGCGCAAATGCGTCAACGTCGAAGTCGGCGCTGAGTTCGCGGTTGAGCACCCGCAACACGTTGCGGTTGAACTCGCCGGTCACGCCGGCCGCGTCGTCGTAGGCATGCACCAGGGTGTCGCGGTCCTTGACCAGGTCGGAGCCGAGCAGCAGCCACTCACCGGCATTGAGCACTGAGCGAACACCGGCCAGGAACTTGGCCCGCTCGGCCGGCACCAGGTTGCCGATGGTGCCGCCGAGGAAGGCGACCACCCTCGGCGCGGACCCTGGCAGCAGGTCGAGGTGTTCGGTGAAGTCGCCGAGCACGCCGTGCACGGTCAGGCCCGGATAGTCGGCGGCGATGGCGGCCGCCGACTCGCGCAGCGCGGAGCCGGACACGTCGAGCGGGACGAAGGTCTCGAGCGTGCCGTGGTCGCGCAGGGCGGTCAGCAGCAGCCGCGTTTTCTCCGAGGAGCCGGAGCCCAGTTCGACCAGGGAGCGGGCGCCGGTGGTGGCGGCGATCTCGGCGGCGTAGGTGGCCAGGATCTCCCGTTCCGCTCGGGTCGGGTAGTACTCGGGCAGCGCGGTGATCTGTTCGAACAGCTCACTGCCGCGCGCGTCGTAGAACCACTTGGGCGGCAGGGTTTTCGGCTCGGCGGTCAGGCCGGCGAGCACGTCCGAGCGGAGCGCGCCGTCCAGGTGGTCGGCGCTGAGGTGGTTGTCGATGGTGATATCCGAGTCAGACATCGATGCCTCGTCAGTCGAGTGGGTACTGGTCGACGCCAGTACGGGTGGCCACCAGCAGCCGCCGGTCGGCGACCGGCGTCCAGGCTGGATCGGAATCAAAGGGTTCGGATGCGATGACGGTCCGCTGGCCCGTGCTCAGCACGGACAGCGAGTGCCACCAGGTCGTTGCCACCACGGTGGTGCCGTCGGTGAGCAGGACGTTGAGACGGGAGCCAGGTGCTTGCGCGCCGACCGAGGTCACCACGTCGGCGACGGCCTTCTCGGGTCGAACACCCGAGCGCAACCGGTGTCGGACCAAGGCCCAGAGGAACGCGGCGTCTGTCGGCGCGTCCAGCGTCATCAGGTCGGTGACGGGCAGTTCGCGGGCGAGCTCGGCGACCGCATCGGGCCAGCCCGCGATCACCCCGTTGTGGCTGAACAGCCATTGCCCCTCGGTGAACGGCTGGGACGCGAGTTCGGCGACCGGCATGCCGACGGTCGCCGAACGGATCGCCGCGAGCACCGCGCCCGCCCGCACCGTTTCGGCCAGCCGTGGCAGGCTTTCGTCGCTCCACAACGGGGTGGCTCGGCGGTAGCGCACCGGCAAGCCATGCTCGGGGTACCAGGCGACACCGAAGCCGTCGGCGTTGATGGTGCCGCCCTGCCGCATGTCGCACGGAGCCCAGCTCTGTCGCAGCAGCGAGTGCTCAGGGCGCAGCAGCAGGTCGGCCAGGGTCACCGGCGGACCAAGGTAGGCGAGATGTCGGCACACTGGTCAGTCCGACTCGTCGGCTCGGGCGTCCCGCGCGCAGCGGAAGCCGGCGAAGATCTGCCGCCGGATCGGGTAGTCCCAGTTGCGGAACGTACCGCGACAGGCGGCCGCGTCCGTGCCGAAGGACCCGCCGCGCAACACCTTGTAGTCCGCCCCGAAGAACACCTTGGAGTACTCGGGGTACGGGAACACGGTGAATCCGGGATAGCCGTGGAAGTCGCTGCTCGTCCACTCCCACACGTCGCCGATGAGCTGCTGCGCCCCGCTCGGCGCCGCGCCGGCCGGATACGCGCCGACCGGTGCAGGGCTCAGGTGCCGCTGGCCGAGATTGGCGTGTTCCGGGCGGGGGTCGTCATCGCCCCACGGGTAGCGCCGCGAGCGGTCGGTCACCGGGTCGTAGCGCGCGGCCTTCTCCCACTCCGCTTCGGTGGGTAGCCGCTTGCCTGCCCAGTTCGCGTAGGCCTGGGCCTCGTAGAAGCTCACGTGCACAACGGGTTCGTCGGCCGGCACCGGTTCGACGATGCCGAATCTGGTTCGCAGCCAGCCGTTGCCGTCTCCCTTCCCTTCCCACCGCCAGAAGCGCGGAGCGATGACGTTGGCCTCGTTGCGGTAGGCCCAACCCGCTTCGCTCCAGTACTTCGGGTCGTCGTACCCGCCCGCCGCGATGAACCGCTGGTACGCGCCATTGGTCACCGGCACGGTGTCCAGGAAGAACGCGTCGACGTGCACGGCGTGCGCCGGCCGCTCGTTGTCCAGTGCCCACGGTTCGGTCGACGTGCCCATGGTGAACAGGCCCGCCGGCACGAACACCTCGGCCGGCAACGCGACATCGGCGCTTGGCGGCGGTGGCGCGTGCAGCACAGGGGCGCCGCTGCGCAACTGGTGCGTGGCCAGCATGGTCTCGTCGTGCTGCTGCTCGTGTTGCACGATCATGCCGAAGGCGAAGGCGTGCTCGACAAGGCGGCGCCCCGCCAACGGCGTGGACTCCAGCACGTCCAGTGCCTTGGCCCGGACCTCCCGGACGTAGCCACGTGCCTCGGCCGGATTGAGCATCGGCAGCGCGGGCCGATCCGCACGCGGAGTCTGGAACGCGTCGTAGATGTCGTCGAGGTCGGCCCGTAGCGGCTCCCGCCCGCCGACATCGCGCACCAGCCAGAGTTCTTCCTGGCTACCGATGTGCGCGAGATCCCACACCAGCGGGGACATCAGCTTGGAGTGCTGGCGCACCAGCTCGTCGTCGTCGACCGCGTCGGTCAGCGTGACGCTGCGATCGCGTGCTCGGATCAGGTTCTCCGCGACCGCGTCGCGCAGCCTTTCTCCTTCGAGCTCCGCGAAAGTCCCCTTCTTTTCAGAATTCACAGCTTGGGTCGTGCTCAATTGTCCTCCCGTCCGACGCCGGCGATCCGTTGGTGCGCCTGCTTGATCACCGAGGCGGTCAGCTCCGCGTCGAGGTCGGTTCCGTCGGCGAGCACCCGCTCGGCCAGCCCGACAACGGCACGGGCCACCGTGGCGATCCGCTTGTCGTCGAGGCCGTACCGGGCCGCGTGCAGCCACCGGTTCGCGGCCGGTGCCGTGATGTCCAGTACTTCGTCCACAGTGGATTCTTTGGCCACAAGGCCGATGAGCAGGGCGGCCGGGGTTATCCAGCCCTCGCCCTGCTGTGCGTCCAGATAACGCACCTCGAGATAGCCACGCGGGCGCACCGGAGGAAACAGCGTGGATATGTGATAGTCCAGGTCCTCGGTGGTCGGCGGGTCGGGTAGCGCGCCGTCGATCCAGTCTGCGAAGCTCATCTTGATCGGCGGCTGCCAACTGCCGGTCGGCCGGCGAACGCAGATCACCGGCACGTCCAGGACGTGCCGCGCCCAACTGGCGGCCGGATCGGCGGTGAACACCGCGGGCGGTCGCATTCTTGGCGGATCAGTGCCGAGCAACGTGCGCAGTCGGGCGGAGGCCCACGGCGGTGCGCACGGGCCGCGGGTCTGACTGGAATTGGCGAACAACGCGGTGAGCACCGGACCCAACGCGTGCACCGCGGCCCAGCGGGCCGCGACTCGATCGCCCTCCCCTGCGTCGACACAGACCTGCAGGCCGGCAGTGCTGCACATCATGGCGATGCCGTCCGGGCCGATTGGCTCGAACGCGGCCTCCATGGCGGCGTAGCGGGGAGTGTCGAGCAACCGACGAGGTGCCCGATACGGGTCGATTCCTCGAATTCCGACCGTGAGCCCGTTGGCGCGAAGCTGTTCGTGCAACAGGGCGATGTCGGCGGATACGGTCGCGACGAGAGTGGCGAGCGACGAGCTGGCCGCCGAGGAGATCTCGACCTGGCCGCCCGGTTCAACGGTGATACGGCTGCCGCCCGGCAACGGCAGCTCGGGGCTGTCCGGATTCAAACTGGTCGGCGCGTGCGCGCCCAGTGCGTCGGCGAGATGCCGAGCGTCGAGGTATCGACTGTGGTCGTGCGCGTGATGCACGGTCCACTCCAACTCGACGCCGAGCAGTCTCGGTGGGCCATGCTTGAAGCAGACCGATGCCACATACGTTTCCGCTGCCGCACGGTCGTGCAGCATCGTCGTCGTTGGTTCGGTGGGTTTGTCCGATAGCATGGTCATGTTCGTCACCCCTTCCGACTCGATAGATGTGCCTGTTGAGTCACCTTCAATCGAAGCTACACGCGGCCTCTGACAGTTGCCCGGTCCTCGAACCTTTCGTAGCTATGAACAATCTTCGAGGCGACGGAGCGCCAGGTTGGGGCCCGCGCGGATTCTGAACGGAACTTCGAGGCCACATTGCGTGAGCTCTCAGCACACACTCCGTCGATACTGACAGGCCCCTGATCGGGGCGTCGCTTGTCCAACCGTACGTACGGTTTGCGGCAGATGGTGCTCTGCTGGGACGATCGAGGAATGCCACGGGTGAGCCAGGACCATCTCGACGCACGTCGACGACAGATCCTCGACGGTGCGCGCACCTGCTTCGCCCGGTACGGCTACGAGGGTGCCACGGTTCGCAGGCTGGAAGAAGCCACCGGGCTCTCCCGCGGCGCCATCTTCCACCACTTCCGCGACAAGGAGTCGTTGTTCCTCGCGCTTGCCGAGGAGGACGCGCTACGGATGGCCGAGGTCGTCGCCGAACAGGGCCTGGTCCAGGTCATGCGCGACCTACTATCGCCCCGCCCCGACGACGACGGCGAGCACCCGGCCGAGTGGCTGGGCACCCGGCTCGAGGTCTCCCGCAGGCTGCGCACGGACCCGGACTTCCGGGCGCGCTGGGCGGAACGCTCCGAGCAACTCGGCACAGCCACGCGACAGCGGCTGCTGCGCCAGCGCACCGCCGGCAAGCTCCGCGACGACGTGGACGTCGAGGTGCTCAGCGCCTACCTGGAGTTGGTGCTGGAGGGCCTTGTCTCGCACCTGGCCATGGGCCTGCCCGCGGACAATCTGGAACCGGTGCTGGACCTGGTCGAACAGAGCGTGCGCCGGACCTAAAAATCGGACTGAGCGACGTCTTGCCGGGCGCGATAGGCGTTCACCCTGGAGCGGGTGGCGCAGGTCTGGGTGCAGTAGCGCTGGCTGTGATTGCGCGACTCGTCGAGGAACGCACGCTGACAGCCCTGCGCGGCGCAGATCCGCATCCGGTCGAAGCCACCCGCGCTGATCAGCTCGGCCAGCCCGGTCGCGGTAAGCGCGGCCAGCCACTCCGCCCATTCCGCGTCCGGTTTGGCCACGTGCAGATGCCAGCCGACCTCGTCGTGCAGCGAGAGGTAGGGCGCGGTCGCCGACTCGGCCAGCACCTCGTTGAGCAGAGCCGCCGCCTCGTCCTCGGTCGCCGCTGTGAACACCTGGCGCAACCGCGCACGCAGCACGACCACGGCGAGGACGTCGGCTGCGTTGACCTCGAAGGGCTCCGGCTCACCGCACTCGAGGAGGAACTCGTGCAGATCGTAGGGAGTGACCAGGAAATCCCGGCCGTCGCGCCCGGTGTTGACCAGGTCAACGGCCAGATGCACGAACCGCTTCGGCTCCCGGATCGACCTTGCCACGCGCATCACCCTCCTCGAAAACTCTATGTACATCCGCACTGTAACGGCTATCTTCGCTAAAGCCGTTACAAGCAGCGGGGGTGCATGTGTTCAAGGGGGTGCTCGGGCGCTACTGCGCCGCCGCGACATTGGCCCGGTTGGCCGACGAGATGCTGACGCCGGGTCTTGTGCTGCTGGTGCTGCTGCGCACCGGGCATCCACAGGAGGTCGGCCTGGTCACGGGGGCGTGGACGCTGCCGTCGCTGGTATCGGGGCCGGTACTCGGCGCTTGGCTCGGCCGGCTGCGCCACCGGGCTCGGGCGCTCGCCGCCGGACAGCTGGTGGTCGCGGTCAGTGCGGTCGCCCTGGTGCTGACCGTCGGCAGGACGCCGATCATGCTGCCGGTGCTACTGGCCGCGGTCGGCGGCATCGTGGTCCCGGGCACCACCGGCGGGTTCACCAGCCTGGTGCCGAGCCTGGCGCCGGGCTCGGACTTCAGTCGGCTGAACCGGATGGACGCGACCACCTTCAACCTGAGCAGCATCGCGGGCCCGGCCCTGGTCGGCACGCTGGCCGCGACGATCGGACCCGCGCAGGCGCTGCTGGCGGTGTCCTGCATCGCGATCGCGGGCGCGGCCGCCGCGTTGACCATTCCGCCGGGTGCGCCGCTCGCCGAAGGCGGGGGGCGACCGACCCGCATCGCGGCCGCGGTGCGCGCCGGACTGCGTCAGGTGGTGGTCGAGCCGCCGCTGCGCGCGGCCACGCTGACCAGCGTGCTCGGTTGGGGCTCGGTCGGCATGCTCACCGTGGTGCTGCCGCTCTACGCGGCCGGGATCGGCGGCAAAGCCACCTACAGCGGCTACCTGTGGACCGCGTTGGAGGCGGGCTGCCTGATCAGCACCCTGACCATCGCCCGCCGGGAAACCCACAGGCCGGACCGGCGGGTACTGATCTGCACGGCGGCGTTCGGTGTCGTGCTGTTCAGCTGGCCGCTGGCGCCGTCACTGCCGGTGGCGCTGCCGCTGCTGCTGCTCGCCGGGATCGCGTCCGGGCCGACGTTGCCCGCGCTGTTCGCCACCCGGCAGCAGCACTCGCCGCCGGCCCTGCTCAGCCAGGTGAGCACCACCGGGGCCAGCCTGAAGATCGGCGGGTTCGCGCTCGGCTCGGTCATCGGCGGGGCGCTCGCGCCGACGTTGGGCCCTGAGCGGGTGATCGTGGTCGTCGGGGCAGCGCAGTTGGTCGCCGCCGGGTTGGGATGGCTGGTGAGTGGCCGTGGGGCTCAGCGGGTCAGCGAGCGTGCCAGTGACCCCACCAGTCCGAGCCTTCCTGGACGACCTTGAGATGCCCGAGCGTGCTGCGGCCGGTGATGCGGATCAGCGGACCCTTGCCGGACGGCGCCTCGGTGAGGATCTTGCGCTTGCCGAGCACGGCATCGCCCTCGTCGATGACGGTGGCGTCCTCACCGACGATCAGCACGACCTTGCCGCAGAACGAGGACGCCTCGACCAGGATCTCGGTGCCCGGCTCGGCGTCGACCAGCTTGAGGTAGACCGCGCCGAACAAGGCCCGCGCCTCGACCCGGCGGCCCGGTTCGGGCGAGCGGATGATCTTGCTGCCCCTGGCGACAACGCGCTGCGGCAGGCCGTCGGTGCTGCCCGGCACCGCGAGCTTGCCGAGGTCGGCAAGGTACGGGGCGAGTTCGGCCCTGGTTCGGGCCTTGAGCGCGAGATCCACCCGTTCGGCGTGTTCCTCCCAGCTCAGCCTGCCGTCGGCCACCGCGTCGTTCAGCGCGACAACGGCCTGCTCGCGGTCGGCGTCGGAAATACGCAGGACCGCTGCGTCACGCGTGGGCTCAGGCAGAGCAGACACGGAATACTCCTAGTACGGGTACCTTGGATCTACTTTAGTCACTAAGATTCTTGAGCATCGCCACTGTTTCGTCAAGACGGAGGTCGACTTCATGGCTCTCCCCGCCGGAGCCCGGCTCCACTTCGGTCTGCTCATGTTCCGATCCATCCTGCGCGGCTACGCGCTGCTCGGTGATCCGAGCGCGGCAGTGTTGGCGCGTAGCCCGCACACCGAGCCCTACCGGATCTACGAGCGGGTACGGAGCCGGGGCGAGATCAGCAGGAGCCGACTCGGCATGTACGCGACCGCGTCGCACTCGGTGGTCAACTCGGTGCTGCGGGACCAGCGGTTCGGGGTGCGTACGACGAACGACGGCACCCGCGAGTCGTTCCAGAGCGGGGTCGGACACGGCGAAGCTGTGCACCCGATCCAGGACTCGTTCCTCTCGCTCGACCCGCCGACGCACACCCGGCTGCGCAAGATGGTCGCGCCGTGGTTCAGCCCGAAGGCGCTGCGCGCTCGCACCGAGCGCATCGAACAGGTCGTGGACGGATTCCTGGACGAACTCGGTGACCGCGACGAATTCGATCTCATCGACGACTTCGCGGTGCGCGTCCCGGTCCAGGTGATCTGCGATCTGCTCGGCGTGCCCGGCGAGGAGTACCCGAAGTTCATCCCGTGGGGCGCGATCCTCGGCGCGTCCCTCGACGACGTGCGCACGGTCGCCGAGTACACCAGGCTGCGCGACGCCCTCACCGAGATGGCCGACTACTTCACCAAGCTCATCGACCAGCGCAGGGCCGAACCCGGTGACGACCTGATCAGCGAACTGGTCGCGGCAGGCGACACCGATCCCGCCGTTCTCCACGCGGACCTGCTGGCCAGCACCGAACTGCTGCTGGTCGCCGGCTTCGAGACCACGGTCAACCTGATCGGCAACGGGGTGCTCGCGCTGCTGCGCAACCCGGAAGCGCTGGCCTGGTTCGTCGCCAATCCGGATCGCGCCGACGACGTGGTCGAGGAGGTGCTGCGGCACGATCCGCCGGTGCAGTTCACCATGCGGCTCGCGCACGAACCGCTCACCGTGGCCGGGGCGGAGCTCAAGGCGGACGAGCCGATCCTGCTGCTGCTGGCCGGCGCCAACCGCGACCCGTCGGTGTTCACCGAGCCGGAGCGATTCGACCCGACCCGTGCCAACAACCGCGACCACCTCGGGTTCTCCGCAGGCGTGCACTACTGCCTCGGCGCGGGGCTGGCCAGGATCGAAGCTGCGGTAGCGCTGCGGGCGCTGTTCACCCGGTACCCGAACCTGACCTTGGCCGGCCGGCCGCGGCGGCGCCATTCGCGCAACATCAACGGCGTGTTGCACCTGCCGGTGCGCGGGCACGCGGTCCGCTCGGTTCCGGCGTGAATATCACCCGTCGTTGGCAGGGAGATCGCGGCAGCCGGCACGCGGAGCAACTATGCTCGGGGGCATTCAATCCGATTTGAGTTCGTTGGGGAGTGAGTTCCTCGGTGCGCGACGCACCCTCACCTGGCAGTACTGAGCCGGGTTCATCAAGCCCCGGCGACACCAGTCCTGGTTGCCATATAAGCCCGGCTCATCGCGCACTGGGGGTGCTGCGGTGACCGGGACCGTGCTCGATGCCCTGGAAGTAGTGCTGGTCATCGTGCTGACCGCGGGCGCCGCGGTGTTCGTTGCCGCCGAGTACTCGCTGACCACCCTGGAGAAACTCCAGGTGGACAACCACGTGCGGCAGGTCGGCGACCGGCGCGCGAAACGCGTGGCCAAGGCGCACAAGGCGCTGTCCTTCCAGCTCTCCGGCGCACAGTTGGGCATCACGCTGACCACTCTCGCCGTAGGCTACCTGGCCGAGCCCGCCATTGCCGGGCTGCTCAGGCCGGTTCTGGAGAAGACCGGACTCTCGCAGAGCGTGGCCGAGGTCATCGGCTATGTGATCGCGCTGCTGCTGGCGACCACGTTGTCCGTGGTGTTCGGCGAACTCGTGCCCAAGAACCTCGCCATCGCACGCGCGCTGGCCACGGCGCGCGCGGTCGCCGGGTTCCAGACCGGGTTCTCGGTGGTGTTCAGCTGGCTGATCAACGCGCTCAACGGATCGGCGAACTGGGTGGTGCGCAGGCTCGGCGTTGAACCGGCCGAGGAACTGCGGTCCGCGCGGTCGCCGGAGGAGTTGGGTTCGCTGGTTCGGTCCAGTGCTCAGCACGGCACGCTCGACCAGGGCACCGCCAGGCTGCTGGACCGCTCGCTGCGTTTCGGCGACCACACCGCCGAGGAACTGATGACTCCTCGGGTGCAGGTCGAGTCGCTCAAGTCCGACGCGACCGTGCTGGACCTGATCGAGGCGAGCCGGCAGAGCGGGTTCTCCCGCTTTCCCGTGCACGACGGCGACCTCGACGATGTGCGCGGCATGGTGCACGTCAAGCAGACCTTCGGGGTGCCGATCCCGGAACGCGGCACCACCAAGGTGTCCGCGCTGGTGCGGCCGGTACCGACCGTGCCCGAGACGCTGCCCGCCGACGCGCTGCTCGATCGAGTGCGCGCGTCCGGACTGCAGGTCGCGATCGTGGTCGACGAGTACGGCGGCACTGCCGGCCTGGTCACGCTGGAGGACCTGATCGAGGAGATCGTCGGCGACGTTCGGGACGAGCACGACCGGCGGGAGACCGCGCCGGTGCGATCGCTCGGGCCGAACAACTGGATGGTCTCCGGGCTGCTGCGCGACGACGAAGTGGCCGAGGCGACCGGTTTCGGCATGCCCGACGGCGAGTACGAGACGCTCGCCGGCATGGTCGTCGCGCACCTCGGTCGCATCCCGGACGTGGGCGACGAGGTCCGAGTGGACGGTTGGCGGATCACCGTGCTGAGCATGGACCGCCACCGGGTCGCCGAATTGCGTCTCACTCGGCCCACCGAGGGAGGCCAGGCGTGAACACCGGGCTCGCCCTCTTCCTGACCGTGTTGTTGTTGTGCGGCAACGCGTTCTTCGTCGGCGCCGAGTTCGCGGTGATCACCGCGCGCCGGGACCGGTTGGAGATACTGGCCGCCGAGGGCCGGGCGCGGGCGCGTACCGCGTTGCGCGGCAGCAGCCAGTTGCCGTTGCTGATCGCGGGCGCGCAGCTCGGGGTGACCGTGTGCTCGCTGGGCCTCGGTGCGCTGGCCGAGCCGGCCGTGTCGGGACTGCTCGCGGAGCCGTTCACCGCGTTGGGCATGCCGAACGCGTTGCTGCACGTGCTCAGCTTCGTCATCGCGCTGTGCGTGGTGACCATGCTGCACACGCTGCTCGGCGAGATGGTACCCAAGAACCTGGCTCTCGCAGGACCGGAACGGGCCGCCATGTGGCTGGTCCCGATCCACCTGCGGTTCTGCCAGCTGACTCGGCCCCTGCTCAACCTCTACACCGCGATCGCTTCCGCTGTACTCAAGCTGATCCGGGTCACGCCGAAATCCGAACTGGACAGTGCGTACACCCCTGACGAGCTGGCTTCCCTGATCGCCGAATCGCGACGCGAGGGGTTGCTGGAGGGATCGGAGCACCGGCGGTTGGCCAAGACGCTGTCCTCGACGAACCGCACGGTCGCCGACGTGGTGGTGCCCATGGCCGAGCTGGCCACGCTGCCGGCCGCGCCGACCGTCGGCGACGTCGAGGATCTGGTCGCGGCCACCGGTTTCTCCCGGTTCCCGCTACGCACCAACGGCCACCTCGCCGGATATCTGCATGTCAAGGACATTCTGGATATCGCGAACGCGGAACCGTCCACTCCGGTCCCGGCGAACCGGGTGCGCGGCCTGCCCGAGTTGCCGACCGACGCCCGGCTCGACGAGGCGCTGTCCGCGTTGCGCAGGGCGAACAGTCACCTGGCGAGCGCGGTGCGGCCGGACGGATCATTGGCCGGAGTGGTGGCGTTGGAAGATCTGGTCGAGGAATACGTTGGGACCGTGCACGATGGCACGCACGTGACATCGACATTGTCCAGGGAAACCATGCCCTCACCGACTGCGGGCTCTTGAAGAGGGACCACATCATCATGACCGAGCACACCAAGGCCGACACCACCACCGAGGGCTGGCAGCCGGACGCCGCGCTCGGCGGCGACTTCCAGGCCCGCACCATCCCACTGCGCGCGGACGCGCACGGCGACGTGGTGGCCACCCTGGTGCGACTGCCGGCGACCGCCAACCAGGGGCGGGGTTCGCTGCTGCTGGTGCACGGCTGGGCCGACTACTTCCTCCAGGCCGAACTGGCCGGGCAGCTCGCCGCGCTCGGCTTCGACGTGTACGGACTGGACCTGCGCCGGTACGGCCGCTCGATCCGACCTGGCCAGGAGGCCAACTTCAGCACCGACATGCACGGCTACTTCGAGGAGCTGGACGCGGCGGCCGAGCTGATCCGTGCGGAGCCGGGGTATCGGCGGCTGGTCGTGTTCGGACACTCGACCGGCGGCCTTGTCACCAGTTTGTGGGCGCACGCGCGGCGGGCGGACGGGATCGTCGACGGGCTGGTGTTGAACAGCCCGTGGCTTGACCTGGCCGAACCGTGGCATCTGCGGGTGCTGGCCAGTCCGATGATTCAGCTGCTCGGCAAGGTGGCGCCGATGTACGCGCTGCGGCCCACGTCGAGCACGGCGTACGGGGAGAGCCTGCACAAGGACTACCACGGCGAGTGGGACTTCCGGCTGGACTGGAAGCCGCTGGCCGCGGTGCCGGTGCGCGCGGGCTGGCTGGCCGCGGTGCGGCGCGCCCACGGCGAACTGCACCAGGGGTTGGCCGTGCGCGGGCCGGTGCTGGTGATGCACTCGGACCGGAGCCTGCTGCGCCAGCTCACATGGAGCGAGCCGGTCATGCGCGCGGACATCGTGCTCGACGTCGACCAGATCGCCCGGTGGGCGCCCAAGATCGGCCCCGATGTCGAGGCGATTGCCATTCCGGGCGGCATGCACGACCTGTTCCTCTCCGCTTCCCCGGTGCGTGCCAACGCGCTCAAGACCGTCACCACCTGGCTGGACAAGCACTTCCCCGGCCAGGAAAATCCGTGATTCTCGCGCAGGAGCAGTGGCTGGCCCGTCAGGCCGCGCACTCCGACCGCGTTCGCCGGTGGACCGAGCCGCACCAGGAACGCAAGGCGCGCGGCGAGAAGCACCCGGTGCTGGACTTCCTGTTCACCTACTACTCGCAGCGGCCCGCCCGGCTGGCCCGCTGGACCCCTGGACTCGGTGTGGTGCTGGCCGGGGACGCGGCGCGCACGTTCCTGAAGCGGCCAGGGTTCGTCGAGGTCGCGGACGGGGTCGTGGTCGACCCGGTGATCGCGCCGGCGCGGCGGGAAACCGCCGAGTTCATCCAGCGGCTGCTCGCCGGGACAGCGTCGCGGCCACCGCAACTGGGCTGTTTCGGGCTGCACGAATGGGCCATGGTGTACCGGATCGGCCAGGAGCAGGTGCGGCACAGCGCCTGGCCGCTGCGGCTCGGTTCGGCCGGGACCGACGAGGTGGTGGAGGGCCTGACCGTGCGGTGCGGGCACTTCGACGCGTTCCGGTTCTTCACGCCGGACGCGGTCCCGTACAACACGCTCAGGCCGACCAGGGCGAGCCAGCCGGACTTGGAACAGCCCGGTTGCCTTCATGCGAACATGGATCTTTTCAAATGGGCTTACAAATTGGATCCGTACGTGCCCAGCGAATTGGTCGCGGACTGTTTCGCGTTGGCGCTGCGCGTTCGCGAACTGGACATGCGGGCCAGCCCTTACGATCTGCGTCGGCTCGGTTACCAACCGGTGCCCATCGAAACCCCGCAGGGCCGCGCCGAATACGCCCGCGAACAAGCAGGGTTCGCGCAGGACGCGGCACCGCTGCGCGCCAAACTGCTCGCGGTGTGCGCCGACCTGCTGACCCCCGTTCGGTCCAACTACTGTGTTTGATTCAAACAGCGTGGGACCAACTGCGCTCGGCGACTACTGAGCGCAGTTTCATCCGGAGTACAACCTTCACCTGTTAGCGTGACGCACATTGCTTTGTGTCACACCAAGGGGAACGTTGGGATGTCGCGACACCGGTCGGACAAGTGGACGATGCGGCGGCAGGCCGCTTCCCCGCTCGGCCTGCGGCGGATCGCGCGCTGGCCGCTGGCGGTGCTCGGCCTGGTGATCCTGCTCGCGCTGGGCGGCCTGGCCTGGATGTGGGTGGGCGGAGCGCTCAACGCGCGCAACCAGGCCCAGGCGCACGCCTGCAACGGCGGCCCGATGGCCGTCCAGGTGGCGGCCTCACCCTCGATCGCGGTGGCCACCAGGACCGCGGCCGAGGCCTACAACGCCCAGCAGATCGTGGTCGCCGACCGTTGCGTGCAGATCCAGGTCAGCTCGGTCGAACCCGCGCAGGTACTGGCCGGGTTGACCGGCAGCTGGAACACGGGCAAGTACGGGCCCAAGCCGCAGGCGTGGATCGCGGACTCGTCGCTGTGGACCAACCAGCTGGCGACCCAGCACGGCGCGCTCGTCGCCGACGTCGCCCAGTCCGTTGCCACCAGCCCGATCGTGCTGGCCATGCCGCCGGACGCGGCCAAGGCCGCGTCCGCGACCGCACCGCTGGCCTGGACCGGTCTGCCCAACCTGCTCGCGTCGGCCTCCGGCTGGGCCAGCCTTGGCGAACCGACCTGGGGCGCGTTCATCGTCGACCTGCCCAATCCGGCCACCAACCCGGCCAGCGAACTCGCGCTGGAGGCCATGGTCGACCCTGGCAACGCACCGCTCACACCGAGCACGCTCGCGTCCGCGCCGGTCGCGGGGGCGATCACCACGGTGGCGACCAAGCAGCCGACCGCGCTGCCTTCGGACACGCTGACCGCGTTGATCGCGCTGGCCAGAACGCCTGGGTTGCAGGGCGCGCCGTACTCGGCGGTGCCCGTGCCCGAGGTGGCGCTCTACGAACGCAACCTCGGCACCGACGGCGTGACCAAACCCGTGAACGTGCTCGACGAGGTCCGCCTGGGCGGGAGCGGGCCGTGCCTCGACTTCCCGTACGTGCCGCTGGCCGGCGACTGGATCAGCAGCTCGCAGGGGCAGGCCGCGCAGATGTTCCGCGCGTTCCTGCGCAGCCCGGCCGAGCAGCGGCAACTGGCCACGGCCGGCCTGCGCACCACCAGCGGCGTGACCCGGCCGGTGCCATCGCCGGGAATGGACTGGGGCACGGTGCACACGGCCGCGCTGCCGACCGACCCGAACAGCTCGCAGTTGCTGGTCACCGCCTGGACCGGCGCCCAGGCCCCCTAGGCTCGGCCATATGCACGACGTTCCCACCTGGGCCACCGAGCTGGGACTTGAGCCGTTGGCGGGCGAAGGCGGGTTCTTCGCGGGGACCTGGCGCTCTACGCACGTCACGCAACCGGCCGGCTTCGCCGGTGAGCGGGTGTTCACCAGCGCCATCTACTTCCTGCTTGCGGCGGGGCAGCACTCGGCCTGGCACCGGCTGCGCGCGGACGAGCTGTGGTTCTGGCACCGGGGTGCGCCGGTGACGCTGCTGCTCGGCGGCGACGGCGCCGAACCGGGCGAGGTCGTCGAGATACGGCTGGGGCCGGACATCGAGGCGGGCGAACGGCCGCAGGCGCACATCCCGGCCGGACAGTGGCAGTCGACCTTGCCGGTCGCCGCGGCCACGCTGATGAGCTGCGTGGTCTCGCCAGGGTTCGAGTACGCCGATTTCCAGCTGCACAACGAGTAGCCCGCTACAGTTCGCCTGTGCCCGATGTCGCGACACTGTCCAATCTGGCCACCGCGCTGGGCACCCTGGTGCTCGCGGTGGCCACCTTCGCCTCGATCCGTTCGGCCAACCGGGCCGCGCGGGTCGCCGAACGCGCCCTGCAACAGAATCTCAAACCGGTGCTGTCCCCGTCCCTGACCAGCGATCCCGAGCAGAAGCTGATGTGGCAGGACCGGCACTGGGCTCACCTGCACGGTGGTCGCGCCAGCGTCGAGATCGTGGACGACCGGATCTATCTGGCCATCTCGCTGCGCAATGTCGGCTCCGGCATCGGCGTGCTCCAGGGCTGGTACATCAACGTACCGCTGCCGACGATCGCGCCTGCCGGTCATCGCGCAGCCGAGCAGTTCCGAGCGCAGGGCCGCGACCTCTACATCGCGCCCGGCGACACCAGCTTCTGGCAGGCGGCGGTGCGGGACAAGGAGGACGAGTTCTACCAGCCCGTCCGGGACTCGATCGAGGCGCGGGAGCCGTTCGGCGTCGAACTGCTCTACAGCGACCACGAGGGCGGCCAACTCGCGATCAGCTGGGTGAGCGTGCTACCGATCCTGGACGACGAATGGGTGCCGACAGTCGCCCGGCACTGGACCTTGAACGGGTCGGACCCGAGGCACTAGCGATTGAGCAGCAGGACCACCAGGACCATCACGATCAGCACCGCGGCCATGATGGGCACCACGTAGGACGTGAGATCGCCGAACGGTAACTGCGGCCGGGCGGCCGAGCGGGATTGCGGCCGGGCGGCAGGGCCACGAGTGGGCGCGGGCTTGGTCTTGCGGGCGAACAGCGGGATGCGCGCAGGCCCCTCGGCCGGCTTGCGCCGGTCATGGGATTTACCGTGCCGTGGCCGATCGCCGGCCCGACGGCCCGGCTGCTCGCGATAGCCGGTGTCCTCCCGGTAGCCGATGTCCTCGCGGTAGCCCGAATCCTCGCGGTAGCCGGAGTCCTGGCTGTGGCCGGAGTCACCGTGCCGTGAATCCGTGTCCTGGCGGGAATCCCGGTCGTGGCGCGGATCGGGATTCTGGTAGGCCGGGCGGTGGCGGGTGCGGTAACGCTCAGGCCCGGGGTCGTAGCCGCCGGAGCGGTAGTCCTGCTCGAACTCGTCGAACAGTTCCTTCTCGCGGATCGGGTCCAGGTTGTTCAACGCGGTGGTCTCGAACGCGTTCGGGTCCAGTTCCTCGTCGAATCCGCCGTGGCTGAAGAAACCACTGTCCATACCGGGCAGATTGCCCCGCGTCTCATCACCATCGCCGCCGCCGTGCCGGCCGTTGCCGCGCCGAGGCCGGTCGTCCTGCATGGGACCCATGGTAGCCGCCGGCAGGTCAGCTTTGGTAGGCGTCGAGCGGAGGGCAGGAGCAGACCAGGTTGCGGTCGCCGCGCGCGCCGTCGATGCGCCGCACCGGCGGCCACACCTTGGGCCCGGTCAGGCCGGCAGGGAACGCAGCTTCCTCCCTGGTGTACGGGTGATTCCACTTGCCGGCGACGCTGGCCGCAGTGTGCGGGGCGTTGCGCAGCGGGTTGTCGTCGGCGGGCCACAGGCCTGCGCCGACCTTGTCGATCTCCTGCTTGATCGCGATCATCGCGGCGCAGAAGCGCTCCAGTTCGGCCAGGTCCTCGCTCTCGGTCGGCTCGACCATGAGCGTGCCGGCGACCGGGAAGGACATGGTCGGCGCGTGCATGCCGTAGTCGGCGAGGCGCTTGGCCACGTCGTCGACGGTGACGCCGGTGGCCTTGGTGATCGGCCGCAGGTCCAGGATGCACTCGTGCGCGACGAAGCCGCCCGCGCCGGTGTAGAGCACCTCGAAGTGCCCGGCCAGCCGCTTGGCCACGTAGTTGGCCGCCGCGACCGCGGTGAGCGTGGCCTTGCGCAGGCCCTCCGCGCCCATCATCCGCACGTAGGCCCAGGAGATCGGCAGGATCGAGGCGCTGCCCCACGGGGCAGCCGAGACCGGGCCGGGGCCGGTGGCCGGGCCCGCGCTGGGCTGCAACGGGTGGTTGGGCAGGAACGGCGCGAGGTGCTCGCGCACGCCGATCGGGCCGACGCCGGGACCGCCGCCGCCGTGCGGGATGCAGAAGGTCTTGTGCAGGTTCAGGTGCGAGACGTCCGAACCGAACGTGCCGTACCGGGCCAGGCCGATCAGCGCGTTGAGGTTGGCACCGTCCACATAGACCTGACCGCCCGCGTCGTGCACGATCTGGCAGACCTCGCGCACGGTGTCCTCGTACACCCCGTGCGTCGACGGGTAGGTGATCATGATCGCGGCGAGGTCGGCGCGGTGCTCGTCGGCCAGCCTGCGCAGGTCGGCGACGTCGATGTTGCCGTGCTCGTCGCACTTGACGACGACCACCCGCATGCCGGCCATGACCGCGCTGGCCGCGTTGGTGCCGTGCGCGCTGGACGGGATCAGGCAGATGTCGCGGGCGGCTTCGCCTCGGCTGTGGTGATAGCCGCGGATGGCCAGCAGACCGGCGAACTCGCCCTGGCTGCCGGCGTTGGGCTGCAGGCTGATCGAGTGGTAACCGGTGATGCCGGCCAGCCAGTCCTGGAGATCGGTGACGATGCTCAGCAGGCCCGCCGCGTCCTCGACCGGCGCGAACGGATGCAGGTTGGCGAACTCGGGCCAGGTGATCGGTTCCATCTCGGCGGTCGCGTTGAGCTTCATCGTGCACGAGCCGAGCGGGATCATGCTGCGGTCCAGCGCGACGTCCTTGTCGGACAGCGCGCGCAGGTAACGCAGCAGCGAGGTTTCCGAGCGGTGCGTGTGGAACACCGGGTGGGTCAGGTAGTCGCTGGTGCGCAGCAGGTCGGCCGGCAGCGAGTCGGGCGCTGTCGCGTCCACCGCGTCGATGTCCACGTCCTTGGCGCCGAAGGCGGCGAGGACGGTGCTCAGGTGGGTACGGGTGGTGGTCTCGTCGCAGGAGATGCCGACCTGGTCGGCGTTGACCAACCGCAGGTTGACGCCATCGGCGCGGGCAGCGGCGACGACATCGGCGGCACGGCCGGGCATCGTGACCAGCACCGTGTCGAAGAAGCTGTCCGATGCCAGGTGGAC
>DASYBO010000793.1:0-7657 GCA_036500685.1 Pseudonocardiaceae bacterium | reverse complement strand
GCCGACCGCAGCGATCGAGATCGACTCACCGAAGCCCACCGACCTCGAGTCCTGACTTGCTCACCCCGTCGGGTCGCCTATCCACTTACGGGATGGGTCCGAGCGCGCCTCGGCGGGACGACCGCGCGGCGCGGATGTCCTCGCGCGGTCCGGGCAACTCCAGCGAGGACCTGGTGGAAGTTCGCGTAGTGCCCGGTGGGCAGCGCCCACATCTGCTCGATGGTGCGCCGGTCGGTCGGCGCACCACCCATCGACCCGCCCTGCACGACGTGCGAGATCAACTGCCACTTCTCCGCCGGATAACTCGCGCCGGCCAATGCCTGGTCCAACCGCTCGACGTCCTCGCGGTACACCCCGGCCACCGGTTGCGGCGAGTTCTCCGTCATGACCTTGCTCCTACCAGCGACAAATCTAACTGATCCGCGTGTCCGACACAGCCTGCTCCTTACCCGGAGGTAACGGAGACTCGACCGGCGTTAAGAATTTGTTTCATCAGATGATGTGCAGCCGGCCGGACCGCGACATCGTCGCCATGCCAGACCCGCCGCCCGGCCCAGGTCAGCGGCCCAGGTGGCCGGGGGTCCGGATGTGAGGTACCACGCGGGCACTGTTGCGTTGGCGGATCGCAGATCGGGCAGGGTGGTCTGATGCGCCGTCGTCGTGTCCGCACACCGCTACCGATGTCTGCCTTCGCCGGGCTTCGTTTCCCGCCCGAGGTGATCACGCTGGCGGTGCGCTGGTATCTGCGCTACGGGCTGTCCTACCGCGACGTCGAAGAACTGCTTGCCGAACGCGGCATCGACGTCGACCACGTGACGGTGTACCGGTGGGTGCAGCGGTTCCCCTACTGTTCCTCGACGCTGCCCGGTGGGCCCAACACGGAGGGTTGCGACGCGTCTCGCGGAGCAGCCTCTCCACTTCGCGGTGATATGCCAGGAGTCGGTGCCCGTACATGGACCGTGCGAGATCTGCGACGCGACGCACGCCATGGCGATCCGGGTGCTGCTCGCGGGCTGGATGCGGCTCGGAGCACAGTGCCGCAACCAAGGCCGAACAGTCTGGCTCTGCGGCCAGGGCCACAGCAGGTGATGGCAGGCGGTCGGGACTCGGCGGTTAGATAGTGCCGGAACTCCTCGCATCTGCGGTCCAGCTACCGAGCAAGCGCACGGCCTCCTCGGTTCGTGACCCGGGCTCGACGTTGTAGACGCACAGGCTCTGGTCCGGATCACCCGGGATCTGCAGGACTTCGTACGCAAAGACCAGTTCGCCGAACTCCGGGTGGTTGTGGCGTTTCGTGCCGTGTGTCCGTCGCAGCACTTGGTGGTCGTTCCACCAGCCGGAAAATTCCGGGCAGCGCAGGGTGACTTCGCCGACGAGGTCGCCGAGTTGGCGGTCGTTCGGCCGCCGACCAGCCTCCAGCCGTAGGATCGCGGCTGTTTCGGCGGCCAAGGTTTCCCAGTCCGGATACAGCTGGCGGGCGGCGGGGTCGAGGAGCAGGAAAAGGGCGAAGTTGCGCCGCGATGCCGGCATGGCGTCGAAGTCCGTGATGACGGCGCGCGCGAGCCGGTTGCTCGCCAAGATGTCGGTCCGGCGGCCGACGACGAAAGCCGGAACGTGCTCGAGAGTTTCGAGCAGCTGATACACACCGGGGCGGACACGCTGCGCCGGCGAGGACGTCCTTCTGCAGCGCGGCCGTCCGGACAGGTGCGCGAGGTGCTCGCGCTCAGTGTCGTCGAGACGCAGCGCCTCGGCGAGCGCACCGAGGACCTCGGCGGAAATATTGCCGGACCTACCCTGTTCGAGCCTCGTGTAGTACTCCGTGCTCACACCGGCCAGCCGGGCGACCTCGTCGCGTCGCAGGCCCGATACGCGCCGCTTGCGGCTGTCCGGACTGAGCCCGGCATCGTCCGGCCCCAGCCGCGACCGGCGCGATCGCAGGAACTCGCCCAAAGCCGCGCGGTCAGCCATTCGTCCATCCTGCCCTGGTGAGACAGCCGCGGTGCCGCCGAAGGTGACCCCGCTGGTACCAGTTTCCGCCGGGTGACCTTAGGGCTCCCACAGTCTGGCGAGCCGTGATTCGCTCAAGGACATGCACACGACTACGTGGTTCATCACGGGCTGCAGCTCCGGAATCGGCCGCTGCGTCACCGAACACCTTCTGCGCGATGGCCATCGCGTCGCCGCCACCGCACGCAAGCCCGAGCAACTCGCCGATCTTGCCGAACGCTACAGCGACCAGCTGTGGGTAGCCGCTCTGGACGTCAGCGATCGCCACGGCGTGCGGACCACAGTCGACCGCGCGTTCGCCGAGTTGGGCCGCATCGATATCGTCTTCTCCAACGCTGGATACGGGCTGATCGGCGCGGCCGAGGAGCTCACTGAGGCTGACATCGATCGGCAGTTGGATACCAACCTCGGCGGGCCGATCCACCTGACCCGCGCTGTGCTGCCTCACTTCCGCGCCCAAGGCGGCGGTCGGATCCTGCAGACGAGCAGCGTGGGCGGCCAGGTCGTCTTTCCCGGATCGAGTGCCTACCACGCGGCCAAATGGGGTGTGGAAGGCTTTTTCGAGACCGTGGCAGGCGAAGTCGCGGAGTTCGGGATCGGGGTCACGCTCGTCGAGCCCGGTAGCGTGCCCACCAGCTTCCTGGGGTCTTCCCTCGCCGTTGCTGCGCCGATGCCCGAGTACGGCAGCGGCCCGGTCGAGGACCTGCGCCGGTTGGTGACCGAACGCGGTAGCACGGACTCCACGCCTGTCTGCGATGTGGAAAAGGTCGCCGACGCCATCATCGCCAGCACGGCCGGCCCCGCCCCTCTCCGGCTCACCCTCGGGACAGACGCCTACCAGGCCATCCACGGCGCGTTAAGCAACCGGCTCGCGGCACTAGACGCCCAACACGCCATGGCATCAAGCACCGACACCCGTGAGCGCCGTGCGGGTACCTGTGCCAACGCGCTCGACTCGAGCAAGTCCATGCGCCGATGTGGCGACCGGAGCTAGGTTGACCGGCACTGTTGCGTTGACGGATCGCATGTCGGGCAGGGTGGTCTGATGCGCCGTCGTCGTGTCCGCACACCGCTACCGAAGTCTGCCTTCGCCGGGTTTCGTTTCCCATCTGAGGTGATCACGGTCGCGGTGCGCTGGTACCTGGGCTACGGGCTGTCCTACCGAGACGTCGGAGAACTCCTCGCTGAACGGGGCATTGATGTCGATCATGTGACGGTGTATCGGTGGGCAGCGGTTCACCCCGCTGTTTCTCGACACCGCCCGGCCGTGTCGACACACCGCGGGTGACCGCTGGTTCGTCGACGAGACCTACGTGAAGGTCGCCGGCCGGTGGATCTACCTGTATCGAGCGGTGGACCAGTACGGGCAGGTCATCGACGTCCTGGCCTCGAAGAAGCGGGACCTGGCGGCCACCCGACGGTTCTTCACCCATGCACTCGCGCACACGCCGCGGCCCAGCGAGGTGACCCCAGACCGGGCACCGGCCTACCTGCGCGTGCTCGACGAGCTGCTACCCGCCGCGCCGCACCACGTCACCGAGCAATACGCCAACAACCCCATCGACGCTGATCACGGCCGACTGAAATCCCGGCTGCGACCGATGCGCGGGCTCACACGGCTCCGCTCGGCGCGAGTGATCAGCGCGGGACATGCGTTCGTCCAGAACCTGCGCCGTGGCCACCACGAACTCGGCGTCGAGGTCGATCCCCGACACCGCCTCGCCGCCGCGTTCACCGAACTCGCGTTCGCCATCTGGGTTTCGCACCACGCCGGCGCCGCCCTGCCTCCTTCAGGCCAACGCAACAGCGCCCGAACGCGGCCCAGCGCCGCGGTTCGGGCATCCGCTTGACCGCGAAGCACAGGTTGACTCCCAGCGGCATGGCACGCTCCTTGTCGAATCGGCGGTGGTAGTGGTTCAGCAGGCGCGGGCACACGCGCCGAGGTGGGCACACAGCAGCGCGGTCAGCTCGTCGATCGAACCGGCGATACCGCCCCCGAGCGAGTAGTCGATCATCAGGTTGTCGGAGTCGGTGCCGCCGAAGCGGCGACTGTCGGTCTGCAGGCCGAAACAGGCCGCGCCGCGGGCGCGGGCCATGCCGAGCTCGACGCAGCCGCCCTCGTCGGGGACGCGGCCGTCGAGGATGAACACGAACACCTCGCACTCGGCGATCGCGTCGCAGTCCAGGTCGTAGAGCCGGCGCCGGATGGTGTCCTCGTCCAGGCCTTGGCGAACCAGCGGGGCGGCTTCACCGCCGTCGCGCTGGGGAAGGAAGGTGTCGACCCCGAGGTCGCGCACCGCGGCCTCGACCCGCAGGTTGAACACTTTCTCCGCGTCGCAGAACAGCGGCGCGGCGATGTAGGCCTTCATCAAGGGTCGCTCCTCGTTGATTGAGCAGGGTTGATTGAGCAGGGTTTGGTCAGCGGGGTGGGTCAGCGGGACACGGCGGCGCCGACGGTGGCCAGTGCCGCGAAGAACTCCTGCGCCCTGTGCTCGGGGTAGCGGCCGTCGCGCATGCGCGGGAGGTAGAACTCGCGCACCCGGTCCCAGGTCCAGGGCTGCTGCTCGAACTCGGCGTCGACGCCGTTGCTGCAGCTGCACGAACTTCGGACGTTAGCTACAGGCTTGTGACCTGCAGTAACGTCCCACTTTGGGGCTCAGGCCAGTGATGGGAGCACAGGGCCGAAACGGATCGTGCCACTGGAAATGAGGCATCGCAGGTCAGGGGCTTCTCACCGCCTCATGATCACTGGCACAGGACAAGATGGAACCGCCCGAACCAGCCCCCGACCCGTGCCGGTTTGTTAGGCGTCGGTGGTGTTCACGCTGCTCTGTGTCGGGGTGGGCGTGCCTCGCGCGAGGAGACTGGTCTGGGCATCGCGGCGAGCCGGGATGTCTGAGGTGTGCCAGGACCGCCTCGGCGAGGCTGTTCACCTGTTGGCGCTCCCATGTTCGTCACCCTGCCAGCCGAGGGCTTGTCCGGGCCGGGTGGTCGCACGTCGGGCCCGCCGCGGATGTTGTAGGGGGCATCGGGCGACAGTGCGGCTGGCTTCGAGAATCCGGTGGCGCGCGCGGCGGTATTCGCCGTGATCTGTGTGCTGATCACCGAGGCCGGACACGGCGTTGCCTCGGACCGCTCGGTGGGTCCGGATTGCGTTCACCCCTGGTCGTTCCTGGGAGCGATGTTGCCGGTGGCTTGGAGCGTGCGGAGGTCGTGGGTGAGCAGTTGCATCACGTCGTGGATCGCGGTGATGCTGGCTCGCGCCTCCGCGGTGAGATCGCGCAGGTGCTGGGCGGCCTGCTGGTCGGCGACGGTGCCGGCGAGCAGTTCGGCGAGCTGGTCGTCGATGCTCGCGCCGGAGAGGAGGTCGAGCGCGGCGAGCTCGTGGGACAGCGTCTCCAGGTGTTCGTAGTAGGTGATGAGGGTGCTGACCCGTTCGGCGAGTGCCTTTTGGATACGGTCCGCGACGAGGCTGTGGCTGTCCCACAGTTCGGCGGCGCGGGTGAGACCGGGGGAGATCGGCTGCGGTCGCGGACCGAGCTTGCGCCGCGTGCCGTGTAGTCGCGCGGCCCGGACGGCCAGCTGGCGTACGTCCTCAGCGAGATCGAGACGGACGCGGTGGGTATCGAGGTGGGTGGACTGCCAGGCGCGAGAGGCCTGGATGCGCCGCGCGATCACCGTGGCGACGGCGACGAGCTGGCCTTCCATCGAGACACCGGCAGCTGGGTTGCCGGGCGGGTACGCCCCGGTGCGGAAGGTGTCGAGGGTGATAGCTGTCGAACGAGCCGCCTGGAGGCGCATCGTGTGGCGGTTCTGGACGGCGTCGCTGATGAACCTGACACCGTCCCGGGTTGCGCCACCCGCAAGCACTCCGGCAGTGCCAGCCAGGCCAATGCTGATTACAGAAAATAGCTCGCGCCCTGCAACCGGCACTGCATGCCACCCATGCAGCCAAGAGAACGCGACAACGGCGGTGCAGCTACCGATGAGGAGGGCCGCGAGGCTGATAAGGGCCGTGTGGCTGCGGCGGACGGGTTCTGCCAGGTCATCGCCAATGGCCACGCCGCGGGTGCCGGGGACATAGCTCCATATCCACCAGGATCCGTCAGGACCGCTGCCGCCGGGGTGCCGGCTCGCGGCGAGCGCCTGCCACAAGTTGACCCACCGAGCGGTCCCATCCATATGAGCTCCGAGCTAGCGAGCTAACACCCGTAACATGTATACCAATAACGAGGAAAGATCGCCTCTCGTCGCTCAATTCCACCGTCGAAGAGTGAGACCGTGGCGGCGGGCAATCCCCGCCGATGCCAGGGGGCTGCCATCGAGGATGCGGTTGATCCGGATCTGCTGGTCGCGCTGGCGGGCATGCCAGACCCGCGCAAATCCCGAGGAGTGCGGCATCGGCTGGTGAGGGTGCCGGGCGCGGCGGTGCGCGGTGTTCGCCGGAGCGCGTAGCTACACCGCGATCGCGGAATGGGCGACCGACCTGCCCCTGTCGGTACGGATCCGGCTCGGGATCACCCGACGCGCGCCGAGCTGGACCGGGTGGTGTCCGTGTGGCTCGCCAAGCGCGTGCGCACGCAACCAGCATGTCGCCAACCGGGTGGCGTCGGCGGATGCGGTGATGCGGCGATCGCGGTGGACGGCAAGACCGCCCACGGCTGCCGCGATGCCGACGGCCCGGCGGTGCACCTGCTCGGCCCCGAGCTCCCGAGCTTGGCCCCGGCCCAAAACTAGACTGTTTTTGCTGGTCAGCTGCTTGCAGCTCAGAGTCTGGCTGGCGGGCGTGCACGAACTTCGGACGTTAGCTACACGCTTGTGACCTGCAGCAACGTCCCACTTTGGGGCTTAGGCCAGTGATGGGAGCACAGGGCCGGGTTGAGCCTCCAGCTGCTGCGGGGCAGCGGCCGCCGCGCCCGTTCCCCCCGGCGGCCAGGAGCCGGCAGGAACGCGCCGACAGCGGCAGTCTGGTTTGCCCAGGAGCTGGTGTGATGCGGGCCGGAGTCAATGCCCGACCAGGGTTGCCACGGCCGGATGCGGCCAGCCTTGCAGTCCGAACGGCTCGCCGCGGCGGAAGTTCCACTCCTGCGTGGGTGTAGGGCACGGTGTTGGCTGGTAGCTGATCGAGAGGGAGCCCAGCGGTACGGCGGCTGAGCCAGGCATGGTTCTTGGTGCTGCCGCGGTAGCGGAGTTTGAGGCGGCGACCACTGAGAGCCTGTTGGTGGATTGATCATGCGGCGGTGGGTTGGGTTTGTCGGGGTTGGCCCCAGCGTGGTTGGGGTGGCTGGGCGGCGAGTTCGCGGGTCGGGCGGCGGGTCATGATGGCGACGCTGGCCCACCACGCCATGGCTTCGTGGTGGTCTGGTCGTCGCTCGTAGTCTCGGACCAGGCGCCGGTGGCGGGTCAGCCATCCGGATGCGCGGCCGACGGCGATGCGGATGCGTCCCCGCAACCGATCTGCCAACCGGTGCGGCAGCTCCCGCTCGCTCCAGCGTTCGAAGAACGCATACACCGCCGTCCAAGGCGGGAAGTCGACCGGCAACGCCCGCCACTCGATCCCGTAGCGGGTCACATAACCGATCGCGTCCACCATGGCCCGTAGATCATGGCTCATCGGCGCTCCACCAGGGCCTTTGCGTAACTCGGCCAT
>DASYBO010000792.1:0-7106 GCA_036500685.1 Pseudonocardiaceae bacterium | reverse complement strand
TGGATGTTCCTTCTGGGGCGGGTGGGAGTGGCTGTGGCGTCGGGCGGGGTGCTGTGCCCAGTCGAGAGGGGCCGACGATGGTGACCGCGACCGCGCCGGGACCGCGGCAGCAGGCGGAGAACAGGTCGCGCGGTGCGGTGTTGACCGGCCTGCCGACCAGTCTCGTCGCCGCCCTGCGCGGGTTCGCCGCGACAACGCCGGGCAGGCTGAGCATCGCGATGGTCGGGCTGATCCTGTTGAGCCTGCTCACGGGCATCGTCGGGTTCCTGTCCGGCCAGTCGAGGGTGAGCACCCTCGATGACCTCGCCGCGCACCGGGAACCGGTCAGCGCCGCGGCCCAGCAGGTCTACCGCGCGCTGTCGGACGCGGACGCGACCGCGGCCAGCGCCTTCCTCTCCGGCGCCGTCGAGCCTGCCAACCTGCGCGAGCAGTACGACACCGACATCGCGCAGGCCGGCGCCGCGCTCGCGGTGGCCGCGTCGGACAGCTCCGACACCGGCAACGTGCAGGACGTCGTCCCGGCGCTGACCCAGTTGGAGACCAACCTCCCGGTCTACACCGGGATCGTCGAGCGGGCCGTCGCCAACAACGCGGACGGCTACCCGGTCGGTTCGGCCTACCTGCGCGAGGCCGACGGCCTGATGCAGAACACCCTGCTGCCGGCCGCCCGCAGCCTCTACCAGACCGACATCGCATCTCTGGACGCGCAGCAGGACGACGCCACCTCGTTCCCGTGGGTCGGCGCGGTGCTGCTGGTGGCGCTGCTGGTCGCGTTGTTCTTCACCCAGCGCTACCTGACCCGCCGCACCAAGCGCGTGCTCAACATCGGGTTGGTGGTCGCGTCCATCGCCATGGTGCTGACCCTGCTCTGGTCCGCGGTCGGCCTGATCTTCGCCGGCGTGCACGTGTCCACCGCGCGCGGCTCCGGGTCGGACATCGTCGCGCAGCTGTCCCAGGCGCGCACCGACGCGCTACAGGCCCGCTCCGACGAGATCCTGAACCTGGTCGCGCGCGGTGGGGAGAACTACGACCCGCAGTTCCACACGCTGGCCTCGGAACTCGGCGGCAAGGACGGCACCGGCGGCCTGCTGGCCACGCTCAAGTCCGCCTCGCAGGACTCGACCATGAGCGGCGAGATCAACACCGCGATCGACGCGGCCAGGAACTGGTTCTCGCTGCACAACTCCGTGCAGAACCTGAACAACACCGGCGACTACAAGAACGCCGTCACCGTGACGCTCAGCTCCAACAGCACCGGCGAGGCCGCCATGGTCACCAGCCTGGACAGCGCGCTGGACAAGGCGATCACCCAGGGCCGCACGGTGTTCGCGGACCAGACCAACAGCGCGAGCGCCGCCCTGTTCGGCTGGCCGATCGGTGTGCTGGTGCTCGCGGTGATCGCCGCGGTCGGATCGGCGGTCGGCATCTGGCAGCGGTTGAGGGAGTACCGATGAGGTTGCGCGCACGTTCCCGTGGCTGGCTCGGCGCGGGTGGGCTGCTGCTCGCCGCGCTGTTGACCGGCTGCGCGTCGAGCGGCCCGGTGAACCTGCCGATCATCAGCGCGGCCAACCCGCCGCTGCCGGTCGGCGTCGTAGCGGGCAAGGCCGCGCTCCCACCGGTCGCGCCCGCCGCGACCTGCACCAACCCCACCGCCAGCCTGCGCCCGCCTGCGTCCATGCCGCAGCCGGGCCAGATGCCCACCAACTCGACCATGGCCAAGATCTACGCGCGCGGCTATCTCATCGCGGGCGTCGACCAGAACACCTACCTGTTCGGCTACCGCGACCCGAAGACCAACGCGATCGAGGGCTTCGACATCGACATGGCCCACTACGTGGCCAAGGCGATCTTCGGCGACCCGAACAAGGTTCAGTTCAAGGCGATCACCTCCGCGCAGCGCGTGCCAGAACTGCAGAGCGGCGCGGTCGACATCATCGCAAGGACCATGACGATCAGCTGCGACCGGATCTCCCAGGTCAGCTTCTCCACCGTCTACTACGACGCGAGCCAGCGGCTACTGGTACCGGCCACGTCCGGCGTGACCAGCATCGATCAGTTGGGCGGCAAGAAGATCTGCGCCGCAACGGGTTCGGACTCGTTGACCCACATCGCGGCGGTGTCGACGCACCCGATCCCGGTCGCGGTCGGCGACTGGTCGGACTGTCTTGTCATGCTGCAACAGGGCGAGGTCGCCGGAGTGTCCACAGACGACACGATCCTTGCCGGCATGGTCGCCCAGGACCCGAACACCAAGATCGTCGGCCCGTCGATCGCGGACGAGCCCTACGGCATCGCGATTCCCAAGCAGGACACCGACATGGTGAGCTTCGTCAACGGCGTGCTGAACAACGTGCGCGGCAGCGGCCAGTGGACGCAGAGCTATCACAACTGGATCGGCGACCGGATCGCGGGCGGCTCGGACCAGCCGCCGTCGCCGCAGTATTCGAACTAGCGCGAGGCGAGGCGGAAAGATGACCAGTTCTGGCCCCCAGCCGAGCGCCCCGTTGCCGGCCAACGGCCCGTGCCCTCGGCCCGGCTGCCCCGGCAGGCTCGTTGACGGCCTGTGCCCCACCTGCGGCGCACGCCTCAAGCCCCAGCCCAATCAACCGCAGCCGAACCGCGGCCAATGGCCCGGCCAACCCCCGCAGCAGCCCGGCCCGTACCAGGCCCGGCCGCAACAAGGCCCGCCGCAACAAGGCCCGCCGCAACAAGGCGCGTATCCCCCCGGCCCGCCCAGCGGTGGCTTCCCCGCGCAGAACCCGCAGTCCCGGCCGATGACCGGCCCCCCATCGCAGCCCTTCCCGGCGCAGCAACCCCCGCAGCGCCCCAACCCCCCACAACAACAGCGCCCGCCGCAGCAACAGCCCCAGCAAACCCCATCCCAGCCCGAGGACCCGGCCCTCGCCACACCGGCCCCCACCTCGGTGGTGGAATCGCCGCACGCCGACGAGGCCAAGGCCGTTCCGCAGGCGTGGGCCCCACCGGGCCAGCCGCTGCGCCCGTTGCCCGGCCTTGCCGCGCAACGCCCCCGCCACGCGGCCGCGGCCGACGAAACCACTCCGGCCATGGATCCGGTCGAGCGTCCCTTCGATGGCGGCGGCAACGCCCTCTCGGCTCGGCTTTCCGGCGCGGCGGACGCACCGGAGAAGCCCAAGAACGACCCGCCGCCGACCCAGGCCGCGCCCCGGCAGCCGGACACCGCCGCGCAGCTCGCGCTGGGCGCGGCGACCCAGCTGGGCAGCCCGAGCCAGCGCACCGGTACGCCATCCGATTCGCGCCCGCTGACCAGTGGCCGCGCCAGCGGCCGGGGTTCGCGGCCGAGTCGCGGGCGGAGCCGGTCGCAGTCGCGGCGGATCGGCGGCGGCCTCGTCGAGGTGCCGAGGGTGCCGTACAAGGATCCGGCTTCGGCGCTGATGGCCAACCCGGAGGTGCCGGAGGACAAGCGGTTCTGCGGTAACTGCCAATCGCCGGTCGGCCGAGGCGCGAACGGCAAGCCGGGCAGTCCGGACGGGGTGTGCGCGAAGTGCGGCACCGTGTTCTCCTTCCGGCCCAAGCTGGTCGGCGGCGAGCTGGTCGGCGGACAGTACGAGGTACTGGGCGCGCTGGCGCACGGTGGTCTCGGCTGGATCTACCTGGCCCGCGACCACAACGTGAACGGCCGCTGGGTCGTCCTCAAAGGACTGATCGACACCGGTGACACCGCGGCGATGGCTGCCGCGGTGGCGGAGAAGCAGTTCCTCTCGCAGGTCGAGCACGCGAACATCGTCAAGATCTACAACTTCGTGCAGCATCCCGATCCGTCGACCGGAAACCTGGTCGGCTACATCGTGATGGAGTACATCGGCGGCGAGTCGCTGCGCCAGATCGCCTTGGCCAACAAGGACAACGACGGGCGCGTCGTGCCGCTGCCGCTGGCGCGGGTGCTGGCCTACGGGCTGGAAGTGTTGCCCGCCATGGGTTACCTGCACAGTGTCGGGCTGCTCTACTGCGACCTCAAGCCGGACAACATCATCCAGACCGACGCCCAGCTGAAGCTGATCGACCTGGGCGCGGTGCGGCACGTCGACGACATGCAGAGCCCGATCTTCTTCACTTCCGGTTACAGCGCACCGGAAATCGCTTCCGAGGGCCCTTCGGTCGCCTCCGACATCTACACCGTCGGCCGCACGCTGGCCGTGCTCAGCTTCGATTTCGTCGGCTACACAAGCACGTACACGCATTCGCTGCCGCCGGCACGGCAGGTGCCGTTGTTGTCGCTGTTCGGTTCGTACTACCGGTTGCTGTCCAGGGCGACGCATCCGGATCCGGACCGCCGCTTCGACTCGGCCGAGGACATGGCCGATCAGCTCACCGGTGTGCTGCGCGAAGTGCTCGCGCTGGGCACGCGGGAGCCGCGGCCGGGCCGGTCGGCCGTGTTCTCGCCGGAGGTGCGCACGTTCGGCGAGAACCTGGCGACGTCATCGCACACGCCGGGCGCGCCGCCCCCTCCGCCGGACTGGGCCGAGGTGGTCAACTGCCTGCCGACCCCGCAGGTGGACACCGACGACCCGGCCGCTGGTCTGGTCAGCGGCCTTGCCGCGCTGGCCGGCGACGCCCCGCGCGACCTGCTCGACGCGCTGCGCGGCGCCCCGGCCAACTCGATGGAGGCCAGGCTGTGGCGCACCCGCGCCCTGCTGGAGCTTGGCGAGTTGAACCAGGCCAACCAGGAACTGCACGAGGCAGCCGTACTGGACGCGCGCGGCGCGCCCGTGCCGGAGCTGCCCTACGACTGGCGGATCAGCTGGTTCCGCGGCCTGCTCGGGCTGATGGCACGGCGGCCGAGGGACGCGCGGACCGCGTTCGAGCACGTCTACGACATGGTGCCGGGGGAGCTCGCGCCCAAGTTGGCGCTGGCGGTCAGCGCGGAGCTGTGCGCGGACTACTTCCCGGCCGCGCGGCTCTACGAGCTGGTGTGGCGCACCGACCGTTCGTTCGTGAGCGCCGCGTTCGGCCTGGCCAGGGTGTATCTGGCCCAAGGCGACCGGTCCGGCGCGCTGGACGTGCTCGAGTCGGTGCCGGACCGGTCCAGCCACTACCTCGCCGCTCAGCTCGCGGTGATCGCGACCAGGACGAAGTGGACGCCTGCCGGCAAAATCGCCGAACGCGATCTTGTCGACGCGGGCAACAAGCTGTCCCGGCTGAGCATCGACCCGCAGCGCCGGGCCGGCCTGACCGCGGACGTGCTCAACGCGGCGCACCGGTGGGTACAGGCCGGCGGCCCGAACGGTTCGCCGCCCGCTGCGCGGCCGACGGTGCTCGGCTGTGCCCTGTCCGATCGCGATCTGCGCATCGGACTGGAGAGCTGCTACCGCTCGATGGCCCGCCTCGCGGACACCGCGCAGGCGCGGATCGTTCTCGTCGATCAGGCCAACTCGGTCCGCCCGCGCACCCTGACTTGATCTTGCCGCTCGCCCGAAATGATCATGCATGATCGTTTTTGGGTGTGCTGACCTGGCGACTTGTCGGATGCGTCGCTCGAACATCACGTGGCCGTTAACAAGTCACGAATTGACGACTTCTCGTAGACAAGTGGCCAGCCCTCCAGGATATGGTGCTGCCGCCGTCACCGGCTAGCCCGGGTTCAGAACTCGGGATCGAGGGGTCTGGTGAGGGTTGGTCCCGCCAGGGGACCAGCAAGGCACCATGACGGGATCGTGCGGCAGGGGAATGGTCATCTCACAACAGGTTGCGACTGGCACGGCGACCGTCGGGACGCGGAGCGAGGGCCCGCGTGAGCGACGGCGCAAGGTGCCAAGAGCGCTGTCCGGGCCGGCCGGTTATCTGTTCACCGCGCCGGCCCTGGCGATCTTCGCGGTGTTCACCATCCTGCCCACGATCTACACGCTCTACATCAGCCTGTTCAACTGGAACTCGCTGAACGTGTCCCGCTCCCGGTTCCGCGGTCCGCGGAACTACCAGGAGCTGTTCACCGAGAACGACTTCCCGACCAGCGCGCTGAACTCGCTGTACTTCACCGTGGCCATGGTGATCGGCGGCACCGCGCTGTCCCTGGTCATCGCGCTGCTGCTGCAACGTGGCGGGCGCTGGATCGCGGCGACCAGGGTCGCGGTGTTCACCCCGTACGTGACGCCGCTGGTGGCCACGTCGATCGCCTGGATCTGGATCCTGAACCAGAAGTTCGGCCTGCTCAACCTGGCTCTACAGGCGCTGGGCATCGCCGGGCCGAACTGGCTGCTCTCGCCGACCTTGGCCATGCCCTCGGTCATCGCCTACAGCCTCTGGCACGAGCTGGGCTTCACCACGATCGTCTTCCTCGGTGGCCTTTCCGTGCTCTCGCCCGAACTCGGCGAGGCGGCGCGGGTCGACGGGGTGAACCGCTGGCAGGAGTTCTGGTACGTGACCTGGCCACAGCTGCGACCGGTGACGGTCTTCGTCATCACCATCACGATGATCATGTCGCTGCAGGCGTTCACCCAGTTCTACGCGATGACCCAGGGCGGGCCGGGTACCGCGACGACCACGGTCAGCGTGCTGCTCTACGAGCAGATCGCGACCAGGACCGGCTACGGCGCGGCCATCGCGGTGGTGCTGTTCATCGTCACCGCGGCCCTGACGCTCATCCAGCGCAAGACCTCCCGACCCTCGGCGATCGCGATCTGATCGCCGAGCAAAACTCCTGCACCCCAAACCGAGAAGGACCTATGTTCAGCTTCCCGACCGGCCGCCGCGGCCGAATGCTCAGCGCCGGTACCGCCGCTGCCGTGGCCGCCGCGCTCGCGGTCACCGGTTGCGCGGGCGGTGGCACTTCGTCGTCGTCGCAGCCCGGGGCGAGCCCGTCCAACTGCTTCCTCTCCGGCACCAACACCTCCTCCAACGGCACCAGCGCCAAGGTCACCAGCCCGGTCACCATCACGTTCATGGAGACCATGATCGGCGGCGCGCAGAAGCCCGCGCTGCAGCACCTGACCGACGAATTCCACGCGGCCAACCCGAACATCACGGTCACCCTGGAGGGGTCACCGGACTACAACACGCTGGAGACCAACGAGAAGAACGCGGTCGCGGCGAAGAAGGCGCCGACGATCGGCCAGGCGTATGAGAGTTCG
>DASYBO010000791.1:0-10981 GCA_036500685.1 Pseudonocardiaceae bacterium | reverse complement strand
GTTGAGCAGCGTGCGGAGTTGGGTTGGCACCATCGCCGTGTAGCGACGGCCGGCCGGACCGGCCAACACCGGCTCCGCCGCGGCAGCGAAGCCGGCCGAGCGGAACGGCACGGACAGGTCGACGATGCCCGGTTCGGTGCCGGCGAGCAGCGAGCGGACCAGTACCTGCACACCGCCGATGAACTGCGCCGGCGTGGCCAGCAGCCAGCGGCCGGGGCCGCCGAGTCGTCGATGGGTGGCTTCGGCCGAGGCGCGCAGCGCGGTCCGGGACAGTTCGACGCCCTTGGCCTCGCCGGTCGAGCCGGACGTGCTGATCACCACTGCGGTGTCCGCGTCGAACGGCGTGTCCGGGGCCGCGCCCGCGCGCAGGTCGGCCAGGTTCGGCGCGTTCGCGTCCAACGGGAGCACGACCTCGCCGGTGCCGGCGAGCACGTCGGCAAGGGCCGCGCTCAACTCGGCGACCGACTCCGGCCGACCGTCCAACAGCACCTCACGCATGCCCAGCACGTTAGAAGTAGTGCGGGAAGGGGCTCCAGTCCGGGTCGCGCTTCTCCAGGAACGCATCCCGGCCCTCGACCGCCTCGTCGGTCATGTATGCCAACCGGGTCGCCTCGCCGGCGAACACCTGCTGCCCGACAAGGCCGTCGTCGATCAGGTTGAACGCGTACTTGAGCATCCGCTGCGCGGTGGGCGACTTCCCGTTGATCTCCCGCGCCCACTCCAACGCGGTCGCTTCGAGTTCCGCGTGTGGCACGACCTCGTTGACCGCGCCCATCTGGAACATCTGTTGCGCGGTGTAGGCGCGGCCGAGGAAGAAGATCTCCCTTGCGAACTTCTGCCCGACCTGCCGGGCCAGGTAGGCCGAGCCGAACCCGCCGTCGAAGGAGCCGACGTCCGCGTCGGTCTGCTTGAACCGCGCGTGTTCCGCGCTGGCCAGGGTGAGGTCGCAGGTCACGTGCAGGCTGTGCCCGCCGCCCGCCGCCCAGCCTGGCACCACCGCGATGACGACCTTCGGCATGAACCGGATCAAACGCTGGCATTCCAGGATGTGCAGCCGGCCCGCCCGCGCCGGGTCGACCGTCGCCGCGGTTTCGCCGCTGGCGTACTGGTAGCCGGAACGGCCGCGGATGCGCTGGTCTCCGCCGGAACAGAAGGCCCAGCCGCCATCCTTCGGCGACGGACCGTTGCCGGTGAGCAGCACGCAGCCGACATCCGGGCTCATTCGGGCATGGTCGAGCGCGGTGTAGAGCTCGTCGACGGTGAGCGGGCGGAACGCGTTGCGCACCTCGGGTCGATTGAACGCGATGCGGACGGTGCCCTGATCGAGCGCGCGGTGGTACGTGATGTCGGTGAACTCGAACCCGGGCACCTGCCGCCAGGCAGTGGGGTCGAACAACTCGGAGACCGGGGACTCATGCACACCTGGGAGAATAGGGGGATGCGGAACAGGGATCACGGGTGAACCCGTCCACGGCCCAGGCCAGGGTCATGGTGGACGAGTTGGCGCGCTGCGGCGTTCGCCAGTTCGTGGTCTGTCCCGGTTCGCGCAATGCCCCGCTGGCCATGGCTTTGGCGCAGGCCGCCTCGGCCGGCCGGGTCACCCTGCACGTGCGGATCGACGAGCGCTCGGCCGCCTTCTTCGCGCTCGGCCTGGCCAAGGCAGGCCAGTACGTCGCGGTCGTGGTCACCTCGGGAACCGCCGTCGCGAACCTGCATCCGGCCGTGCTTGAGGCACATCACACCGGCAAACCTGTGCTGTTGCTCACCGCCGACCGTCCGGTCGAGCTGCTGGGCACCGGCGCCAACCAGGTCATCGACCAGCGCGGCGTGTTCGGCGGTGCCGCGGCCTTCCTGGACTTCCCGATCGCCGAGACCCGTGCTGGCCAGAACGCGGTGTGGCGCGCGCTGATCTGCCGCGCGGTCGCCACCGCCACGAGCGGTCCTGTGCAGATCAACGTCCCGCTGCGCGACCCGCTGGTGCCCGACGGCGACGACGACTGGCCCGAATCCCTGGCCGGCCGCCCCGACGACCGCGCCTGGACCACCGTGCCCACCGCACCCGAACCGCTCAGCGGGCCACTGCCCGACCTGGGGCCACGTCCGTTGCTGGTGCTCGGCGACGGGGACCCTGCGCTGCTTGCCGATGCTGCGCGTACCGCGGCAGCCGCCGGTTGGCCGGTACTGGCCGAGCCGACCGCGACCGCGGCGGCCCTGGCCTGCGGCGCCGAACTGATCACTCACGGCACGCTGCTGGTGAACGCGGACGCGCTCGCGCTGGAGCCGACCGGGCTGGTGATCGCAGGCCGACCGACGCTGACCCGCTGGGTGGCGCGCCTGATGCGCACCGTCGGCGTGGTGCACGTGGTCGAAAACAATCCACAGTGGACTGACGCGGCACATGTGGCGACGAGCGTGAGCCGATGGCTGCGACCGGCGGATCTCGTTGCGCCGCAAGCGGATCCGAGATGGCTCGCGGACTGGCGGGACGCGGACGACGCGGTCGGCCGCGTGGTCGGCAAGTTCCTGGCCGAAGTGCCGTGGCCGACCGGACTGCGGGTGGCCCGCGAGATCATGGCCGCACTGCCGGCCGATGCCGTGCTGTTCCTGGGATCGTCCAATCCGGTCCGACTCGTCGACCTTGTCGCCGTGCCGCGCCCGGATCTGCGCGTGTACGCCAATCGCGGCGTCGCCGGCATCGACGGCAGCGTGTCCACCGCGACCGGTCTGACGATGGGCCTCGGTGCGCGCGGCTATGCGCTGCTCGGCGACCTGACGTTCCTGCACGACGCCAACGGCCTGCTGCTCGGCCCGGACGAACAGCGTCCCGACCTGACCGTCCTCGTGCTCAACGACGTCGGCGGCGGCATCTTCAGCCTGCTCGAACAGGGCGCGCCCGCGCACGAGGCCAGTTTCGAACGGGTCTTCGGCACGCCGCACCAGGTCGATCTCGCACGACTGTGCGCCGCGCACGGCGTCCCGTACCGGCGGGCGGACACCGTGGACCAGCTGACCTCGGCCATGGCCGAAGAGGGCGGGCTGCGGGTGGTCGAGGTACCGGTGCCGCGCGACGGCATCCGCGAACTCCACGCGGCCCTGGCCGCGGCCGTGCGCGACGCTATTCGGTGAGCTGCTCCAACGCGTCCCGCATCGGGATCATCTTCGCGTTGGCCTCCAACACCTCACTGTCCGGATCGGAATCCGGCATGATCCCGCCGCCCGCGTAGAGCCGCGCGGTGTTCCCGCTCACCTGCGCGCAGCGCAGCGCGATGCCGAACTCGCCGTCGCCGGACGCGTCCATCCAGCCGACCGGCCCGGCATAGCGGCCCCGGTCCATGCCCTCCAATTCGGTGATCAGCGCGACCGCCGCCTCCCTCGGCGTGCCACCGACCGCGGCAGGTGGATGCACCGCGCCGGTCAGCTCCAGCAGCGAGGGGTTGCCGGTGAGCGTGCCGCTGATGTCGGTGGCCAGGTGCAACACGTTGCGCAGCCGCAGGATCGTCGCCTCGGCCGGCACCTCGAGGTTCGCGCAGAACGGCTTGATCTTGTCCGCGACCGACTCGACCGCGTAGCGGTGCTCCTCCTGGTTCTTCGCCGACTCCAACAGGCTCGCGGCCAGTGCGTCCGCGTCGATCCCGTCGCGCGGCCAGACCGTGCCGGCCAGCACCCGCGCGAACACCTCCCTGCCGCGCCGGGCCAGCAGCAGCTCCGGGGTCGCGCCGACAAGGCCGTCGACCGAGAAGATCCAGCAGTTCGGGTTGCGCCCTGCCAACGCGAGCAGCAGACCGCGCGCGTCGATCGGGCCCTCCTCTGGCGGGGTGCTGGCCATCAGGTCGTGGGCCAGCACCACCTTGCGCAGATCGCCGGCGCGCAGCCTGCGCACGGCCTCGGCGACCGCGTTGCGGTAGCCGGTCACCGACAGCTCGCCCTCGGCGTAGCGAACCGTCGACGGGGTCCGGATCGGCTGCATGGCCACCGGGGTGTGGTTGCCGTGCCGGCCACCGACACTGATTTCCGTGACCCATGTCACGCCATCGCGCCGGCCGACCACGACCTCAGGCACGACGAGCGCGGAGTAACCCGGCTGGTCGGCAAAGGCCATGCTGACGAACGCGACCGGGCCGGTCCCCGCCAACTCGACCGCGTCGTCCACCTCGGCATTCGCCGAGAAATCGCGCCACCAGTCCGCGGCCAGCGCGAACCGGTCAGCACCGGAGGGCTCGAACCGAGCGGCCTCACCCCAGCCGACCAGGCCGTCACCGTGCCGGACCCAGGCCAGCGCGTCATCGCCGCGCGGCAGCAGTTCCAGCAGGTCAGCGGCTGATTCGACCACTCGGGTACGCGCATGGAGCCGGGGCGAGTCGTGCTGGGCCCGAGCCGCTGTGGGATGTTGCGAGGAGGCGGTCGTCACCCTTCGAGCCTACGAACCATCCCGAGAACCCGCGCTGAGAGATCGGCCGCTTTGTGAGTTCCGGGACAGCGAGCCCAGCGCTCGGCCTAGACTTCGTGGCGAAATGGTGAGCGACGTGGCACTGGCGGAATCGGACGGACGCGGTGAATCGACCGCGCCGGAAACCGAGTTCGTCAGCCCGCCCCCACCGCCGGTCGCAAGCCGGCGGCGTCGGGTGACCTCGACCGTCCTGCTCGTGCTCGGCCTCGTGATCAGCGCACTGAGCCTGATGGTCCTCTACGCCTGCTGGCACGACGACCGCGACATCACCAACCACATCGGCCGCGCCGACGCCGACGTGCTTTCGGTCGTCTACAACCGGACCGCCGTGCGCTTCGTCACCCCCGACGGCACCGTCTACATCCCGCCCGATGGCGTGCTCTACCCGGAAGGCCTCGCCGCCGGGGAGCGGGTCAAGGTCGAGTACGACACCCTCGAACCCAACATGGTCCGGGTCGCCGGCCGCGACTTCACGTTGGCGTTTCTGCCGGTCGGCACCACCATCGCCGGCACCTGGGTCGTCGTCGGCCCCCTGCTCTGGTGGCTACGCCGCCCGAAGCGGAGCTAGGCGCACGTCCCCCAGAAGGTGGAACCTGCCAGCGATCTTGCTGGCCGCGAACAGTCTGTCGATGCTGCGCTTCTCCTACAACCCCAGCGCGATGTTCGCTCGCGTCGAGCAGGGCGGAGCAACTGGAGGTGACCAGGCACGGTGAGGTGATCGCCGTGCTGATCCCGCCGCCACGCACGCAAGACCTCTACGAGGAACTCGTTGCGCGGGGGGAGATCCGGCCCGCTGCAAGGAACTGGAAGGAGCTGAAGCGCTTTCTTGCTGCTCACAGCGATGTTCGGACGTGCACGAGCACGGTCGGGTTCGTGGAGACCGTCCGCGTCTGTAATCAGATCGGCTCGTTCCCGAATCTGATGACCTCTCTTGCGCTTGACCATGCCGAAATGGTGGTGACCGAGAGGGTTCGGGATGTGGCCGCTGCGGTACCGGGCAATGTCCGGTCCCTCGACGCGATTCATGTCGCCACCGCCGAGAGGCTGGGTACCAGGTTGACGGCGTTGGTGACGTACGACAACCGCATGGCGTGTGTCGCTCGTGCAGCGGGCTTGCCGGTTGCTATGCCTGGTGTCGAATCGTGAGCTAACCAGCGCAGCCGCGCCACCAGTCGAGTACCTCGGGAGCCACCCCCGGCCCAGCCACCAGTAGGCCGTCGACCGGGAGACCAGTCGCGCCGGTGGTTTCGGTGCCGTGGCGGTCCAGGACCACCGCGCCTGCCTCCAGCGCCAGCGCGACGCCGCCGGCCACGTCCCATTCGTGGAAGCTGTGCAGGACGGCGGCTGCCGCGTGGCCGAGGGCGACGCCGGCGACGGCCAGGGCGGCCGAGCCGAGGATGCGGACGCCGGTGTGGGCCTTGGCGGCGCGGCTCATGAACTCGCCCATGCCGGGCCAGGGGCCGCCGCCGACCAGTTCGGTGCACACGATGGCGCCTGCCAGTTCGGTGCGGGGCGGCAACTGGACCGGGCTGCCGTTGGCGCGGGCGCCTCGGCCGCGGGCTGCGGCGTAGATCTGGGCGCGGTACGGGTCTGCGACCACGCCGACCACGGGGCCGTCGGCGTCCATCAGCGCGAGGCTGTACGCGCACCAGGGCATGCCTGCTACGTAGTTGGCGGTGCCGTCGACCGGGTCGACGACCCAGCGGTACTCGGCCTCGCTCGCGCCGACATCCGCCCCGAACTCTTCGCCGACGACCGGGATGCCGGGGAATTCGGCGGTCAGCACGCGGCGGGTGTGCCGTTCCAGGGTGCGGTCGGTGTCGGTGACCCAGTCGAACGGGGATTCCTTCGCCGTCGGTCGCGCTCCTCGCCCCGCGGTCGCGGTGATCACATCGGTCGCGTCGTTGGCCAGCCGGCCGGCGACTTCGAGTGCGTGCGAGACCAGGGCGGGCGAAACCGGCCGAGCCGGGCGGCGGGTCGGGCTCACGGTGCTGGGCTCCCAACGCGTCAAGGTCTGGCTCTCGCTACGCGGTAGGGGCGCGGCTTCGGCGGGCTCACGATAAGGAGTCGGTGAAGGAACAGCCGTCATACCGCTCAAGCGTGAACTCACCTGGTGTCTGTGACACGACCAACAGATGACGACCTGACGATCACTATGTGCAAGTCTCGTGCGGAAGTGTCGCTTGACTGGCCGTACGCTCCGTGCATGTCACGCGCGAATCTGGATCGGGACCCGCACGAGGTCGCGCAGATGTTCGACGGGGTCGCCAAGCACTACGACCGGACCAATTCGCTGACCAGCCTGGGTTTCGACCGGCATTGGCGCAGTGTGACCGCCCGTGAGTTGGCGCTGACGCCCGGCGAGAAGGTGCTTGACATCGCGGCCGGCACCGCGGTGTCCACGGTCGGGCTCGCCGCCTCAGGCGCCTGGTGCGTCGCGGCGGACTTCTCGATCGGGATGTTGAGCCGGGGTGCGCGTCGCAACGTGCCCAAGGTCGCGGCGGATGCGCTGCATCTGCCGTTCGCGGACGACTCGTTCGACGCGGTCACGGTGTCCTTCGGGCTGCGCAACATGAAGGGCACGGTTGACGCGCTGGCCGAGATGTGCCGGGTGGTGCGGCCGGGCGGGCGGCTGGTGGTGTGCGAGTTCTCGACGCCGACCTTCCCGCCGTTCCGGTTCGTCTACCTGAACTACCTGATGCGCGCGCTGCCGGCGATCGCCCGCAAGGTCGCCTCGAACCCGGACGCCTACGTCTACCTGGCCGAGTCGATCCGGGCCTGGCCCGCGCAGCGGCCACTGGCCGAGTTGGTGGAGCAGGCGGGCTGGCGCGAGGTTGAGTGGACGAACCTGACCGGCGGCATCGTCGCCCTGCACCGGGCCACGAAGCCAGCCGCGAGCGGCACCGAATCCAGCACATAGACTCGCGAGTGAATCCCCTTCACCATCGAGGAGCGCACGCATATGCCTAGCCGACGCCGAGCCGACGAGGATGCCGAGGTCATCGTGGTCGGTGCCGGCCCCGCCGGTTCCACCGCGGCCACCTACCTGGCCCGGTGCGGGTTGGACGTGCTGCTGCTGGAGAAGAGCACCTTCCCGCGCGAGAAGGTGTGTGGCGACGGCCTCACCCCGCGCGGCGTGAAGCAGCTCATCGACCTCGGCGTTGACACCCGCGAGGAGGCGGGCTGGCTGCACAATCGCGGCCTGCGCGTGGTCACCGAGCACCACAACCTGGAGCTGGACTGGCCGAACCTGTCCAACTACCCGCCCTACGGCCTGGTCCGGCCCAGGCAGGACTTCGACGAGATGCTGGCGCGGACGGCGCAGCGGGCCGGGGCGCGGCTGTTGGAGGAGACCAACGTCAACGGCGCGATCACCGACGAGCGCACGGGACGAGTGGTCGGGGTTACGGCCAAGGTCGGGAAGGACCGGGAACCGGTCAGCTATCGGGCTCCGCTCGTGCTGGCCTGCGACGGTGTGTCCGCGCGGCTGGCCATTTCGGTCGGGATCGAGAAGCGCGACGACCGGCCGATGGGTGTCGCGGTGCGCCGGTACTACACCTCGCCGCGCACCAAGGACGACTACCTCGAGTCGCACCTGCAGCTGTGGGACCGTTCGGATCCGGCCCGGCCGGTGCTGCTGCCCGGTTACGGCTGGATCTTCGGGATGGGCGACGGCACCGTCAACGTGGGCCTGGGCATCCTGTCGACGTCCAAGGCCTACGGCACCACCGACTACCGCGCGCTGATGCGCCAGTGGGTCGGCGGGCTGCCGGAGGACTGGGAGTTCGACGAGAGCACCGCGACCGGCAAGATCGGCGGCGCCGCGCTGCCGATGGGCTTCAACCGGACCCCGCACTACCGCGACGGCCTGCTGCTGGTCGGCGACGCGGGCGGCACGGTGAACCCGTTCAACGGTGAGGGCATCGGCTTCGCCATGGAGTCGGCCAAGCTGGCCGCGCAGTACGTGGTGCAGGCGCTGGCCCGGCCGGAGGGCCCGGCTCGTGAGCGCGCGCTGCAGGGCTATCCGGCGGCGATGAAGCAGGCGCTTGGCAGCTACTACACGCTGGGCAACACGTTCTCGAAGCTGATCGCCAACCCGACGATCATGCGCCTGTGCACCCGGCACGGCCTGCCCAAGGACCGGCTGATGCGGCTGGTGCTCAAGCTGCTGGCCGGCCTGTACGACCCGCGCGACGGCGACGCCATGGACCGGATCATCACGGTGGCAACGAAACTGGCGCCCAGCGTCTGATCAACAGCTAGCACGAGGCCGGTCCCGAACCACGGGGCCGGCCTTCATGTTGTCTGGACCGGTGTTCCTGATCACAAGAAAAGCCAACGCCCTTCCACAACCTTGTGACCTAGGTCCTAAACTACGCATCGCGGCTTGTGAAGGAGTTCACACACCCTTGCGGGGGAGCTTGTGAACATTTTCACAAGCGTCCCGGTGCGCAAAGGGGCGACGGGACACAGCACTCAGCCTGCCTGGTTAGGTCTGCCTAACCGGCCTGAGTGTGACGTACACCCCGTAGGGTGCGGTCGGCGGTGACCGGTAGGTCGCCGACGGTGAGAAAGGCGGGCCAAAGGTGCAGATGGCAGCGGTGCAAGTGGTCGAGGCCGCGGGAACGCCCACCGCCCTGGGGCCGTATCTGCCGATCCTGTTGCTGTTCGTGCTCGCCGCGGGTTTCGCGGGTGCCTCCGCGCTGCTCGCCGCGCCGAACATGGGTCCGAAGCGGTACAACAAGGCCAAGTTCGAGGGCTACGAATGCGGTATCGAACCCTCACCCCAGCCGATCATCGGCGGCGGCCGGGTACCGGTCGCGTACTACCTGACCGCGATGCTGTTCATCCTGTTCGACATCGAAATGGTGTTCCTCTACCCGTTCGCGGTCACCGCGGACGCGCTCGGCATCTTCGGTGTTGTGGAGATCGTGTTGTTCATCGCGACGGTCGCCTTCGCCTACGTCTATGTGTGGCGTAGGGGCGGGCTGGACTGGAACTGAGACAACAACACACCGGACCGGGAGGCTTCTTATGGGTCTAGAGGAACAACTGCCGAATGGCTTCCTGCTCACCAAGGTCGAGCAGTTGGTGAACTGGTCGCGCAAGAGCTCGGTGTGGCCCGCGCAGTTCGGCCTCGCCTGCTGCGCGTTCGAGATGATGGCCGTCGGCGGCCCACGCTTCGATATCGCCCGCTTCGGTATGGAGCGGTTCTCGGCGACGCCGCGCCAGGCCGACCTGATGATCGTGGCCGGCCGGGTCAGCAACAAGATGGCCCCGGTGCTGCGCCAGATCTACGACCAGATGCCCGAACCCAAGTGGGTGCTGTCGATGGGCGTGTGCGCGTCGTCGGGCGGCATGTTCAACAACTACGCCATCGTGCAGGGCGTCGACCACGTCGTCCCGGTGGACATCTACCTGCCGGGCTGCCCGCCGCGCCCGGAAATGCTGCTGGACGCGATCCTCAAGCTGCACGCCAAGATCCAGGCCGAGCCGATCAACTCGACCCGCGCGGCCATCAAGGCCGAGAACGGCGAGCACACCGAGTTGATCCCGAGCTCGATCCGCTTCGGCAAGCCCGGTGACAAGAAGTTCCAAGGACCGCAGGACCCCAACGGCGCAAGCTTCGCCATCCAGGCCGAGCGCACTCGGCAGATCCAGATCGAGGCGGGCCGGGTGCAGGACATCGAGATCGAGCCGATTCGCTCGCGGGAGCACAACTGATGAGTGAGCAAGGAACTCCGGCGACCGGGGAACCGGGGTCGAGCGCGGAACGGGCCGATGCCGGCCTCGAACCGGCCGCCGACGCGACCCGCCCGGCGGCGCATGGTGGCGAACCGGTGGTGGCCGGCAAGTCCCGCAAGGGCATGTTCAACATCGCCGGTTCGGGTGACACGTCCGGCTTCGGTGGCCTCGAGCTGGCCAGCTACGTGCCGCCGGCCGCGGAACGGCCCTACGGCGGCTGGTTCGACGAGTTCGTCGACGATCTGCTGGCCGCGATGACCAACCGGGGCATCCCGGTCGAGGCGATCCAGCAGATCACCGTCGACCGCGGCGAGATCACCCTCTACCTGCACCGCGACCACCTGGCCACGATCGCCGCCACGTTGCGCGACGAGGCTGCGCTGCGCTTCGAGATGCTCAGCTCGGTGTCCGGTGTGGACTATGGCGCGGACGTGCCGCAGCGGCTGCACTCGGTCTACCACCTGACCTCGATGACCTACCGCCGCCGGATCCGCCTGGAAGTCGCGGTCGACGTCGAGGACGCGCACGTGCCCAGCCTGGTGGAGCTGTACCCGACCGCCGACTGGCAGGAGCGGGAAACCTGGGACATGTTCGGGATCATCTACGACGGTCATCCCGCGCTGACCCGGATCCTGATGCCGGACGACTGGGACGGCCACCCGCAGCGCAAGGACTACCCGCTCGGCGGGATTCCGGTGGAGTACAAGGGTGCCGAGATCCCACCCCCCGACCAGCGGAGGGCGTACTCGTGACGACCGAGAACGAGATCGCGCAGAACGAGATCACCCA
>DASYBO010000790.1:0-4914 GCA_036500685.1 Pseudonocardiaceae bacterium | reverse complement strand
CGCGCCGACCACGGTTTCGATCAGGCTGGCCGAGTAGCCCTCGACCATGCTCGGCGGAACTGCCATGCCGTGGCCGTCGATGCCGCCGAATGCGCCGATCAGGCCCTGCAAACCGTGGCAGATCCACAGGAACGACACGATGACGCGGACCGCGGACAGGACGACCGGGGTGGCTTTGGCGCGGGTCACGAGGCTCTTGACGGAGGTCCTGCGAGCGGTGGCGGAGGAGACGGTGGCAGGCGAGGACACGGTGGCAGGCGAGGAGGTGGTGGGCCGGGTGGTCAGGATGGCGGTCATTGGTCTGCCTTTCGGGCGGTTCCTGGTTGCTGTCACCAACGCGTCGATCGACGTCGACTTCAATCGACAACCCGCGCCAAAAACTTTTCGGAAGTAGGCTCGCCCAGGTGAAGATGCTGTTCGCCTCCGCGCCCGGGTACGGGCTGACACTGCCGCTGATACCGCTGATCTGGGCCGCCCGCGCCGCGGGACATGAGGTGCTGCTCGCCACCACGTCCGAGATGACCGAGGTCGCCGCGCATGCCGGACTGCCGGTCTACGACGTGTTCCCGCAGCGCGACCTGTGGCAGGACCTGATGACCACGGTGTCGTCCGAGAACCCGCCGGCCGATCTGCCCGAGGAGTATCGGCTGGCGATGGGCCAGGGCAACCCGTTCGGGCTGTTCACGGTGACCATGACCGAGGGGACCATCCACGCCGGCCGCGCCTTCGGCGCCGAGATCGTCGTCTACACCTCCGACCATGCCGCCGGCATGCTGGCCGCGACCGCGCTGGGTGTGCCGGCGCTTGAGGTCGGCAACCGGGTCTCCTGGTCGATGCGGGACGTGGACTGGCGCACCGAGCGCCGCCTGCTCGGCGCCGACGAGTTGGAGAAGCTGATGCGGGCCAAGCTCGGCATCGGCGACGCGCAGCCGAAGGTGATCGCCAGGATCGATCCGCGCGTGCCCAGCATGGGCGGGATGGCCGCGGGCGAGGAACAGTCGGACGAGCGGGACGGCGCGCCGTGGTGGCCGATGCGGTTCGTGCCGTTCAACGGTGGAACCGTGGTCCCGGAATGGGCGATGGAGCGGCCGGACCGGCCTCGGGTCGCGGTCACGTTGGGCACGGTGGTGCCGGCGATGAGCGGGGTCAGCAACCTCAAGGTCGTCATCGACGCGCTCGGCGGGATGGACGTCGACGTGGTGCTGGCCGCCGGCACGGCCGATCTCACCGAACTGGGCGAGCTGCCGGCCAACGTGCGCTCGGCGGGATACCTGCCGCTGTCGGCGTTTCTGCCGACCTGCGCGGCGATCGTGCACCATGGCGGTTCGGGCACCACGGCCGCGCCGCTGTTCTATGGTGTGCCGCAGCTGGTGCTGCCGGCCTTCGCGGACAACCCGATGTCCGCGCAGCGGGTCGCCGATCGCGGCGTCGGACTTTCACACGATCCGGCGACGGTGGACGTGGAGACCGTCGCAGCCATGGTGCAGCGGCTGCTCAGCGAGGACGCGTTCCGCGCCGCGGCGGCGCAGGTCCGGGCCGAGATGGCGACGCAGCCGAGCCCGAGCGCGGTGCTGGAGCGGGCGGTCAGCCGCGCAGGTGGTGGCTGAGGTCGCCGAGCAGCGGCGTGCTCACCCGTCGCTCCATGACCTCTCACTGTCCATTGTGGCGGGTGAACGTGTCGCGGTAGCGGCCGGATGCGATGTGGCCGAGGGAAACACGCCGGGATCGGCCTGGAACACGGTCACGTACGAGGTCGCGGTGGCCCTGTCGGCGTCGACTGACTGACGGACGGCGAGCGAACGGTCACCTGCTGTGCGATGATGGCGCGGTCAAGCCCCCGCGCGGCGTCGGCGCCGGAGCTGTGTTGCGTGGCGGGGCGTCTGCATCGTCTGCCACGGAACAGGAGCGCTGGATGATTCGCACCAGTCGGGGGAACAACGAAGCCGTCAAGGTGACCTTCGTACTGCCCGTCGACGAACCGCACGGCCGGGTCAGTGTGGTCGGGGATTTCAACGGCTGGCGGCCGGGCCACCATGAGCTGCGCAAACGCACCAACGGCACCCGTTCGACGTCGGTCGAGGTGGCCGCCGGCACCACGCTGCGGTTCCGCTACCTCGGCACCGGCGGCATGTGGTTCGACGACCCGCACGCGCACCGGCACGACGAACACGGCTCGGTGTTCACCGCCTGACGCTGCTGGTCAGCGGTCCAGCAGCGCGAGGTGCGGCGGGACCAGGGTGGTGCTCAGCATCAGCTCGGTCAGCAGGTTCTCGTTGAGCTTGTTGCCGACCGGCTCGCCGACCTCCTCGCGGGTCAGGCCGCTCACGCCCTCCTTGGACAGCCGGATCCGCAGGTCCGCGACCAGGTGTTCGGCCCGCCGGGGGGACCAGCCCGCATCGGGGCGGGCCTCCCTGAGCAGGTTGCCGACCTCGCGCCAGGCCAGCGGCTGCGGGTGCAGGTCGTGCAGGAGGTAGCGCTGGCCGAGCGCGACCAGCACCAGCAGCTCGTCCTCGGTCAGCCGCCACGTCTTGGGCGCGGTGGTGCGGTCGTCGGGCCGGGGCGATGGACGCCAGCCGTCCTCCCCCGCGACGTAGAGCTCCATCAGGTGTTCGCGACCGCGCGCTCCCCTGATGAACACCGGGGTGTAGCCGGTGAACACCGGTAGCGCGTCCTCCTCGCGGAACAGTAGGCGCGAGCCCGGCAGCCGGATCGGCAGCTGGCCGGTGTTGCTGACCCACCACTGGCTGCCCTGCCAGGTCAGCAGGCCGTGCTGGCGGCTGACCCGCTGGTCGTCGGCGCCGACGCAGATGTGCACGTCCGGCTTGTTCCGTCCGAACACGACGGTGCGGCCCTCGCGCGCGGCCATGGTGATGCCGCCGACAACCGACAACGCGTAGAGCGTGCCGGGCGCCGAAGCCGGGATACCCGTGGCCAGGGTGCGCCGCGCGGTCAGCGGGCGCGGCCCGTCGTCAATGGGCTCAGGTGTCGCCGATGTCATGTCGGTCCGCCTCCTTCTCGTCGGGTCGGTCGAGCCAACCACGACAAGCCGGGGAACCCTCCCCAACCCATGATGACACCATCGGCGATCAGTGCAATTTGGCGCCGACGTCCTGGGCCAGCACCTGGGCCAGGCCGCACTGCTGGCTCTGCGGCTGGTTGCCGTCGATCTCGATGTTGACCAGCTCGGAGATCTGCTTGCCGCCGCCGATGCCGTAGGTCCGGTAGACCAGGTCGGCCTCGCAGCCACTGGTGTCGAGGTAGACGTAGGCGGCCCGGCTGCCGATGGAGACCTCCTGGCCGCCTGCCGAGCTCTGCGGCGTGCTCTGGTCGAAGGTGACGGTGACCTTCAGCTGGTTCGGCCCGTCCCACTCGCACGCCCAGTCGCCGAAGCTGGGCTGCGGGTCCCCCGCGTTGACGCCGGCGACGACCGAAACCTGGGCGGCGGTGAGCAGGTTGCACGCGTTGTTGCCGGCCAGCGAACCGGCCAGAGAACCGGCCGCCCGCTGCGGGACCCCGGAGCGATTGAGGACGCCGACCGCGTACTGGGTGGCGACCTCGTCGATGCCGCAGAAGTCGATGGTGCCGGTCGGGTCGCCCTTGCCGTTCTGCACGGCCGCGTCCACGTCGATGTCGGTGCCGTCGCTGAGGACCAGGCTGCGTTCGCAGTCGTTCGGGCTGGTCTGCGGGGCCTGGACGACGACCGAGGTCCTGCCGGTCGGACCGGCCGGGTTCTGGAAATTGACCTGCACGTCCACGGTCGTGTTGTTGGTGTCGAACAGGACGTCGCACCGGTTGAAGTTGCCGAACCGAGGATCCAGTTGGACGTTGGTGCCGTACTTCGCGAGCACGTCGGCGTTCATCAGGCCGCACGGCTGCACCAGGGTCTGGTTGGGAACGACGAGGCCGTTGGCCGCCTTGGGCACGCTGGTCCTCGGCGGCGGGGTTGTCGACGCGACGCTGCCGAACTGGGGCCACACCAACCAGGCCACCAAGCCGAGCGCCACGACCACCACGACCACCGATGTCGGCACCAGCCACGGCCTGCGACGCGGGGACTCGCCGATCCTGGATTCCTTGACCGGGTCGATGGTGCCGCCGACCTCGCGGAGCAACCTGCTCGCGCCCGCGGCCGTCGGGCGCTCCGCCGGTTCGGTCGCCAGCATGCTGGCCAGCAGCGGGGCCAGCGATCCCGCGTTGTGCATGGGCAGCATGTCGTTGTGCACCATGCGTTTCACCACGGACAGCGGGGCACCGTCCGAGCCGTACGGTGGTTCGCCCTCGACCGCGGCGAACAGCGTCGCGCCCAGCGCGAACAGGTCCGAGGCGGGCGTCGGGCGCTTTCCGTCGACCAGTTCCGGCGCCATGTAGGCGGGCGTGCCGAGCACCGGGCCGGTGGTGTTCAGCGTTTCCGCGTTCCACACCTGCCGGGAAACCCCGAAGTCGGACAGTTTCGCCACGCCATTGTCCGGGATGATGATGTTCGCCGGCTTGACGTCGCCGTGCACGACCTCGGCGCGATGCACCGCGTCGAGCGCGTCGGCGATCTGGCGCGCGTAATGGATCGCGCGCGGCACGGAGAGCACCTGCTCGTCGGCGATGATCTGGGCGAGGCTGCGTCCTGGCACGTACTCCATGACCAGCCACTGGTCGTCCGGTTCGCCGACGACGCCGTAGACCTCGACGATGTTCGGGTGGTGCACTCTGGTCGCGAGACCGGCTTCCACCTGGAGCTTGGTCGTGTCGCCGCCGCCGTCGGTGTTGATCGCGTGCGCACGCTTCATCGCGACCTGCCGGTCGAGCGTGACGTCGGTGGCCAGCCACACGGTGCCCATCCCGCCGACCCCGATCTCCCGTTCAAGGCGGTAACGGTTCACGATCAGCTGACCAGGTTGCACCGGTTACTCCGATCGACCG
>DASYBO010000789.1:0-1834 GCA_036500685.1 Pseudonocardiaceae bacterium | reverse complement strand
CCATTCCAGCCATCGTTCCTGCACCTGACGGAACATGTTGCCGCGGATCGCGCCGTCGGACGCGCCATAGACGCGGTGGTCCTTTTCTTCCTGCATCGGGAAGTAGGACCGGAGAACTTGCTTGAGCGGGTCACGCTTCTTGGCCTTGTGGAACGTGTAGTCCGTCCCGTACTGAGACACCGGTTCGTGATACTGCGGGTCCCAGGACAGTTCCTGGATTTTTTGATGGGCTTTTGCCACGCTCTGGCGGCTCATGGGTACTCCTTACCCGTCGGCCGATGTGGTTGGGCCGATTCCCCTGCGATTACTACTGACAGATGGGGATTACAGCTCCGAATGGACTGCGTCGAGGTCTCAACATGAGACACGGGTCACGGGTCCTCGAACATCGTGGCGCGCAGTTGGGCCAGGTGAAGGCGCACCTCCTGGCTGACCCGGGTGTCACCTTCGTTGGTGGGCACGATGCCCAGCGCGCGCAGCAGCTCGGCCGCGGGTTCACCCGGATGGCCGCTACCGAGCGTGGGATGCATGCCGGCATCGACGAGGTGACTGAAGACCAGATCCACGACGGTCCAAGGGCTGTAGGTTTCCTCGGTTTCCGGTTCGTCGGCCATCGCGCTCCTCACTAGCCAGTCCCCTGCACCCCTGCCTTTCTCATCTCAGGACCGGCCGCCTACCTGTGCGGTCTCAATTTGAGACAGCGTCCGCTTGCGCACAGCGCCTACTCTGGAGAGCACGACACCACTGCCGCACCAGCGCACAATGCCGTCCGCCGGCACCGGTCAGGAGGTCCGTGTTGAAGGAAGCCACCCAACTCACCAAGCCCCACCGAGCACACGTCGTCGCCGACGGTGACGACCTGGCCAGAATCCGGGTGCGGTTCCTTTCTTCGGAATCGGTCGAGCCGTTCAAGGTCCGCGACGCGATCCTCGCGTCCTGGTGGCGCTCCCGCCAGTTCCAGGTCCCGGCCGACCGGATCAACGTGCCGTTCGTGGCCGAACACGACCAGGACACGCCGTTGATCCACAGCGCGCAGCCGGTGCTGGACCGGCTCGGCGAGCAGTTGGACGGCCAGCCGATCAGCGTCATCCTGACCGACCGCTCCGGCGTGGTGCTCTCCCAGCTGACCGGTGACCCCGACCTGCACCGACACCTGGAACACGTGCAGCTCGTCCCGGGCTTCAGCTATGCCGAACAGGCGGTCGGCACCAACGGCATCGGCACCGCGCTGGAGGGCGGGCGGCCGATGCACGTGTTCGGGCACGAGCACTACGCCGAGAACCTCGAAGACCTGGCCTGCGCGGGCGTACCGATCCAGCACCCGATCACGGGCAAGACCGTCGGCGCGATCGATCTCACCTGTTGGCGCCGCGACGCGGGCCCGCTGCTGATCACGTTGGCCAAAACCACCGCCGACCAGATCCAGCAGGCGCTGCTGACGCACAGCGGCATGCGCGAACTCGAACTGTTCCAGGCATACCTGCAGGCGTGCCGGCGCAGCACCGGCATCGTGCTGGCGCTCAACAGCGACGTCGTGATGATGAACGACAACGCCCGCCAGCTCCTCGACCCGGCCGACCAGTCCCTGCTGCTCGGCCACGCCACGCAACTGCTCGGCGACGGGCGCCGCACCGAGTCCACCCTGGACCTGCCCACCGGCACCCGCGTCCGGTTGCACTGCCGCCCGATCCCGGGCCGCACCGGCATCGTCGGCGGCGTACTGCACGTCAAACTGATCCCGACCGACGAACCGGACAAGATCACCGCGGGCCCGATGCTGCCGATGTTCCTGCCCGGCCTTGTCGGCTCGGCACCGCTGTGGCTGCGCTGCTGC
>DASYBO010000788.1:0-1515 GCA_036500685.1 Pseudonocardiaceae bacterium | reverse complement strand
CACACTGGGGTCGGTGGCGACTTCCGGTCGGCCAACCTGGTCGAAGCCGTGCACGCCGCATTACCTCGGGGGTAATGGTCGCGCCGCGCCCGGCTCCGTAGTGTCGGTCGGGTGACCGCGACCCAGATGACCAGCAGGCCGGTTGGCGAACTGCTCCGCGAATGGCGTGAGCAGCGCCGACTGAGCCAGTTGGAGCTGTCCAGCCGGGCCGAGATCTCCACCCGGCACCTGAGTTTCGTGGAGACCGGCCGGTCCGCGCCGAGCCGCGCCATGGTGCTGCACCTGACCGAGCAGCTGGATGTGCCACTGCGTGAGCGCAATCGTTTGCTACTCGCGGCCGGTTACGCGCCGGTCTACGGCGAGACCAGCATGGACGCGCCGAGGATGGCCGCGATCCGGGCCGCGGTCGGCCAAGTGCTGGCCGGGCACGAGCCGTATCCGGCGGTGGTGGTGGACCGGGCCTGGCAGTTGGTGGACGGCAACGCGAGCGTGGGTCTGTTGACCAGTTCGGTCGCGCCGGAGCTGCTGGAACCGCCGGTCAACGTGCTGCGGCTGAGCCTGCATCCGGACGGGATGGCGAGCAGGATCGTGAATCTGGGTGAGTGGCGCGCGCACCTGCTGGCGCAGCTTCGGCGGCAGGTCGTGGTGACGGCCGACCCGCAGTTGACCGAGCTGTACGCGGAGCTGTCCGGATATCCGGGCGGCGACGAGCCGGGGCCCTCGGACGCGAGCGGCGTGATCGTGCCGCTGCGGTTGCGGCATGACGGCGGTGAGCTGGCGTTCTTCAGCACGGTCGCCACGTTCGGCACGCCGCTGGACGTGACCGTGGCCGAGTTGGCGATCGAGTCGTTCTTCCCGGCCGACGCCCACACCGCGGCCGTGCTGCGCGGCAATCGGACTTAAAGGCGCGGAAATATGGACGTTACAAGGAGTACCTAGGGTCGGTGCCGGTATAGACGGAAGGGGTCGCGCGATGTTGCTCTCCCCGCATGAACAGGAGAAGTTGCTGCTGCACGTTGCCGCGCAACTCGCCGAGCAGCGTCGGGCGCGCGGCCTGAAGCTGAACTACCCGGAAGCGGTCGCGATCATCAGCTCCTGGGTGCTGGAGGGCGCGCGCGACGGGCGCGGGGTTGCCGAGCTGATGTCCGGCGGGCAGCAGGTGCTGACAAGGGATGACGTCATGGAAGGCGTACCGGAGATGGTGACGTCGGTGCAGATCGAGGCGACGTTCCCGGACGGCACCAAGCTGGTCACACTGCACGATCCCATCCGATGACAGGGGCTGGAAGGCCATCAGGTGAAGGGAGCGACAGGTCAGTGATCCCCGGCGAGATCCTCACCCCCGAGGGCACGATGCAGCTCAGCGCGGGCCGGGACCGGATCCAGCTGGCCGTTGAGAACACCGGTGACCGGCCCGTGCAGGTCGGCTCGCACTACCATTTCGCCGCGGCCAACCCGGCGCTGGCCTTCGACCGCGCCGCGGCTCGCGGTTACCGGCTGGACATCCCGGCCGGG
>DASYBO010000787.1:0-13142 GCA_036500685.1 Pseudonocardiaceae bacterium | reverse complement strand
CGGTCAGCTTGCGGCGCTGCCCAGGGCTCGGCTCGGGCTTCTTGGTGATCCAGACCGCGTCGTCCTTCGCGTCCCGACCCGACCTGCCGCCGACGTCGATCGCCGGGATCAACGAGGTCGCGGCCTCCTCCTCGGCAACCTGGTCGAGCACCCGCAGGATCGCGGCGCTGGTGCGGATACCGCCGACCGCGGTGTCCTCGAGGCTGCGCACCGCGATGCTGGACAGCTCCGGCGGCACGTTCGAGTGCAGGATGTTCGGCGGCACCACGGTGCCGTCCGGGCCGGTCGGTGCACCGGGCACTGCCGTCGGACCGTCGGGCAGCGCCCACCGGCCGGTGAGCAACAGGTAGAGCAGGGCGCCGAGGCCCTTCACGTCATCGCGCAGGGTCGCCGCCGGCAGCGGACCGGGGAAGGCCAGCTTCAGCGCGCCGTCCGGGGTGACCCGCACCCGTTGCGGATGGTCGACGCCGAGAACCAGGCCGACGTGGTGGGCGCTCTCCACGGCCGCGGCCAGCGGTTCGAGCAGGCGCGATGCGGTGGCCGATGGCACAGGGCCGTCGCTGACCACGTCGAGCAGGTCGGTGCCGTGGGTCCACTCGGCGATGATCATGCCGAGGATGCCTTCGCTGGGCACGACGCCGCTGCCGAGACTGAGCACGTCCAGCACCCGCGACACGCCGGGATGCACGAAGTTGGCCGCGTGCATGGCGCGTTCCAGGGTGCGGCCCGCGCCGACGGCCGCGGTCGAGTCGGCCGGATCGCCGGCCAGGATGGTGAGCGCGACGTCGCGGTTGAGCTGACCGTCGCGGCCGCGCCAGAACTGGGCGTTCGCGCGGTCGTCGATGCCGAACTGGGCCAGCAGCCGGTACCGGCCGTCGCCGACGACGCCACCGGGCAGGAGCAGGTTGTTCACCGGACGCAAACCGCGTCCGGTGCCGGCACCTCTGGCGTACTCACCCTCAGGCGTCTTCACTCGGCCTACTCACCCGCGATCTCCCGTTCCGCGCACACCCCCGAGGCCGGGCGCTCCCTTCGTTGGCGCAACCGCCGGTAACTCCCTGTCGAGCCTACGGGAAAACCCCTCCAGGCTCATCGCGTAGTACTCCTACGCTGCTCGACCGCGTTTGAGCAGGCGGTTGAGCCGGTTGAAGACCGGCGTCAGCTCGGACACACGGAGCAATCGCATCAAACCGAACGTAATCGTCAGACCGAGCGCGGTGCCGAGCAGCAACGTGAGCCACGCGTGCAGTTCGACCGCGGCGGTACTCGTGTGCGTCCGCAGCACGAACTGGATGCCCTTGGAGAGCAACAGCGCCGCCGCCGCGCCCCAGATCGAGGCGACGATCACCTTGCCGATGGTGGTCAGCACGCGCTTCATGCCGAGCCTGCCGATCCGCGCGCGCAGCCAGATCGCGCCCACGATCGCCCCGATCAGGAAGGAGAAGCCGTTGGCGAAGGCCAGGCCGTAGACGACATGGTGGGGGGTCAGCACGTGCGGGATGATGACGAACAGCAGGATTCGCACCGCCACCATGACCATGTTGATCACCGTCGGGATCCAGGCGTTGTTCATCGCGTAGAACACCCGCAGCTGCAACAGGGTGATCGAGTAGCAGACGATGCCGAAGGAGGACGTGGTCAGCGTGAGGCCGAGCTGGGTGGCGTTGGATCCGCCGTGGCCGATCGAGAACAGCGCCTGGCCGATCTCCGGCCCGAGCACGGTCATGATCGCGACAAGCGGGATCAGCATCACCGAGGTCATCCGGCTGCCGGTGGACAGGTTGTCCACGACGCCCTCCGTGTCGCCGGTGGCCGCGGCTTTGCTCAGCCTCGGCATGATCGCGGTCAGCAGGGACACGCCGACCACGCCGTAGGGCACCTGGATCAGGTTCCACGCGGAGGTGTAGACCGCGTAGCTGCCCGAACTGGCCGCGGTCGCCACCTTGGACAGCTCGGTGTAGCCGACCTGGGTGATCAGCGTGTAGGCCACCAACCAGCCGGACAGTCGCCCGAACTGCCGCAGCCGCTGGTCAAGGCCCCAGCGCCAGCGGAACTTGAAGCCGACCTTGCGCAGCGAGGGCAGGATGATCAGCGACTGGACCACGATGCCGAGCGTGGTGCCGACACCGAGGACCAGCAGCTTCGGATCGCCCATCCGCACCGGGTTCAGCGAGATCTCGCCGGGCATGGCCGCATAGACCGCGAGCGTGATGAACATGACCAGGTTGTTCGCCACCGACGCCCAGGCAGGCGCCTTGAAGGCGTGCTTGGTGTTCAGGATGCCGGAAACGATGCCGAACACGCCGTAGAAGAAGATCTCCGGCAAGATCAAGTAGGTCAGTGCCGTGGTCAGCGCGGGAACGTCCTGGCCGGAACTGCTGAAGTAGATCTTGGTGAGCAGTGGCGAGCAGGCCACAGCGACCACCGTGCCGACCAGCAGGATCACCAGGGTCACGGTGAGCAGCCGCTGCGCGAAGGCCTCGCCGTCGTCATCGTCCTCGTGCTGCGCCCGGACCAGGCTCGGGATCACCACGCTGGCCAGCACGCCGCCGAGCAGCAGCTCGTAGACGATGTTCGGGAAGTTGTTGGCCAGGCTGTAGGAGTCGTTGATCGTGCTGAAGCCGATGATGCTGCCCAGCATCACCGTGCGGATGAAGCCGGTGATCCGGCTTACCAGGTTGGCGATCAGCATCGACCCGCTGGCCTTGGCCAACGAGGGCTCGGCCGGTTCGGCCGACTTGTCGGCCTCCTGCGGGAAGCCGGCCGGGGGCGGCGGCGCCCAGCCGGCCGCGCCGGGGATGGCGGAGAACTGCTCGGTCAGGCCCTCGGTCACCCAGGCGCTGCGACGCGGCATCGGCCACTCGCGTTCGTCCCGATCCTGGCCTGGCCACTGCGGGTTCTGCCGAGGCTGCGGAGGTGACTGGGGTGGCCAGGGGCCGCGCGGGGGTGGACCCGGCTGGACGCGGCGGGTCGGGTACGGGGGTGGCACGCGCTGCGGACGCGGCGGGGCGGGTTGGCCCTGCTGCTCCGGCCGCATCGGCCGCCCCTGTTGGCCGGGTTGGCCGGGTTGGCCTTGCTGTCCGGGTTGGCCAGGACGGCCTCGTTCCGGCGACGGCGGCGGGCCGGGTTGACCTTGCTGTCCTGGCCAGATGGGTTGACCCGGCGGCATCGGTTGGCCCGGGCGGCGTGGGGGCTGACCGGGCGGGACGCCTCGGCGCGGCTGGTTCGGGCCGGGCGGTGTTCCCCGTCCGCCCCACTGGCCGGGCTGGCCGTTGGGCTGCTGCGGGGGCTGCTGCGGTGGTTGCCGGTACTGCGGCCCCTGCCTGGTCGGTTGCGGCATCGGTCGCCGGCCGGTCTGATCGCCCCGGTGTTCGGCCGGGTACGCCGGGTAGTCGGGATCGGGCGGCTGAGACTCCCGATCCTGCGGCTCGCCACGGCGCGGGGCGTTCATGAACGGTTACTCGGCTCCTGCTCTGGGGCGGGCGCGTCGAGCTTGTTCGACCGCGCCCTGCGATAGATCCGGCGCGCGGACAACAGCACCAGCGCCCCGAACGCGACGCCGCTGACCACCAGAATGATGGTGCCGTACGAGGTCGACACCAGTTCAAGCCGGGCGGGCGGACCCAACATCGTGTTACCGCTTGGCGTTGTCAGCGTCTCGACAAGGCTGAACCGCCCGGTCCTGGCCAGCTTCGCCGAGACGAACAAGGTCAGCGGACTGTGCGCGGGAATCTTGGCGTCATGTGGCGGGACCGGCGCGAGGCCGGGCTCGCCGGAGAAGGTGATCTGCACCTCGACATCGACCGGCAGCTTGTTACTGACCGTGACCGGCAGTGGGCTGTTGCTGGACGCCCTGGAGATGGACGCGGGCGGTTGTTCGATGCTGATCGAATTGGTCAACAGACTCAACTGATCCGCGGCGACATCGGCCGTGGCCGCACCGGCAGCGCTGCCGCTGCCCCGCCACGCGCTCGACGCGCAGCGCAACAGGTCCACCTGTAGCGGCGCGATCAGTGCGCTCGGCTGTAGGTGCGCGGGGTTGGTCGGGTCGGCGTGCATCGCCTGCAGGACGTCCTGCTGGGTCTGGTTCTGAGCGACGATCGTGGAGGTCAGCGAGATCGGCAACTCCTCCCCGGTGGTGGCGGGCGAGGAGATCAGCGTTGCCGCGCCGGCCGAGGGCTGCTGCCCGACCAGTGTGGCGAGTCCGGTCGCGGTGGCGTGTTGGCCGTCCAGCACCGAACCAACCGTGTCGAGGAAGCCACGCAGATCGTCGGCGGAGGCGTCCCAGCGGCGCGGCGGCGCGATCAGCATCGGCGCGCCGCGGGTGGTACCGAACACGGACTGGTAGAGCAGTGCGCCGATGCCGTTCTCGGTGTTCAGCACCGACTGGCTGCTCGGCACGCTCGGCGCGCCGGCCACCGTCGAGTGGTCGGCGCTGCCGTCAAGGGCGCCGGACACGAGCTGGTCGATGGTTACCGCGCGGGTCGGGGTCACGCCGCTCACCCCCGTCAGCGGCACCACACCGGAGCCGTCCGACGGGGTCAGCGCGGTCGGCTCGACCAGCACGCTGGTCTGGCCAAGCCCGGCCAGATCGGTCATGGTGTGCTGGTCGATGGCGTTGCCGGTGGGCCACAGCACGTTGTTGACCTGCTGGACCGACGCGGGCTTGAGATCCGCGGCGAGGTCGGCCTCCTGGCCGACGGCCAGCCGTTCCAGGTCCAGCGCGCCGGAGCGGGACAGCGCCGCGACGTCGGCGTCCGCGAACGGCAGCGGCAGCACGCAGTGTCCGCCGATCATCCCGCGCAGCGTGCCGAGCCACTGGGTCGCCGCGGTCGCGCCAGCACCGGGTGTGGTGCCGCCGCTCGCGGTGCGCACCAGGTAGCCGTGCGACATCGCGATGACCGTATCCAGCAGGTCAGGGTCGACGGCGTAGCAGAGGGCGGAGCTTGCGGCCGGCGCGTGCCGGGCGGCGTCGAGCAGGTTGGCCAGTCGCCCGCCCGAGGCAAGCGAGGTGGCCAGGTGGTCGTCGGTGAGCACCGGTTGGCCTGTCTCGGTCGCGGACATCATGGTCGGCGCGGTGTCGACCAGCGGCCAGAGCACGGTGAGCTGACGGGTCCCGCCCTGGTTCGGGGTTGGGCTGCCGGGCAGCGATCGGACCGGCAGCAGCACCGCGTCGGTGGCCAGCCGGGCCTGCTTGCCGTAGTCGGGCGTGCCGTCGATGTTGATCAGCATCGGGTAGACGCCGGGCTTGGTGATCTGTAGGCCGTTCGGCCCGGAGATCGGCACGTCCATGGTGATGGTCTGGTGTTGGCCGGGTGCCAGGTCGCCGGGCAGGTTACGGAACGGGGTGCCGCTGTTGGGCACCACCTCGCCCGCGATGCCGGCGGCGAGGGCCTGCTCGCTGTTCGCGGCGGCGCCGAGCCGCAGCTGGCCGAGCAGGTGGCTGATGGTTCGGTTGCTGATGTTGGTGAGGGTTGCTGTCACCGTGATCGTGCTGGTGCCGGACTCGATGACCTGCGGGGTGATCTGGTTCACGTCCAGGCGCAGCCAGGACGGCGCGCTGGTGATCGGGGTCGGCACGTCGGCGACGGCGACTCCTGCCGGTACGAGCGGGCCGAACAACAGCACCGACGCCGCCGCGAACAACGCGACCGCGAGCTTTCTCACGCCGGCTCCGATTCGTTGTCCTGGGTGGTCGGGCTGGTGGACTCCTCGTCGGCCAGCAACCGGATCGCCCTGCGAACCAGCCGCCGCTCGTCCGCGTAGGCCAGCAGCTCGTCAAGTTCGCCGAGCGCGACCCACGCGACCTCGGTGACCTCGACGTCCTCGTCGGAGAGTTCACCGCCGGTGGCTTCCAGGAGGAAATGATGCACCGTCTTGTGCACGCGCCGGTTCTCCACCACGAACCAGTAGTCGATGGAGCCCAGCTCGGCCAGGACGATCCCGTCGATGCCGGTCTCCTCGCGCACTTCCCGGATCGCGGTCTGCTGCGCGGTCTCGCCGGCCTCGATGTGGCCCTTGGGCAGTGACCAGAGCAGCGTGCCCCGCCGGTCCAGCCGACCGATCAACGCGGCCGTCCCCCGGCCACGGTCGACGACGAGACCGCCCGCGGAGGTTTCCTCTACGGTGCGCAGCCGCCTGCCGCGCCGGCGGTTTCGCCGGGTCGGCTTGGCACCTCCGGACCGACTTGGCGACGGCGACATATGTGCAATGGTAATGCGACCAGGTCGAGACCAATGTCGGCGGTCGTACCCGATCGACGACTCTCCGTATTCGTTGGGCGCGCCCGATATCCTGAGCGTCTTATGTCTGCATCCCTCATCCGGCTCGCGCCGGTCGCCGATGAATTGGCCTCGCGGTTCCGCGCGGCCGGGCACGAGCTGTACCTGGTCGGTGGCAGCGTCCGGGACGCGCTGCTCGCCCGGCACAGCAACGACCTCGACTTCACCACCGACGCGCGACCCGAGCAGATTCTGGCCGTGCTGACCGGGTGGGCGGATGCCATCTGGGACACCGGGATCGCCTTCGGCACCGTCGGCGCGCGCAAGGGTGAGCAGATCTGCGAGGTCACCACGTTCCGGGCGGATTCCTACGATCGGGTGAGTCGCAACCCGCAGGTCACCTTCGGCGACTCGATCGAGGCCGACCTGCTGCGCCGCGACTTCACCGTCAACGCGATGGCCGTCGAGCTCGTCTCCGGCACCTTCGTCGACCCCTACGGCGGCATGACCGCGTTGCACGAGCGCAGCCTGGACACCCCGGCGACGCCGCAGGAGTCCTTCGCCGACGATCCGCTGCGGATGCTGCGCGCGGCCCGCTTCGCCAGCCAGCTGGGTTTCCAACCCGCGCCGAGGGTGATCGCGGCGATGACCGACATGGCCGAGCAGATCGAGCGGATCACCAAGGAGCGCGTGCAGGCCGAGCTGTCCAAGCTGATCACCGGCACGTACCCGCGCCGCGGCATCGAGCTGTTGGTGGACACCGGCCTCGCCGAGCGGATCCTGCCCGAGGTGCCGGCGATGCGCCTGGAGATTGACGAGCATCACCAGCACAAGGACGTCTACCAGCACTCATTGGTTGTCCTTGAGCAGGCCATCGACCTCGAGCAGGCGGAGACACCGGGCAAGCCGGACCTGGTGCTGCGACTGGCCGCGTTGCTGCACGACATCGGCAAGCCGAAAACGCGCCGGTTCGAGGACGGCGGCGGGGTGAGCTTCCACCACCACGAAGTGGTCGGCGCCAAGATGGTGCGCAAGCGGATGAAGGAGTTGCGCTACGCCAAGGACCTCACCGAGGACGTCGCCACGCTCGTCTACCTGCACCTGCGCTTCCACGGTTACGGCAAGGGCGAGTGGACCGACTCGGCGGTGCGCCGCTACGTCACCGACGCCGGTCCGCTGCTGACCCGCCTGCACAAACTGGTCCGGGCCGACTGCACCACCCGCAACAAGCGCAAGGCGCAGCAGCTCCGCGATACCTACACCGACCTCGAGCAGCGCATCGCCCTGCTGGCCGAGCAGGAGAACCTGGCCAAGGTCCGGCCCGATCTGGACGGCAACGAGATCATGCGGCTGCTCGGCCTGCCGCCAGGCCCGCTGGTCGGCAAGGCTTGGCGGTACCTGAAGGAGTTGCGGCTCGACCGAGGCCCGATGGACGGCGACGAGGCCGAGGCCGCGCTGTTCGCCTGGGCCAAGGAGCAGGGGATCACCCCGCCCGGCCAGGGCTGAACTAAGCCGTTCGGCCGCGCACCACCGCGAGGTAGCCGGCAAGGCCGAGCGGGTAGAGCACGGTCGCCGCGAGCACCACCGCGATGGCGCGGCCGTCGGGCGGGGTGGCCAGCGCGGCCAGGCCGATCGCGATGGCCTGGGTCGCGTTGAACACCATGTCGTAGACGGCGAAAACCCGGCCTCGGGTCTCGTCCGGGATGTCGAGCTGCAACGTCGAGTCGACGCACAGCTTCATCACCTGGCCGATCGCGTTGAGCAGGAACGAGGCCAACACGATCGAGGGCAGCACCATCGGCAGGCCAAGGCCCGCCTCGGTGGCGGCGAGCAGCACGAGGCCGCCGCAGATGGTGGTGCGCCTGCCGAAGCGGCTGACGATCGGCCGGGTCAGCAACCCGGCCAGCAGAATCCCGGCGCCGCCTGCCACCGCGACCTCGCCGAGGCCGGGCAGACCTGCCCGCAGGATGCCTTCGCTGTGGAAGTTGTAGCGCAGCAGCATCACGGTGACCAGTAACGATGCCCCGAACGCGGCCCGGTGCGCGAACAACGCGACGAACCCGCCCGCGACGCTGGGCACCCGCAGTGCGGCCCTGGCCCCGTCCAGCAGGCCACGGGCGACCGCGACCACCGGGCGCGAGGACTCGGTGATCGTGTCCGGCCCCAGGTCGCCCGGTGCGAAGCGGGCCATCGCGGCGGCCGCGATCACCGAACCGACGACCGCGCACGCGGTGACCGCGCCGGACCCGACGTTGTTCGACCCGAAGACCGCGCGCAGTCCCACCGCGCAACCCGCGCCGAGTACGGAGACCACCGAGCCGAGCGTGGTCGCGACCGCGTTCCCCTCGACGAGGTGCTCGGCCGGAACGACGTGCGGCAGCGCGGCCGAGAGCCCCGAATCGACGAACCGGCTGATGCCGACCGCGATCAGCGCGCCGACGTAGAGCGGGAAGCTGGGCAGTCCGGTGCCGACCGCAGTCGCGGTCAGCACGATCATCACGCCGCGCACCAGGTTGCCGACCAACAGGACACGGCGTCGGTCCCAGCGGTCCAGCAGCGCGCCGGCGAACGGACCGACCAGCGAGTACGGAAGCAGCAGCACCGCGAATCCGGCGGCGATCGCGGTGGGATTGGGCGCGCGTTCCGGATCGAAGAGCACCGCGCCGGCCAGCCCGGTCTGGAACAGCCCGTCGCCCCACTGCGCCGCGAACCGGCTGAGCAGCAGTCGTCGATAGCCGGTGAGCCGGAGCAACCGCCGGACCCCGAGTCGCGGCACGGCGGAAGCCTTGGCCCGCCGAGATGTCACGAGGTCAGCCGGAACTCCCACAGGCCGAGCCTACGGCCCTGCAGTGCTCGAAAGTAGGACGGCCGACGCACCCGATCGCCTCTCGGCGGGTATGCGCGTCGCAGCTCCAGCCGAACGGTATTCCACGACGGCAGTATTAATGGGCCCGGGGGATACGGGGTGCGCCGACCGAAGTGCTCAACGCGGCGCAGCGCCGTTTCGTTCCCGCTGGCGCGATTTCTTGTCGACGCGACCCCCAACGAGGCTGGGCTGGTGGTCCGCACCGGTCGAGGTGGGATCATGGTGGTGTGCGACCGGACGATGATGTCGAACCCGGGACCTTGTTGGTCGCGGCACCCAGCTTGGTGGACTCGAATTTTCGCCGAACCGTGGTCTACATCATCGATCACCGCTCGGAAGGAACGCTCGGCGTCGTATTGAACCGACCGAGCGAAGTGGCGGTTCACGACGTCCTGCCGGCCTGGGGTCCGCACGTGAGCCGGCCGCAGGCGGTGTTCGTCGGCGGGCCGGTCGAGCAGAAGACCGCGTTGTGCCTTGCCGCCTTGCGCACCGGCGAGGACGCCCGGTCGGTCACCGGGGTGATCGGCGTGTGCGGTCCGGTGGCGTTGGTCGATCTCGACTCCGATCCGGACATCCTGGTGCCGAAGCTGCGCGGCCTGCGGGTCTTCGCCGGTTACGCGGGCTGGGAGAGCGAGCAGTTGGCCGGCGAGATCGCGCGGGACGACTGGATCGTGGTGCCGGCGCTGCCCAGCGACGTGCTCAACCCGCCCAAGATCGACCTGTGGGGCGCGGTCCTGCGCCGGCAGGGCATGCCGCAGGCGCTGCTGGCCACCCACCCAGGTGACGTGCACCGCAACTGAGCGGCTACGAGGCGAGTGACTCGTATGCGACGTCGTCGAGGTACTCGAAGTGCCACCACTCGTTGTCGAACGTGCGGTACAGGCCGAAGCTCGACCCATGCCGGTCCAACCAGCGCGCGCCGCCGTAGGGCCGCAGGTCCATCGCGGTACCTCCGACGTGTGCGGACTCGTGCGGCGGCAACACCCAGTGTTGCGCCGCTCGCACCGAGCCGTACCGTTCGATGGCCGCGTCGAAGAGTCGCTGCTGAGCGCGTTCAGTGCGCTTTCCTGAGGTGACGCCGATCAGTTCGCCGTAGCGCCAGAAGGCGACGGTGCGGGCCTCGATGAGCGCGTCGCGGGTGGTTTCGGTCAGGCCGCCCAGCTGCTCGCGGGGGAATCGCAGCGACAGAGCCCATTCGCTCGCCCTCCTGCGTGCCTGCCGACCGGAGACCACCGCGGCGAAGGGCAGCAGCAGCCTGGCCAGGACCAGGGTGGCGACTCGGTAGGCGTGGTCACGGAAGCGTTCGTTGGCGGAATCGGGCCAGGTCGCACGTTCGATGTCGGCTTCGAGAATGCCGGAGAACGACCCGATCAGGGTCATCTCGGTGAGCGGAACAGGGACCTTGGAGAACGAGACGGTGGGTGCCGCGTCGAACGCGTACGGTGATCGCGATAATGGCTGGAAGTGGACCCGTCGACTGATGTGGTCGCCCGGTCGTGTCGAAGGGTCCGTGGCCGTCATCGCCGGCGTCTGGCCTGATCAGCGGCCGGACAACCGGCCGCGATAGGTAAAACGAACCGTCTCATGGCATTCCCCCGAATCCCCATCCCCGTGTCATCAGCCGGCGGCGGTCGCCTCACACCCACCGCACGCGCAGCCGGCACAGCTTGCCTGATTCGTCGGCTTGCTGGCAAGCATCATTTTTGCGGCCCGATCGCCCATGACTCCGCCCGCCGCGGCCAGCGCGATCGCCGCGACCAGGCCGATCCCAGCGGCGACCAACGACCCTGCCAGGGTCGGCAACCCGAACGCGGCCGCACCGGAGAACGCCGCGATCACCCCGGCGACCAGCGTGGGCAGCCCGGCGACCCGGTTGGTCAGCTCGAAACTCGCCCAGTCGGTGAGGGCGCTCGCGGTCCGCACACCGAGCCGGCCGGACGGGGTCAGCCGACCGCGCCAGCCGAGGTAGCCGGTGGCGCCGAACAGGACCGCGATCAGCAGCAACACGACCAGCAGGGCCAGGCGCAACGCGAACGGCGCCACATCGGCGGTCTGGACGGCGGCTGCGGCGATCTGAACGGAATACACCTTCGCAGGGTAGGCAACCGCGCGGGCCGGCTCGGTCGGCACCCCGCGCCTGCCGGGGAAAACGGCTGGCCCAGGTGCGCTAAGCTGGGCCTATGGGCCAAGCCCAGCTGCTCCTTGACCGGCCGTGCTGACCGAGAGAACCGGTTGGCACGGCGACCCCTCATGGCCATCTGGCCTGAGGGGTTTTCTCGTGCAAGGGGTCACCAGTCAATACCGGAGGAGAACTGGCCATGAGTGAGAGCGTGCCGACCCGGCAGGCGCAGGCCGCCGAGACCGCGCCGGAGACGCCGCCGGCCGGTGAGATGACCCCGGCGCACCGTTACACCGCGGAGCTGGCGGGCAATGTGGAGCGCCGCTGGCAGGAGTACTGGACCGAACACGGCACCTTCCACGCGCCGAACCCGTCGGGTCCGCTGCGCGCCCGGCCGCTGCCCGAGGACAAGCTGTTCGTGCAGGACATGTTCCCGTACCCGTCCGGGTCGGGGCTGCACGTCGGGCACCCGCTGGGTTTCATCGCGACCGACGTCTTCGCCCGCTACCACCGGATGATCGGGCGCAACGTGCTGCACACCATGGGCTTCGACGCGTTCGGCCTGCCGGCCGAGCAGTACGCGGTGGAGACGGGGCAGCACCCACGCAAGACCACCGAGGAGAACATCCAGCGTTACCTGAGCCAGATTCGCAGGCTGGGGCTTGGCCACGACGAGCGGCGGCGCGTCGCCACCACCGACGTCGAGTACTACCGCTGGACGCAGTGGATCTTCCTGCAGATCTACAACTCCTACTACGACGAGAAGGCCGACAAGGCGCGGCCGATCATCGAGCTGGAGCGGGAGTACGCGCAGGACAAGCGGCGCACCCCGGACGGCCGTGGCTGGTGCGAGCTGACAAGGGCCGAGCAGGAGAAGATCATCAACTCGCACCGGCTGGTCTACCTGTCGGAGGCGCCGGTGAACTGGTGTCCCGGCCTTGGCACGGTGCTGGCCAACGAAGAGGTCACCGCGGACGGGCGCAGCGACCGGGGCAACTTCCCCGTGTTCCGGCGCAACCTGAAGCAGTGGATGATGCGGATCACCGCCTACGCCGACCGCCTGAACGACGACCTGAACCGGCTGGACTGGCCGGACAAGGTCAAGGCCATGCAGCAGAACTGGATCGGCCGATCCCAGGGCGCGCGGGTCAGCTTCGCCATCGGCGATGAAAAAGCCGAGGTGTTCACCACCCGGCCGGACACCCTGTTCGGCGCGACCTACCTGGTGCTGGCCCCGGAACACCCGCTGGCCGAACAGATCGCGCCCGCCCTGTGGCCGGACTCGGTCACCGACGAGCGTTGGACCAACGGCGCGGCCACCCCGGCCGAGGCGATCGCCGCCTACCGGCGCGCAGCGTCGATGCGTTCGGAACTGGACCGCCAGGAGAACAAGGACAAGACCGGTGTCTTCACCGGCGCCTACGCCACGAACCCGGTCAACGGCACCACGATCCCGGTGTTCCTTGCCGACTACGTGCTGATGGGCTACGGCACCGGCGCGATCATGGCCGTGCCCGGCCAGGACCAGCGCGACTGGGACTTCGCGACCGCCTTCGGCCTGCCGATCATCCGCACGGTGCAGCCAACCCCGGATTTCGACGGCGAGGCGTACACCGGGGTCGGTCCTGCCATCAACTCCAGCGTGCCCGGCGGGCTGAGCCTGGACGGGCTGGACGTGGCCGAGGCGAAGAAGACCATCATCGGCTGGCTGGAGGAGCACGGGCACGGCACCGGCACGGTCCAGTACAAGCTGCGCGACTGGCTGTTCGCGCGGCAGCGCTACTGGGGTGAGCCGTTCCCGATCGTCTACGGCGAGGACGGTCTGCCGATCGCGCTGCCCGAGGACCAACTGCCCATCGAGCTGCCGGACGTCGACGACTACAAGCCGCAGACCTTCGACCCGGAGGACGCCGATTCCCAGCCGTCGCCGCCGCTG
>DASYBO010000786.1:0-1743 GCA_036500685.1 Pseudonocardiaceae bacterium | reverse complement strand
TGAACAACTTCGCTGACGTGATCGCTGACTCGGACGCGTCGGCGTAAGAGAAGCCGACGGCATAGTCGCTGATCTTCTCGGTGATGTCAGTCTGCTCGATTCCAAGCATTGCAGTCATAAGTTCCTAACTCCCGGAGATCGTTATTCGCCTTCTTCGGCGACCACAGAAGGTGACCGAGCGACGGTAGTACTGGCGGGTCCAGGGCAGCGTTCGCTACAGCGTTCCAGCCCTCCGGCCAGCTTCACAGAGCAGATCAGGGTTGTCAACTCTAGCGTTGACGTCATAGCACGCCGGGCCTACTGCGGATCGACGCACTGCACCTACGCAAGTCAACGTCGATGTAGAACTATGTTGTGCATTACCCCTTGGCGCCGCCGCCAACGCTAGTCAACGCGAGTGTTGGGCAAGTTGGGCAGCCCCGTAGACCAGCGCGTCGGCAGCCGAAGCCAGGTGTCGCGGGCGACGGTGCGGTCGAACGGGACAACGCGCACGTAGTCGACGCCGAGCGCCGCGGCAGCTCTGCCCGGCGCCCGATCGTGGTCAGCCCCACGGGATGCGACCCCCGGCCGGATCCGCTCGGCGGGATGCCGATCGAATGTCATTAGCACACTGGGCAATCCAAGACTGCGTGCCTTGGCGACGGCCCGGCGAATGAGCTCGGCGTGGCCACGGTGCATGCCGTCGAACGTGCCCAGCGTCACGACGCAGCGGCCCAGCCGCGGGAGGTCCCCGCGCAGTTCGGGGCGAACCTCGCAGGCGGGCAGTGCGCGGCGCGGCCTGGCCGGGCACGTCATGCCAGTCGACGTCGCGCGCCTCCGCTCGCCGGGCGTCGCCTGCTGTAGTTCGAGTGTGCGTCGAGGACCGCCTCGCCGGCATCACGAGCGGCGCGCACCCGTTCGGCCAGGCCGGTGCCCGACAGCCTCCGGACCATTCGGCGGGTGGCGGTGACCGCGTCCGGGTGGCCGAGCAGCAACTCCGCGATGCAGTGTTCGACCGCAGCGTCGAGCTCGTCGCGGCCGACGACCTTGGCAAGCAGGTGCATCTGCTCGGCCTCGGCGGCCCCGAACCTGCGCCCGGTCAGCAGGACGTCGAGCGCGGCCGTTTGACCGATGCGCGCAATACACGCCGCGGCAGCGGGGCCGGCGACCAGACCGAAACGCACCTCGGGCAGGCCGAAAACGGCGTCGTCGCTGGCGATGCTGATGTCGGCGGCGGCCATAATCGCCAGTCCGGCGCCGAACGCGGCGCCGTTGACCCGGCACACCACGGGCGCCGGCGACTCGTCGATCCTGGACAGTATCGACGACAGTAGGTCGGTTGTCCGGCCGATCGTCGCCGGGTCGGCGAGCTCAGCGCGGTCCGCGCCGGACGAGAATGTCGTGGCGGCGCCGGTCACGACGATCACTCGTACCGACGCGTCGCCAGCGAGGGTGCCCATGGTGTCGTCGATGTCCTGCAGCACGCGGGTGCTCAGGGCGTTGTGAGTGGCCGGCTCGTTCACCGTGTAGGTGACCACACCGCGCTCGTCGCGCGTTGCGCCAGAACTCTCGGTCATCGCAGGCCGGTCCGCTCAGACCCAGGTGCCGTCCTCGTCCTTCTGGGAGAAGCGCGGGAAGATCTTCTCCGCGAACGTGTGCAGCATCTCCTCGTTTTCCTCGGGACCCAGATGACCCTGGCCGAACTGCAGCCACATCTCGGCGAAGCCGAGCCGCTTCTGGGCGTCCTCGATCTGGCGGGACACC
>DASYBO010000785.1:0-9717 GCA_036500685.1 Pseudonocardiaceae bacterium | reverse complement strand
CCAGCCGATAGCGCCGATGACGCCGAGGCTGATGAGTCGGTAGAGGACGACCGCGCCGATGGCGCGTCTGGTGTGCACGCCGCCGGCGACCAAACCGAGGACGAGCGCGCCGTCGACGACGCCGAGGCCGCCGGGGATCAGCGAGATCGTCGAGGCGGCCATGCCTGCGGCGTAGGCGATGACCAGGTGGTCGGGGGTGATCCCGTTGCCGTGTAGTCCGGCCGCGATGCAGGCCAGGGCGAAGCCGAGGCCGTCGAAGGCCCAGTTGGCCAGGGCGAACGCGCTCGCGGCCAGGCGGTCGCGGGGTCGGACGTGGACGGTCGCCAGCTGTTGGAGGAATGTCTGGACGGCTTCTCGGCCTCGCTCCGGTGGCCGATGCAGCAACTTGTTGAGCAGGCCGAGTCCGGCTACCGCCGGGTGTAGTAGCCATTGCGGGCGTTGGGCCAGGACTTGGGCGAACAGCCCGATGGCCAGTGCGGGCAGTACCGTGGAGATCACTGCGATCGGTCCGTCGGTCCGTTCGGCCAATGCGGCGGCGAGGGCTCCGACCGCGGCCAGGGATGCCATGGACAGCACGCCGCTCATCGCGGTTGCCCAGGACGCCACCGCGGACGTGGCACCGAAGCGCCGCATCTGCTGGAAGTTGAAGGCTGTGGAGAAGGCCGGGCCGCCGGGCAGGGTCACGCTCAGCGAATGGGCGGCGTAGGCCAGTCCGACCGCCCGGGACAGCGGCACGGCGGTGCCTGCGGCCCGCAGGAGCCTGCGTTGCATCCTGGCGTACATCGTCATGGATGCGGTTTCGGCCAGCAGTGCGAGCGCGAGCCACCCCCAGTGGGGTGTGCGCAGTTTGCCGAGTGCCTGGAGCAGGGAGGTGCCGCCGAGCGCCAACTCAACGCCGAGGATGGCGACCGTCAGTCCGACGGCCACCCATTTCACTTTCGACCATTGCGGGAACGATGCCACGCCTACAGCTTCGCAGGAGCCCGACTCGAATCAGGTGAGGCAACCGGCCGATCATGCCGAATTCACCCATCGAGGACCGATGGGAACTACGGCCTTCGCTGTCGGTTGATCAGTGTCGGAGGTCGACGGCGATCTCGTGGTGGCTGACGTGGTCGTCCCATCGGTTGAGGGCGCGGCGGGCGGTGTCCTCGACGACGGCTTCGTCGTGGTTGTCGCCTGCGAAGGCGCGGACGTCGTCGATGCTGGTGAAGAAGGTGATGGAGGTGAACAGCACCTCGTCGCCGTCTTGGCGGCGTAGGAGTCGTGCGCCGAGGAAGCCGGGCACTTGCCGTAGATGTTGCGCTACTTCGGACTCGTAGTGGTGCTGGTAGTCGTCGGCCTTGTCCGGCGATGCCCATCCTTGCCATGTTCGCGCGATCATTGGCGATGCACCTGTGCCTTTCCGTGGCGTCCTCGGGCAGCATAGTCGTAACAAATGCTGGGCAGTGCGCGAATTAGTGCGTGTGGCCGAAGCGAGCGCACATGTCGAAGTTGGTGGGGAATTCCGCGGACAACTGGTGATCGGTGACCACAATGTGACCGTTTTCGCCGAGCAGTCGGTGGTCACCATCATCCAGCCCGGCCAGCAGCCTCAACCCGTTCGCCGCGAGACGATCAGCTTGCTGCCGCGCAGAACCAGCAAGCCGATCGGCCGTGAGCAGGAACTTTCCGCGTTGCTCGACGCGCTGCGCGAGGACCGGTTGGTGCAATTGTTCGGACCGTCCGGTGCGGGAAAAAGCACGGTGCTCCGGCATACCGCGCGTGAACTCGCGGACACCGGGGCGGAAGTGGTTTTTCTGTCCGGGCTCGGACAGGACAATGGTGATCTGCTCCAGCAGGTTTTCGAAGCGTGTTATTCCGCGCCCGGTTATCGCCCTTCGGTAACGGAACTGCGTCGATTGATGGCAGGCGTCGACGTGCAGTTGGTCATCGACGACCTCCAGCAGACCGACGAGCAACGCGCCGCACTGCTCGACGGCGTCCCGGACACCCGAGTGGTGTTCAGTTCGGTGCAACGATCGCTCGGTGCTGAGGGTAGATCGCTGCCGCTCGCCGGCCTCGGCGACGAATCCGCGATGGCGCTGCTGGCTGCGGCGCTCGGCCGGGCGCTGCGCGCTGACGAACGGCCCACTGCCCGGGATCTGTTGCGACTGTGTGAAGGACTCCCGTTGTTGCTGTTGCGCGCGGTCGGCGGCGGCGACTCCTTGGTGAACGCGACCCAGATCGCGGAACTTCTGCCCAGGGTGTTCGCCGCGCTGAGCGGGCCGGCCATGGCGGTCCTGCCGGTGTTCGGGCTGGCCGACATTCCGGTGATCTCGCCGGTCGTGCTGCCCTGGCTGACTGGCGACGCGGCCGCGGTGCCCGCGATCCTGCTCGAACTGACCACCACTGGACTGTTGGTCGAGGACGAGTTCGGTTATCGGCTCGCGCAGGGTGTCGTGCTCCCGCCCGAACTGGCGGCAGGCCCGGCCGCGGTCGAACGGATCGTCGGCGGTTTGGTGGCGTGGGCGGGTTCGCCCGGTCTGCCGCCGCAACTGGTCGCCGAGCATGCCGATCTGATCGGTGCCGCGATCGACGCCTCGGTGGAGGCCGGTGTGGCCGGGCTCGGCGCTCGACTGGCCAAGCTCACCGCGCCGTTCGCGGCCTGCTCGCTGCGGATGAGCGCCTGGGAGCACATCCTCGACCGGGGCAAGGTGGCGGCGGAACGCTCGAAGGACCGCTCGATCCTGGCCTACCTCACTCACGAGGACGGTATCCGTAGTCTGTTGACCGGCAAGCGCATCGCGGCCGCGACCGCGCTCGGTGTCGCGGTGATGCTGTGGCACGAACTCGGCCAGACCGGCCACGCCGCCGTCGCGCAGCACACCCAGGTTCTCACCGGCCACGCGGCAGGCCAGGTCGCAGGCCACGCGGCGGGCCAGGCTGCCGGACACACGCTCGGACAGGCCGCTGCGCACACTGCCGGTCACGCTGTCGGTCACACGGCCGCGCACGTGGTCGCGGGCGGCGCCAAGGTGGCCGGCATCACCGGAAAGGCCGGGATCGGGCTCGGCGCCAAGCTCGCGATCGTGGGCGCGGCAACGGTCGTGGTCGGCGGCGGTGGCTATCTCGGCGTGCACGCGCTGCTGCCACGTCAGAACCCGACGGTGCCTCCACCGCATCCGGTCGCCGCGGCAGCGCCCTTGCTGACCAGCGGACAGCTCGCCGAGGCACTGTTGCCGCAGCAGGATTTCCCGGACAACTACAGCCTGCAACCGGGCCAGAATGGTGCGGCGGGGTCGGCGACCGGTCTGTCCACAGGGGATTGTTCTGCGCTCGCCGTCACCATGGTGCAGAGTACTTTCGTGCCCGGCTTCGGGGAATCCGCGTTCGCGACGAACAGCCACGCGTCGGATGCCGATCGCGAGAGCGCGTTCTTCACCGATCAGGCGATCTACGAGTTCTCCTCGGCCACGAAGGCGTCCGGGTTCTTCGCCGGCCTGCGGCAGGTGCTGGCCAACTGCGCGAGGGTGGAAATGGGCGGCGGCACCAGTTCCGGGCCGGACCAACCGCCGATCGGCGGGCACAAGGCGATCGGCACTGCCATCAATCCGATCATCCGGACCGCCGCTGGCAGCGCCGACATCTACGGCACCACCCAACCGGTCTACGTGCTCGACGGCAGCTACGTGTACGCGATGGCCTCGGGCGTTGGCCGCAACCAGGTCGCCGCTGCTCCCAGCCAGATTTCCCAGGCGCAGAGCGAGATCCTGCAAGGGATTCCGATCATGATCGGCAATGTCGCGGCACTCAGCAAGGACGCGCACGCCCCACTCACCAGCACCGATCCGACCACTGCCGCGCCATCGCCGCTGACGACATCGCAAGCCGCCGGGCCCAGCGACGTGGTCCAGCAGTTCTATGCCGCGATCAACGCGCAGAACTACCAGCTGGCCTGGAACCTCGGCGGTGCCAACTTCGGCGAGACCTACCAGGACTTCGTCAACGGCTACCAGGGCACCACCAGCGACGACCTGCGGATCGTGAGCGTGTCGGGTGACGTTGTCACGGTGACGATCACCGCCGACCAGGCCAGCGGCGTGCCGAGACACTTCGCCGGCACCTACACGGTCGGCGGCGGCGTCATCACCGCGCATTCCATCCACAGCAGCTGACGCACGGCAGGAGGAGCCCGATCATGAGTCGCGACGAGCGCATCGTCATCCGCATCGGCGGGGACATGTCCGGCCAGTTCGTGCTCGGTGACAACAATGTCACCACGAACAGCGCCGCTGCGTTGAGCGGCGCCGATCGTAAGCTGCTGACCGCGTTGTTCGATGAGGTCGGTGGTCAGCTCGACGGCCAACTCGAGGACCACCCGGACGAACTCGCCGAACCGGCCCGCGCGCAGCTGGCGGATCTGCGGGTCGCGGTGCTGGCGACCAAGCCGGATGTGCCGGCAATGGTCCGGGTGCGCGACTGGTTCGCCCTGCACCTGCCGGGGATGGCCGCGGCGATCGGCCGGGTCGTCGTGCACCCGATCCTGGTCCGTGTGGTGGGTGCGGCGGGCGGGAGCATCGCGGCCGAGTTCCAGCGGCACTTCGGCGGATGACATTCGGATGACATTGCGATGATCCGCAAGAACTAGTCATGGAATTCGTTGTTCAGCGTGGTCGGATCGTTCGGATTGCCGACCTGTTCGCTGCCCAGCTTGCCGACACTGTCCGGGATCGTGAACGTGAACAGCTGAGGACCCTTGTTCATCGCGTCGCTGAGATCGTTGAGGGACGTCATGACCTGGGCCACCTGGCTGGTGTAGGCGTTGGCGGCCTTGCTCAGTGCGTTCATCATGCTTTTGTCGACATCCTCGGGGCTCGAACCGCTGATGGTTACCGCGGTGGTCGCGTCCTTGCTGGTGGTGATGAGCGCGCCGATCGCCGCTGCGGCCTCACTGGCGGTGACCTCCGTCGCCTCCACCACGGCGCCCCACACGGTCGCGCAGGCCGAGACGGCGGAGATGCAGTCGAGGGTGACCTGGACCGAGCTGAGCAGACCACCAGGGTTCTCTGCTTTCCTGAACAACCCGACGGTCTGCTGGCCGATGTCCCAGACGCCCTGGTTCAGGGTGCTGCGTAGGTTCATCGCCACCGACAGCGATTCCGCCAGGATTCGGAGTGCGGCGACCTGGTTTCCGGTCTGCTGGCCCAACGTGTTCAGGACGTTGTCCAGGAAGGCGTTCTTGGCGGCGCCTTTCCACGATCCGATATCACCGGTCAGATCTTTGACGATCGTGTCCGGCGTCTTGAGCTTGGCCTGCATCAGCACGTCGACATTGCCCGCTGCCGGCACCGGCACGGTCGTGCCCTTGGGGTCGACGGTGGGATACTTGCCGTCGAGCACGAACCAGGCCCGCTGCAACGCGTTGAGGGCTTCCTGCATACCGGCCGGGTCCGGCGTGGCGAAACTCGCGTACAGCTGCGGATAGTTGGCGTAGAAGCCGGCGGTGTCGGAGTAGCCGCCCTTGGCGAGGCCAACGGGATTCTCGCGGGCGACGGCGCTCGCGGCGGCGTCGGCGACCTGCTGGCCGAGGCCGTGTAGTTGGTCGGCGGTGTGGAACGCCATCATCGGCTCCTTCAGGCGACCGGCTTGATCGAGTCGCTGACGGCTTTCATCTTCCCCGCCAACTGGGTTTCGGTGGCCGCGTAGGTGTCCACGACGTGGGCAAGGGCGGTGCCGATCGTGGTGAAGTTCGCCTGGCAGGTGTTCAGGGCGTCGGCGATCTGATCGCGCGCGGTGACCCACGCCTTGCCGAACGACCCGGCGTTGTGGCACAGCGAAGGGTCGGCGCCGAGATCCTGGTCGGCCGTGCTGGTGCCCTTGGCCTGGGTCGTCGCGATCCAGTAGACGTTCGCCAGTGCCGGCAGATGTCCCCGGGCGGCGTTGTCCAGATCGGTGAGGTTGGTCTCGAAGTTGTCGGCCATGCCGACACTGTCGCGCCTGCGCATGAAAGATCGATGAAATCCCAGTTCGAACGAGTCACGAGCAATGCGGCACAGCGGATTTCTGAAAACTGCGCATATCGTTCAGCGCCAGCCGAGCTCCGGCGCGACCTGCGTCAGGATGTTCTCCAGCACGTGGGTGTTGTACTCGACGCCGAGTTGGTTGGGCACCGTCAGCAGCAGCGTGTCGGCCTCGGCGATCGCCTCGTCCTCCGCCAGTTGCCGGGCCAGCACGTCGGGTTCGGCGGCGTAGGTGCGGCCGAAGATCGCTCGCGTGTCCGCGTCGAGGTAGCCGACGTGGTCGGAGCTGGCGGCGTCCCGGCCGAAGTACGCGCGGTCCAGGTCGGAGGTGAGCGCGAAGATGCTGCGCGAGACCGACACGCGGGGCTCGTGCTGCCATCCGGCATCGGCCCATGCCTTGCGGTACGCGCGGATCTGCGCGGCCTGCTGTACGTGGAACGGGGCTCCGCCCTCGTCGTTCTTGAGGGTCGAACTCATCAGGTTCATGCCGAGCGAGGCGGCCCATTCCGCAGTGCTGTTGGAGCCCGCGCCCCACCAGATGCGCTCCCGCAGGCCCGGCGAGTGCGGCTCGATGCGGAGCAGTCCCGGTGGGTTGGCGAACATCGGGCGCGGGTTGGGTTCGGCGAAACCGTCGCCCTCCAGGACCTTCAGTAGCACTTCGGTGTGTGCGCGGGCCATCTCGGCGTCGGTGTCGCCCTCGCCGGGCTGGTAGCCGAAGTACCTCCATCCGTCGATCACCTGCTCGGGCGAGCCACGGCTGATGCCGAGTTGGAGCCGCCCGCCCGCGATGAGGTCGGCGGCCCCTGCGTCCTCGGCCATGTACATCGGGTTCTCGTAGCGCATGTCGATGACACCGGTGCCGATGTCGATCCGCGACGTTTTGGCGCCGATCGCGGCCAGCAGGGGGAACGGTGAGGCGAGCTGGCGGGCGAAGTGGTGCACGCGGAAGTACGCCCCGTCGGCACCGAGTTCCTCGGCTGCCACGGCCAGGTCGATCGCCTGCAGCAGCGCGTCGGCGGCGGTCCTGGTCCGCGAGTGCGGGGTGTCGGACCAGTGCCCGAAGGAGAGAAACCCGATGTTCTTCATACCCGATGCAACACCTCGGTCAATTGGTTGATTCCTCAACCACTTTAGCCGAAGGCAGCTTCGGCACGAGGCAGGTGACGGAAAACACTGACACGCTCCCGCGCCAACGTCGATACTCGGGTGGATTTCACGTCGGACAACAAGGAGCGTGCTCGCGGTGCGTGCTGGCTTAAGGATCGGATCGAGCAGTTCGCGGAGATCGACCAGGGGGGCGCACAGATCATCAAGATCCTGGTCGGCACTGGCCACGGGTGTGGCGGCGCTGGTGTTGGCCGCCGGCGCCGGCAGCGTGGTGACCGGCCCCGGCGCGGCCGCCGACCCGCTTGCCGGGTCCGCCACCCAACAGGTCAGCTACCTCGGCCTCCACTTCACCGTGCCGGCCAGCTGGCCGGTGCGCACCCTCGACTCCACCACCTGCGTGCGCTACGACCGGCACGCGGTCTACCTGGGCGTCCCCGGGCAGGAACAGCACTGCCCGGCCGGCCTGTCGGGCCGCACCGAGGCGCTGGTGGTGTCCCCGGCCCCGGCCGGCCCGCATGCCATCGCCAGCACGGACCACACCACCGCGCATGAGATCTCGGTGAGCACCGCGACGGTGTCGATCACCGCGACCTATGGCACCGACCGGGCCGCGATCGCCGCGGTGCTGGCCAGCGCCGGCCTGCCCGCCCCGCGACAGCAGGCCGCGCCGAAGCCCAACACGGCCAGGCCGAACGCGACCCGAGCCGCGCTGCCCACCAGCGTCACCAACGGCTCCGGCACCGGTTTCGACGCCTGCTCGGCGCCGAGTTCCAGCGACCTGAGTGCCTGGCGCGGCACCTACGCCAACCTCGGCATCTACATCGGCGGCCAGGACCGGGCCTGTGCCCAGCCGAACCTCACCGCGGGCTGGATGTCCACCGAGGCCGCGGCAGGCTGGCACTTCATCCCGATCTATGTCGGCCCGCAGGCCACGTCCGGCCAGCTCAACACGACGGCCTCGGCCACCGCGCAGGGGATCGCCGCCGCCGATGACGCGGTGAACCAGGCCGCCGGCCTCGGCCTTGGCGTGGGCAACGTCCTCTACTACGACATGGAGGCGTACCCGAGCGCGCAGAGCGGCGCCGCGCTGGCCTTCATCTCGGCGTGGAACGGTGAACTGCACCGGGCAGGCTACTGGTCCGGGCTGTACAGCAGCGCCAACTCCGGCATCGCGGACCTGGTCGCCAACTACGGTGGATCGTCCACTCCGGACGTCGCGTTCACCGCACGCTGGAACAATGTCGCCAACACCGACGACGCGAACATCCCGGCCACCGAATGGGCCAACCACCAGCGGGTGCACCAGTACGCCGGCGGGCACAACGAGACCTACAACGGCGTCACCATCAACGTGGACAGCGACTTCCTGGATGTCGGGACGGCCGGTCCGGCCGCGACACCGGTCACCGGGAAGTACGTCCCGACCGGCCCGACTCGGCTGCTGGACACCCGCAGCGGCAGCGCCCCTGCGCCGGTAGGCGCCAACCAGTCGATAAGCCTGCAGATCACCGGGGTGGCGAGCATTCCGACCAGTGTCACGGCGGTGGTGCTGAACGTGACGGTGACCAACCCGACGGCCGGGAGCTTCCTCACCGTCTATCCCGACGGCCCCAGGCTGCCGACCGCGTCGAACCTCAACTTCAGCGCGGGCCAAACCATCGCGAACCTGGTGACGGTGCCGGTCACCGACGGCAAGGTGAACCTCTACAACCTCAACGGCACGGTGGACGTGATCGCCGACCTGTTCGGCTACTACACCACCGGCTCCGGCAACACGTTCACCCCGGCCGGCCCGACCCGGTTGCTGGACACCCGCAGTGGCAGCAACCCCGCTCCGCTGGGTCCGCAGCAGACCCTGAAACTACCGGTGGCCGGGATGCCCGGTGTTCCGACGAACGCGAGCGCGGTCGTGCTGAACGTGACGGTCACCAATCCGACCCAGGGCAGTTTCCTGACCGTCTACCCGGACGGTGAGCAGCGGCCGGTCGCGTCCAACCTGAACTTCGGGCCTGGACAAGCCCTGGCCAACCTGGTGATCGTTCCGGTGGTCAACGGCACCGTCGACTTCTACAACCTCAGCGGCTCCGTGGACGTGATCGCCGACCTGTTCGGCTATTTCACCAGCGGTTCCGGCAGCTCGTTCACGCCGACCGGCCCGACCCGGTTGCTGGACACCCGCAACGGCCCCGGTCCGTTGGGTGCCAACCAGAGCACGAGTCTGCAGATCGCGGGCAATGGAGGCATCCCGGGTAATGTCACGGCCGTCGTGCTGAACGTGACGGTGACCAACCCGACCGCAAGCAGCTTCCTGACCGTGTATCCGGACGGCCTGTCCGGGCCGCCGACCGCGTCGAACCTGAATTTCACGGCGGGGGAAACAGTTCCCAATCTCGTGACCGTTCCGGTGACGGACGGCAAGGTCGACATGTACAACCTAGGTGGCACCGTCGACGTGATCGCCGACGTGTTCGGTTACTACACCAACTGATCGGTTGGGGCCGCGCGGAGAAAGCAACCGGTAAGGACCTGGTTGCTTTCTCCGCAGGGCTTCCGGGCGGGACCGATAGCCTCTCGTTCGGGCGCCGCCATCCCCGCCACTCTCCCGAAG
>DASYBO010000784.1:0-6609 GCA_036500685.1 Pseudonocardiaceae bacterium | reverse complement strand
CGAATATTGAGCGATCTCGACGGGTAACCCGAAGTAGGTGTGCTCGATCAGGGAAGGCAGACTGACGTTGTGACTGGGCGATTGGGCATCGACGACGTGACGCCGGTAATCGGCGAGGATCGTTATCCGGCAAAGGCTGTTGTCGGTGAACAGTTGCCGATCGAGGCGACGGTCTGGCGCGAGGGGCACGACAAGATCTCGGCCACGGTGGCCTGGCGGGGGCCGACCGATCGGCTGGCCCGACAGGTCAGGATGGCCGAGAAGGGCAGGGGCCTCGACCGCTTCGCCGCGGTGATCGTGCCCGATGTCGAAGGCGCGTGGACGTTCCGCGTCGAGGCCTGGAGCGATCCGTGGGCGACCTGGTTGCACGCGGTGGAGGCCAAACTCGAGGTCGGTAAAGGGCCCCTGGAACTGGCCAACGACCTGGAGACCGGTGCGCTGCTGCTGGACCGGGTCGGCCGCAGGCCGGATCGGCGCGCGGACAAGGCCCTGCTGTTCGCGGCGGCCGAATGCCTGCGCGACACCGAGCGGCCGCTGCCGCAGCGGGTGTCGATGGCACTGGGCGAACGCGTGCGCACGATCATGTTCGAGTTCCCGGTGCGGGACCTGATCACCCGCAGCAGGCCGCACAAGATCTGGGTCGACCGCAAACGCGCGCTGTTCGGCTCCTGGTACGAGTTGTTCCCCCGCTCGACCGGCGGCGTCGACGAGACCGGCCGACCGGTGCACGGCACGTTCGCCACCGCGGCCAGTTCGCTCGACCGGGTCGCCGAGATGGGCTTCGACGTGGTGTACCTGCCGCCGATCCACCCGATCGGCGAGGTCAACCGCAAAGGCCCGAACAACACGCTGGTCGCAGGGCCGGACGACGTCGGCTCGCCGTGGGCGATCGGGTCGGCCGAGGGCGGGCACGACGCGATCCATCCCTCGCTCGGCACGTTGGTCGACTTCAAGGAGTTCGTGGACCGCGCCGCCGAACTGCATCTGGAAGTCGCGCTGGACCTGGCCATCCAGTGCGCGCCGGACCACCCGTGGGTGCTCGAGCACCCGGAATGGTTCACCACCAAGCCGGACGGCACGATCGCCTACGCGGAGAATCCGCCCAAGCGCTACCAGGACATCTACCCTGTCAACTTCGACAACGACGAGACCGGCCTCTACGCGGAGCTGCTGCGCATTGTGAACCACTGGGTCGCGCACGGGGTGAACATCTTCCGCGTCGACAACCCACACACCAAGCGGGCGGACTTCTGGCACTGGCTGATCTGGAAGGTCAAGCAGACCCACCCGGACGTGCTGTTCCTCGCCGAGGCGTTCACCCGCCCTGCCCGCCTCTACGGCCTGGCCCGGCTCGGCTTCACCCAGTCCTACACCTACTTCACCTGGCGCACGACCAAGGAGGAGTTGGTCGAGTTCGGCGAGGAACTGGTCGAGCACGTCGACGAGTGCCGCCCGAACCTGTTCGTCAACACCCCCGACATCCTGCACGAGACCCTTCAGCACGGCGGTCCGGCGATGTTCGCGTTGCGCGCCGCGCTGGCCGCCACCCTCTCCCCGATCTGGGGCGTGTACTCCGGCTACGAGCTCTACGAGCACGAGCCGGTCAAGGAGGGCAGCGAGGAGTACCTGCACTCGGAGAAGTACGAGCTGCGGCCGCGCGACTTCGCCGGCGCGCTGCGGGAGGGCCGGTCGCTGGAGCCGTGGCTGGCCCGGCTGAACATGATCCGCAGGGCGCACCCGGCCCTGCAGCAGCTGCGCACGCTGACCTTCCAGAACACCGACCACCCTGGGATCGTGGCCTACTCCAAGCTCGACCCGGCCACCGAGGACGCGGTGATCGTGGTGGTGAACCTCAACCCGCACGAGGCCGCGGAAACCATGATCCGACTGGACATGAAGGCGCTGGGCCTCAAGGAGTCCGAGCGGTTCATCGCGCACGACGAGGTCACCGGCTCGACCTGGGACTGGGGCCAGGACAACTTCGTGCGGCTGGAGCCCTGGCACACGGTCGCCCACATCGTGCACGTGCAGCGCCACTAGCCCAGCTTCAAAGCAGTGTCCTTTCCAGACTGGAGGGCGGCGGCGAACCGCTTGCCGCCCTGCCGTGCTTGGCATCCGCGGTGACGGCAAGCCACGAAATGAGACACCGCACGAAACGACGGATCGGGCGGATGATAGGCAGTGCACGCCGCTGCCGCCGTTCCCACGTCCAACGAGGTACCACCCCATGGTCGACTTGATGCCCACCGACGCCGTGTCCACGCCGACCGTCGAGGCCGAACCTGCCCAGTCCGGCTCTGCTCTTCTGGACAGGCATATGCCGCCAGGAACCCCGTACACCGGTGAGGCCATGACGGCCGACGGCCACCTGGTCGAGCCGCAGGCCGAGGACTTCAACCACGCGCGATCGGCGCCCGCCGAACCGGAATGGTTCAAGACCGCGGTCTTCTACGAGGTGCTGGTACGCGCCTTCAATGATTCCGACGGCAACGGCGTCGGCGATCTGCGCGGCCTCGCGGACAAGTTGGACTACCTGGAATGGCTCGGCGTCGACTGCCTGTGGCTACCGCCGTTCTACGACTCCCCGCTGCGCGACGGCGGCTACGACATCAGCGACTTCCGCGCCGTCCTGCCGGAGTTCGGCACCGTCGACGACTTCGTGTATCTGTTGGACGCCGCGCACCGGCGGGGCATCCGGGTCATCACCGACCTGGTGCTCAACCACACCTCGGACGCGCACCCCTGGTTCCAGCAGTCCCGCAACGACCCGACCGGACCCTACGGCGACTTCTACGTCTGGAGCGACGAGAACAGCGGCTACGCCGACGCGCGCATCATCTTCGTGGACACCGAATCCTCGAACTGGACCTACGACCCGGTGCGCGAGCAGTTCTACTGGCACCGCTTCTTCACCCACCAGCCCGACCTCAACTACGAGAACCCTGCCGTGCAGGAGGCCATGCTGGACGTGCTGCGGTTCTGGCTGGACCTGGGTATCGACGGGTTCCGGCTGGACGCGGTCCCCTACCTGTTCGAGGAGGAGGGGACCAACTGCGAGAACCTGCCGCGCACGCACGAGTTCCTGCGCCGCTGCCGCAAGGTCGTCGACGACGAGTACCCGGGCCGGGTGCTGCTGGCCGAGGCCAATCAGTGGCCCGCCGACGTCGTCGAGTACTTCGGCAACCCGGAGGTCGGCGGGGACGAATGCCACATGGCCTTCCATTTCCCCCTCATGCCGCGCATCTTCATGGCGGTCCGGCGGGAGTCGCGCTTCCCCATCTCGGAGATCCTGGCCAACACGCCCGCCATCCCGGACGGCTGCCAGTGGGGCATCTTCCTGCGCAACCACGACGAGCTGACCCTGGAGATGGTCACCGACGAGGAACGCGACTACATGTACGCGGAGTACGCGAAGGACCCTCGGATGAAGGCCAACATCGGCATCCGCAGACGCCTCGCTCCGCTGCTCGACAACGACCCCAACCAGCAGGAGCTGTTCACCGCGCTGCTGCTCTCGCTGCCGGGATCACCGGTCCTGTACTACGGTGACGAGATCGGCATGGGTGACAACATCTGGCTCGGCGACCGCGACGCCGTGCGTACGCCCATGCAATGGACCCCGGACCGCAACGCCGGTTTCTCCCGTTGCGACCCTGCTCGGCTCTACCTCCCCACGATCATGGACCCGATCTACGGCTACCAGTCGGTCAACGTCGAGGCGCACATGAACAACGGCTCCTCGCTGCTGCACTGGACCCGCCGGATGCTGCGGGTCCGCTCCGAGCACCCCGCGTTCGGCCTCGGCGAGTTCCACGAACTGGGCTCGTCCAACCCGAGTGTGCTGGCCTACCTGCGCAGCTGGACCCCAGGCCACGAGTACGGCGACGGGTTCTCCGCCGAGGACGACGTCGTCATCTGCGTGAACAACCTGTCCCGGTTCCCGCAGCCGGTGGAACTGGACCTGAGCAACTACCGTGGCGCCCGACCGGTCGAACTGACCGGCGGTGTGCCGTTTCCGCTGGTCGGCGAGCTACCCTACCTGCTCACCCTGCCGGGGCATGGTTTCTACTGGTTCCAGATAACAACGCAGGGGGACGCCGTATGAGCTTGGCCGGGGCATCGGAGATCCTGGACGCGGTCGCCGGCACGCTGGCGCAGTGGCTGCCCACTCAGCGCTGGTTCGCCGGCAAGGGCCGCGCCGTGCACGCGGTCACGCCGGTCCACGCCGAATGGCTGATCGACGATGACCCCGGCCTGGTTCACGCGGTGGTCAGCGTGGCGTCGGACGGGCCCGACGATGCCTACCAGCTGCTCCTCGGCCTGCGCACCGACCTGCCCGAACACCTGGCTCCCGGCCTGCTCGGCCGGATCGACGGACTGTCCTGTTACGACGCCACGCTCGACTTCACCCTCGGCGCGCGCCTGCTCGACCTGTTCACCGCACCTGCGCGCGCCGGCACCGTCCAGTTCGCCAGGGAACCCGACGTCGAACTGGAGATCGAGCTCAACGCGCGGCTGGTCAACGCAGAACAGAGCAACAGCTCGCTGATCTTCGGCCAGGACTACATCCTCAAACTGTTCCGCAGGCTCACCCCCGGCCCCAACCGCGACCTCGATCTGCACCGTGCGCTGCGCAGCGTCGGCTGCCAGCACATCGCAGAGCCGCTCGGCTCGCTCACCGGCACCCTCGCCGAACAGCCCACGGTTTTCGGTCTGCTGCAACGGTTCATGCCCGACGCCGCCGAAGGCTGGGCCATGGCCACCGCCAGCGTCCGCGACCTGATGGCCGAAGCCGATTTACACGCCGAGGAGGTCGGCGGCGACTTCGCGGGCGAGGCACACCGGCTCGGCAACGCCGTCGCCACCGTGCACGCCGACCTCGGCAACGCCCTCGGCGTCCGCACGGCCAGCCAGGCCATGCTGGCCGACATCACCAACCGCATGCACCGCAAACTCGACGCGACCGCGCGAACCGTCCCCGAACTGCGCCCGTACGCCCCCGCGCTGCGCGCCGCGTTCGACGAAGCGAGGGCCGGCACCGACCCAGTCACCGTGCAGCACATCCACGGCGACCTGCACCTCGGCCAGACCCTGCGCACGACGGCGGCCTGGCTACTCATCGACTTCGAGGGCGAACCGGCGGCCTCGCCGGAAGAACGCGTGCTGCCGACCTCGCCAGTGCGCGACGTGGCCGGTCTGCTGCGCTCCTTCGACTACGCCGCCCACCAGATGCTGCTCGGCCAGCCCGCCGACCGGCAACTCGAGTTCCGCGCCACCGAATGGACCCGCCGCAACCGCGACGCCTTCTGCACCGGCTACGCCGAGGTCGGCCCCGACCCGCGCGAGCAGGCCGCACTACTGCGCGCGTTCGAACTGGAGAAGGCGGTCTACGAGGTCGCCTACGAACACGACAACCGCCCCGACTGGCTGCCTATCCCGCTGGCCGCGATTCAGGCTCTGGTCGGCTGAGTCCGACCCTCGGTTCTCGCCAGTTCAAGAATTGACCCGGGTCGAATGTGACCGGGACCGGCGCCGCTGTGATCGTCCCGACGGTGCCCGGACACAGGGTGGTCTGTTCGCGGTACGAACCGTCGCGCAGCTCGTAGGGGGTGACCACCGGGCCGTCCTGCTCGACGGCCCAGAAGTACCGGATGCCGGCGGTCGCGTAGCTGAACTGCCGGTGGCGGCGGTCCTCGGGAGTGTCCTCGGGCGACCAGACCTCCACCACCAGATCGACCTGCTCCGGCACTGGGTAGTCATGAGACGGCCAGCAGTTCAGCACGACGAGATCGGGCATGAGCGCGGTTCGTCGGACCTCGCTGATCTCGAAGCCAACTCCAGGTGGTGTTCATCGGCCTGCTGGTCGGCGCATTCTTCATCGAGTTGAACAACGTGGTGACCCCGCAGCCGAACGACTTCGCGGTCGCGCAGACCACGATTTTCGACTACGCGGACGGGAAGACGTAGATCGCGCACGTCGGGGTGAACCGGGTTTCGGTTCCGTTGAACCAGATTCCGCTCGACATGCAGCATGCCCTCCTCGCGGCCAAGAACGACCTGACCTGGTCCGGGAGCTTGCAGGGCGGGTCGACGATCACCCAGCAGTACGTGAAGCACTACTACCTGACCCAGAAGCAGACCACAGGTACACCGTGGTGGCCATGTTCCAGCAGAGCGACATGCAGGCGGCCAAGCAAGCGGTTGAGAATGATCTGTCCTCTCTGGACCCGAACGGCAACCCGGCTGATCAGAACGTGCATGTCGGGTTGGGCGCGATCGACACGACGACCGGGGGCGTTGCCCGGTTCTACGGCGGGCCGGACTACCTGAAACAGGGGTTCGACGACGCATCGCAGGCGGCGGGTCCGATCGGTTCGGACCTGTCGATCGCGCTGGCCGACGGGGTATCGGCGCGTTCAGGCAGGCCGGCCCGAGAACGGTCAGCTTCATCGGCAACACCAAGGCACTGCGGCAGAACGGGCCGCTGGCCGGTGGCATCGACGGGTCGGCGCAGTGGGCCCGGCCGTTGGCGGACTTCGAGCGGGTGAGCGTGGCCGTTGGTCATCTACGCGACGAAGCCGAACGGGGTGACGGCGCTGCCAGGGCCGG
>DASYBO010000783.1:0-9423 GCA_036500685.1 Pseudonocardiaceae bacterium | reverse complement strand
ACAAGGGTGATCGGACAGCAGCCTCACGTGCTCGGCATGGTCCTGGCCGGTGGTGAGGGAAAGCGGCTCTGGCCGTTGACCGCCGACCGCGCGAAACCGGCTGTGCCGTTCGGCGGAAACTACCGCCTCGTCGACTTCGTGCTGTCCAACCTGGTCAACGCGGGCTTCCATCAGATCTGCGTGCTGACCCAGTACAAGTCGCACTCGCTGGACAGACACATCTCCACCACGTGGCGGTTGTCCAGCGTGCTCGGCCAGTACATCACCCCGGTACCGGCCCAGCAGCGGCTCGGCCCGCGCTGGTACACCGGCAGCGGCGACGCGATCTTCCAGTCGCTCAACCTCGTGCGCGACGAAGACCCGGACTACATCGTCGTCTTCGGCGCCGACCACGTGTACCGGATGGACCCGGCGCAGATGGTCGCCCGGCACATCGAATCCGGCGCCGGGGTCACCGTCGCGGGCATCCGCGTGCCGCGCTCCGAAGCCAGCGGGTTCGGTTGCATCGACTCGGACGAAAACGGCAAGATCACCCGCTTCCTGGAGAAACCAGCCAACCCGCCACACGTACCCGGCGACCCGGACGTCACCTTCGCGTCCATGGGCAACTACGTGTTCACCACTGACGTGCTGGTCGAAGCGCTGCGCGAGGACGCGAGCAACCGCGACTCAGCGCACGACATGGGCGGCGACATCATCCCCATGTTCGTCGAACGCGGCGACGCCAACGTCTACGACTTCGACGAGAACGAGGTCCCCGGCGCCACCGAACGTGACCGCGGCTACTGGCGCGACGTCGGCACCCTGGACGCCTACTACGACGCGCACATGGACCTGGTCTCCGTGCAGCCGGTGTTCAACCTCTACAACAAGGCCTGGCCGATCCGCACCGCGGTGCCGCCGCTCCCGCCCGCCAAGTTCGTCGCGGGCGGCACCGCCGACGGCTCCATGGTCGGCGCGGGCTCGATCATCTCCGGCTCGACCGTGCGTGACTCGGTGATCAGCGCAGACGTGATCGTGGAGACCGGTTCGATCGTCGAGGGCAGCGTCCTGCTGCCCGGTGTCCGCATCGGCAAGGGCGCCGTCGTCCGTCGCGCGATCCTGGACAAGAACGTGGTCGTCCCCGACGGCGCCAGCATCGGCGCGGACCCCGGACTCGACGCCGAGCGCTACACGATCAGCAAGGCCGGCGTCGTCGTCCTCGGCAAGGACACCCTCGCCACCGGCCCGTGACCAGCTAACCGGACCACCCGATCGATTCGACATTGCGCACGCCGCAACCTCTAGCGTCCCTGCCATGGGTTCCGACCACGCCAAGTTGAGCCACGCCCGCCCCGCCTATGACAATGCCCGCCGAGCCTTCGAACTGGGTGCCCGAGTACGGGCCCTGCGCGAACAGCGCGGCTGGTCCCAAGCCCAACTGGCCAAGCGGGTGGCCATGACCACATCGGACATGGCGCGATTCGAGGCCGGTGGCACGATACCGACCCTGCCGCTGCTCGAACGGATCGCCGGTGCGCTGGACATGCGCCTGTCCATCGCACTCACTCCGGACTGGCGCGCCTGACGAGGCATGGTGACTGAGCGGACCAGTTGGGCACAGTCGTGCTCCGCACTCGGTGTCGGTCGGCCTGAGCTACTCGAATGGCCGCACGAGGTCGGTTGTGGTTGGACCTGGCCAGGCGGCCACGGCTTCCCGTTGCGCGGGCGCCAGCCACAGCCGCGCGGCCGGTGTACCTGAATTGGCTGGATGGTCGTCGTTGGTCAGCTCAGGTGAGGTGCTTGGCGGCGACCAGTAGGCCCTCGCCGAGCGGGAGCAGGACCGAGACCAGGCGGTCGTCCTCGCGGACGGTCCTGGCCAGCTCGCGCAGGGCGGTCGTCTCCTGGTCGCGGCGGGTGGGATCGCTGACCTGCACGCTGTCGAACGCGATCACGCCGCCCGGGCGCAGCAGCCGGACGCCCTGTTCGTAGTAGCGGGGGTACTCGGTCTTGGTCGCGTCGAAGAACACCAGGTCGTAGCCGCCGTCGGTGAGCCGGGGCAGTACCTCCAGAGCCTGGCCCATGATCAACCGGACGCGGCCAGGCGGGACCTTGGCGTCGACGAAGGTGCGTTTGGCCGAGCGCTGGTACTCGGGCTCGATGTCGATCGAGGTCAGCACGCCGTCGGTGGCCATGCCGGCGAGCAGGCACAGGCCGCTCACCCCGGCGCCTGTTCCGACCTCGACAACGGCCTTGGCCTGCAGGGTTGCCGCGAGGAAGCGCAGTGCGGCGCCCGCGCCGGTGCTCACCGGGGGACAGCCGAGGTCGTGACCGCGCGCGCGGGCGGCCAAGAGCGTCTCGCTCTCGGCGTGGTACCCGTCGGCGTACTCCGACGCCGCGGGTGCGGCGGGCGCATTCCGCGTTTCCGGCGTCACAGGTACGCAGATTAGCGGTGCGAGCGGCGAAAATGGCCCAAGCTGGCCGGCACACGCGCAACGGTGCTATCACAACGTGCCGTTTCGAGCGGGACCCCATGATTCTCAGGCTCGTCTCAGCCCGCTCTCACCATGGCCACACCAGGCCGGGACATGATCGTGGCATGGCGTAAGGCAGCACCGTCTCGTTGGTCTCAAACATGACGGGAACACCGAGCGCCAGAGTTACGTTGGTTGGGTCAAAGGGCGGCAGAGCCCAGTGGAGGTGCGGACGCGCCGATGGTTACATCAGCGAGTATGAGCGAGGCCGACCAGGTCAAGGCCGGTTCTGGGGTGCTGCCCGCGCCAGCGACGCCAGGTGACGACGCGGCAGGCTGGACCCCGCCATCGTGGGACGAGATCGTCCGCGAGCACGCCGACCGGGTGTACCGCCTTGCCTACCGGCTCGCCGGCAACCAGCACGACGCCGAGGACCTCACCCAGGAGACCTTCATCCGGGTCTTCCGGTCGCTGTCCTCCTACACCCCCGGCACGTTCGAGGGCTGGCTGCACCGGATCACCACGAACCTCTTCCTCGACATGGCCCGCAGGCGCTCGCGTCTGCGCATGGAAGGCCTGCCCGAGGACACCGACCGGCTGGCCGGCGACGGCCCCAGCCCCGAGCAGGTCTACTCGCAGACCCACCTCGACCCCGACCTGCAGGATGCCCTCGACGAGCTGGCTCCGGAGTTCCGCGCCGCCGTCGTATTGTGTGACGTGGAAGGACTGTCCTACGAGGAGATCGGCGCCACGCTGGGCGTGAAGCTCGGTACCGTGCGCAGCCGAATCCACCGTGGCCGGCAGGCGTTGCGCGCGTCGCTGGAGCGGCGCCGCTCGGCCGTCGGCCAGGGACGAGCGTTGGCCACGGAGGGCTCGGTATGACCGATGCGCGGCACCCCTCGGTACGCCTTGGGGGCCATTGATGAGCGAGCCAAGGTCCTGGAACCTGCCCGAGCAGCACCTGATGCCCGACGCGGTCGTCGCGTTCGTGGACGGTGAGCTGTCTCCGCTGGCCCGTGACCGCGCGGCCGAGCACATCGCGAAGTGCCCGTTCTGCTCGAACGAGACCAGGACCCAGCGCCAGGCCCGATCGGCCGTGCAGTCCGCCGGTGACCCCGGCGCGCCTGCCGGTCTGTTGGCAGCGCTGCGGGCGATCCCGATCGACACCGAACTTCCCGGGGGGCCGGACAACTTGGCGATCGGCCCTGACGGGCAACTCGTCGCCATCCAACGGCCGGACCGCGTGCCCGGTCTCGCCGCCCGTTCGGCCGGCTTCGGCGAGAAGCCGATGCTCGGCTCGTCGAGTCCGCTGGGCCAGGGCAGCACAGTGCTGCGCCACCGGGCGCCGAGCGGCCGTCGGGCCGTGCAGGGCGCCGGCGTGGTGATCGGCGGCCTTGTGCTGGGCGCGCTGGTCGTGGTCGGCCCACACATGCTCGGCGGCTCGTCGGACGCGCCGACCGAACTCCCGGTCAACGGCGCGGGCCTTGACGCGAACGCGCCGATCGGCGCGGGTGGCGTGCGCCAGAGCGTCCCGGTGGCCAACACGGTCAACGGGCCGGCGAACCGTCCCGCCACGGTGAGCACCACGGTGACGCCGACGCCGCCAACGGTCGTCCCGGTCGTCAACAGTCACCGTTTCGCCAACTGACGCCAACGCCGACTTCACCCTGGTTGGGGCAGTCTTGGTGACTGGCTCACAATGAGCGACGAAACAGTGTGTTGTCGAGCAGCATCGACGCGGGGAAGTGTGTGACTGAGCAGCCAGGTTCCGGTCCCGAGCGGCCCGACGGTCCCGTTGACCCTCGCCCCCGGCTCGGCCCCCGGCCCATCGACGTACCCTCCATCGACCCCGGCCTCGCCGCGGTCTTCGGCCGCCCGGCCGGCGTGTCCAACGCGTTCGCGCCGCGCAGCGGCCCCTTCGGGCCCAACGGCCTGACCGCGCCACCGGCGCCAGCGGCATCGTTCGGTGCCCCGTCGCCCGCGCTGGCCACCGCGTTCCGCCGCCCGCAGGGCAACGACGACGTCGTCCTGCAACGCCCGCCCGGCACGAGTGAACCGCACCCCGAGCGCGATCCCGAACCGACCTACTGGAGCGGCGACGGCCGCGACCCGTGGCGCGATCCTGGTTCCAGGGTGATGGTGGGCGCCCCGGCCGACACCGGTGTCGAACCGGCCGAGTCCGGTCACGAACCGGCCAAACCCGCAGGTCCGCTGCTCAGCGTGCCCGAGTTGCTGTTCGGCCGCAGGGTCAAGCCGAGCGCGTTGATCGTGCTGCTGGTGGCCGCGCTGCTGGTCGGCGCGGTCGGCGGCGTGACCGGCTGGGCGCTGGGCAACGGCGGCAGTTCGCTCACCGACGTCGGCAACACCCTCACCCAGACCAACGCGGCCAACGAACGCGCCCCCGGCTCGGTGGCCGGGATCACCGCGCGCGTCGCGCCCGCGGTCGTGTCGCTCGAGGTGCAGGCCGGCACCAGCGGCGACGTCGGCTCCGGGGTGGTGATCGACCCCAAGGGCTACATCCTCCCCAACAACCACGTGATCGCGGTCGCGGCGGGCGGCGCCGGCAGCATCACCGCGGTGTTCAGCAACGGCGCGCGGGTGCCGGCCACCATCGTCGGCCGCGATCCCGTCACCGATCTGGCAGTCGTCAAGGTCAACGCGACCAACCTGACCGTGATCAAGCTCGGCACGTCCAGCGGACTCAAGCCCGGCGACCCGGTGATCGCCATCGGCTCCCCGCTCGGCCTTGCCGGGACGGTCACCTCCGGCATCGTCAGCGCGTTGAACCGGCCGGTGCTCATCCCCGGCCAGAACGGCGGCCCGTCGGTCCTCTACGACGCCATCCAGACCGACGCGGCGATCAACCCCGGCAACTCCGGCGGTGCGCTCGTCGACGCGACCGGTGCGCTGATCGGCATCAACTCGGCGAACCAGACCTTCGGCACCACCGATTCGAGCGGCGGCGGCAGCATCGGCCTCGGTTTCGCGATTCCCATCGACCAGGCCACCAGGATCGCCCAGTCGCTGATCCGCACCGGCACGGTCAAACACGCCCAGTTCGGCGTCAACACCCGCGACGTGTCCGCGACCGCCTCGCTGGGCGCCCAGGTCGACAACGTCGTGCAGGGCGGCGCGGCAGGCGCGGCCGGCATCGCCGAGGGCGACGTGATCACCAAATTCGGCGGGCGTTCCATCAGCAGCTCGGTCGAGCTCCAGGTGGCCGTTCTTGACGACGCGCCCGGCCAGTCCGTTACCGTCCAGTTCGCGCGCCAGGGCCAACAGCACACCGTGCAGGTCACCCTCACATCAGATTGAGCGGCTACCCTGAGAGGTACCGTGTGAAGCCGGAGGGACCGACCAATGCTGGATATCTCCTGGGCGGATTTTCTCGTCCTGATCGTGGCTGGTCTGTTCATTCTGGGGCCGGAGCGCCTGCCCGGTGCGGCCCGCTGGCTCGGTAAGACGGTGCGTCAGGTCCGCGAGTACGCCACCGGCGCCCGCGACCAGCTCCAATCCGAGCTCGGCCCGGAGTTCGAGGAATTCCGCAAGCCGTTGCAGGACTTGAGCAAGCTGCGCAACTTCGACCCGAAGAAGGTCGTCACCCAGCACCTGCTCGACGCCACCGGCGGCTACGACCCGCGCGAGGACCTCCGGCTCAACGGGACGAACGGCAGCAACGGCACCAATGGCAGCTACGGGAGCAACGGCAGCGACGTCAAGCCGAACGGCTTCTCCGGCGTGACCAACCAGCCATCGGCCCAGCCGCAACAGCGCCCGCTCTCGCCCGGCGAGCGCCCCCCGTTCGACCCCGACGCGACCTGAGCCTTCAGCGTTTCTAGCGCCCAGCGGGGCTGACCGAGAGCAGCCGACCGGCCAGACCGCGCGAGCGGGTGGAGAGCCGGTTCGCGATGTCGCGCAACACAACCGCGGCCGGCGCGTCCGGATCGGCAGCGACGATCGGGTCGCCAGCGTCGCCGAGTTCGCGCAGGCGCGGGTCGAGCGGAACCTGACCGAGCAGCGGCACGTCGGTGCCGACGATGCGGCTCAGCGATTCGGCGACCTGCTGGCCGCCGCCCGAACCGAAGATCTCCATACGGGTGCCGTCGGGCATCTCCAGCCAGGACATGTTCTCCACGACGCCGGCGAGGCGCTGCCGGGTCTGCACGGCGATGGCGCCCGCGCGTTCCGCGACCTCGGCCGCGGCCACCTGTGGCGTGGTGACGACCAGCAGTTCGGCGTTGGGCACGAGTTGCGCGACCGAGATGGCGATGTCGCCGGTGCCGGGCGGGAGGTCGAGCAGGAGCACGTCGAGGTCGCCCCAGAAGGTGTCGGCCAGGAACTGCTGCAACGCGCGGTGCAGCATCGGCCCGCGCCAGACGATGGGCTCGTTGCCGGGCTTGAACATGCCGATCGAGATGAGCTTCACGCCGTGCGCCTGCGGCGGCATCATCATCGTGTCGACCTTGGTCGGCCGGGCCTCGGTGCCGAGCATCCTGGGCACGGAGTGGCCGTAGATGTCGGCGTCGATGACACCGACGGACAGGCCGCGCGCGGCCATGGCGACCGCGAGGTTCACGGTGACGCTGGACTTGCCGACCCCGCCCTTGCCCGACGCGACACAGTAGACCCTGGTCAGCGAGCCGGGCTGGGCGAACGGGATGACCGGCTCCGCGGTGTCGCCGCGCAGCGAGCGGCGCAGGTCGGTGCGTTGCTCGTCGGTCATCACGTCGAGTTCGACCTTGACCTCACGCACGCCCGCGAGCGCGCCGACGGCGGCGGTGACGTCGTTGGTGATCTTGTCGCGCAGCGGGCAGCCGGCCACGGTGAGGTAGATCGCGACGGTGACCACACCGTCCGTGCCGATGATCACATCCTTGACCATGCCGAGGTCGGTGATCGGGCGCCGGATCTCGGGGTCCTGCACGCTGGCGAGGGCCTTGCGCACGTCATCGACGCTGGGCGAGGTCGCCTGGTTGCTCGTCACTGCTGCTCACACCGGCCTTCTGCTCCGCGAGCCGCTGGTGGTGGGGGTGCGTCGAGGGGACGCGCGCGGCTCCGTGCACTTCATGTTACGGGCGGTGCCGAAGTCCGGAGGTTACCGGCCGGTCAGATCACTCCTCAGAATCGATTTTGGGGTCGGAGCGGATAAGATCGACCGCGTTCCGTAGCATGCAGGGTTGTGCACCATCCGGGAACAACGCGCCGGCTCAGCCGAACAGAACTGGATGTCTGGCGGTCTTTTCTGCGCGCACACGCGCGGATTATTCGGGCGCTGGAAAGCGAATTGCTCGCTGACCAGCAGCTATCGCTGGCTTCCTACGATGTCCTTGTCCAACTTGCCGAAGCGCCGGACCGGCGGCTGCGGATGACCGAACTCGCGGACGCGGTGCTGTTGTCGCGTTCCGGGGTCACGCGCTTGGTCGACCGTCTGGAAAAGGGTGGCCTTGTCACAAGGGCCAGGGTCGATTCCGACGGTCGCGGTGTCGAGGCGGTGCTGACCCAGACCGGATTCGACCGGCTGCGGGCCGCGTCGGGCACCCACCTGTCGGGGGTCGCCACCCATTTCGCGGATGTCCTTGAGCCCGAGGAGTTGGCGTCCTTCGGGCGTACCTGCGAACATCTCGGCGGGGCAACCGAATCCACCGGCGACGCGGTGCTCGGCGAGCCGCTGGAGTCCGGAATGGACGGTAGTTCCGGTGATGCGGAACCAGGATATTAGCCGGTAATTCCGGCGCGGGACGAAGTCGGGTTTTCCACTAAGCGGATTCGCTGGGTTGATGTTCGGGTTCGTCTTCCCAGCGAGGCGAATTCCGTACCTGCTCGGCGTCCGGGTGGCTGCCCTTTCGCTTTTTCGGCTTCGCCTCGCTGGCCAATTCCTGGCGCAGCCGGTCGAGTTCGCTGCGCAGGTAGTCGCGGGTGGCGATCTCGCCGACGGCAAGGCGCAGCGCCGCCAGTTCGCGGGCCAGGAACTCGGTGTCGGCCTTGGTCTCCGCAGCGCGGGTCCGGTCCTCCTCGAGCGAGATCCGGTCCCGGTCATCCTGCCGGTTCTGGGCCAACAGGATCAGCGGGGCCGCATACGCGGCCTGGGTGGAGAAGGCCAGGTTGAGCAGGATGAACGGATACGGGTCCCAGCGCAGTGATGCCGCGGCCAGGTTCAGGCTGATCCAGACGATCACGAACAGGGTCTGCCAGAACAGGAACGTGCCGGTGCCCATGAACCGGGCCAGGTTCTCGGAGAACCGGCCGAACGCCTCAGGATCGATGTCGATGCTCAGCCGTCGCGGTCTGCGTGGCTGGTCGAGGCGGCGCCGCGAGGTCAGTTCAGGCATGGCTCGACTCCTGCCGCTCGGTCGGGTCCACGATGCTCGTCCCATTGGCCGTGCTCGGCCGGTGGCCGGCGACCGGCGCCTGGTTGTGGGTCTCGTGCAGGCCGGTCTCCCGCCAGTTGACCGGCAGCAGGTGGTCCAGCACGTCGTCGACGGTGACCGCGCCCAGTAGGTGTTCCTGATCGTCGACGACGGGCGCGCAGACCAGGTTGTAGGCGGCGAAGTAGCGGGTCACGTCGGTCAGCGGGTCGGTCGGCGCCAACCGGGCCAGGTCCGCGTCGAGCGCGCCCGCGACCAGGTCGGACGGGGGTTCGCGGAGCAGCCGCTGGATGTGCACGCAGCCCAGGTAGCGGCCGGTCGGGGTGGAGGAGGGCGGGCGGCAGACGAACACCATGCTGGCCAGCGCAGGGGTGAGGTCGCCGTTGCGGACCCTGGCCAGCGCCTCGGCGATGGTCGCGTCCGGGGTGAGCACGACCGCCTCCGGGTTCATCAGGCCACCCGCGGTGTCGAACGAGTACTGCAACAGCCGCTTGACCGGTGCCGACTCCTCCGGCTCCATCAACGCCAGCAGCCGGTCCTTCTCCCGTTCCGGCAGCTCGGCCAACAGGTCGGCCGCGTCGTCCGGGTTCATCGCCTCCAGGATG
>DASYBO010000782.1:0-2724 GCA_036500685.1 Pseudonocardiaceae bacterium | reverse complement strand
GTCCTGCCAGTACCGCTGCCAGGCATCCGGGTCACCGGAGCGGCGAGCCCACTCGACACTGGCCGAGAAGTAGCCGATGACCGCGTCGAACCAGACGTAGAACCGCTTGAGCGGCTGATCGCGCCAGCCGTCCAGCGGGATGCGCACGCCCCAGTCCAGGTCGCGGGTGATCGGCCGGGGCCGCATGTCCGAAACCAGGTTCTGGGTGAACTTCAACACGTTGGGCCGCCAGTCCGTGCGGGTGGACAGCCACTTGCCCAGCGTCTCGGTGAACGCGGGCAGGTCCAGGAACAGGTGCTCGGTCTCGATGAACTTCGGGACCTCGCCGTTGATCCGAGACTTCGGGTTGATCAGGTCGGCCGGGTCGAGCTGGTTGCCGCAGTTGTCGCACTGGTCGCCGCGCGCGCCGTCGTACCCGCAGATCGGGCAGGTGCCCTCGATGTAGCGGTCCGGCAGCGTGCGGCCGGTGGACGGGCTGATCGCGCCCTGGGTGACCTTGGGGATGACGTAGCCGTTGCGGTGCAGCGCAAGGAAGATCTGCTGGGTGACCTCGGCGTGGTTGCCGGTGGTGGTGCGGGTGTAGAGGTCGTAGGTGACGCCGAGGCCCTGCATGTCCTCGGCGATGACCTGGTGGTATTTGTCCGCGGTCTGCTGCGGAGTCAGCCCCTCCTTGTCCGCCTGGACCAGGATCGGCGTGCCGTGCTCATCGCTGCCGGAGACCATCAGCACGTCGTTGCCGGACATGCGCATGTAGCGGGCGAAGACGTCGGACGGAACTCCGATACCACTCACATGACCGATATGGCGGGGGCCGTTGGCGTAGGGCCAAGCCACCGCGGTCAACACGGACGCACTCATGTCGAACTAGCCTACGGATGCACTGCTCGGGGCGTTCACGAGGGAGGCACATGTCGGCAACGCGGTTGCTGGTTCTTGGCGTGGTGCGCACCTATGGCCAGGCGCACGGCTACCAGGTTCGGCGCGAGCTGCTGTCCTGGGGCGCGGACTACTGGGCCAACGTCGCGCCGGGGTCGATCTATCACGCGCTGAAGAAGCTCAGCAAGGACCGCTATCTGACCGAGATCGGCAGCGAGGAGGGCGGCGCGGGCCCGGAGCGGCTGGTGTACGCGCTGACACCGGACGGCGAGACCGAGTTCCGGCAGTTGCTCACCAACGCGCTGTCCGCAACGCGCACCAACACGGAGGAGACCTTCGCCTCGATCACCTTCATGACCACGTTGACCCGCGCGCACGTGATCGGCTTGCTGACCTACCGGCTGCACTCGATGGAGGGCAGCCTCGGCAGCGCGAACGGCGCGCTGGAGTCCTCGGATGCCATGGGCAAACCGGCGCATGTCCGGGAGTTGTTCCGGCACTGGCAATACAGCGCGGACGCCGAGGTGCGCTGGACGCGTCAGCTGATCGAGCGGCTTGAGGCCGGCGAATACGTGATGGCCGACGACTCGCCCGAGCACTTCGGCCGGCCCGGCTCGCCGGAGGGCCCACCGCCGCTGACTCGACCGGCCAGCTAATCAAATTTGACTAGAACGCGTCGACCTCGCATACTCGCCCGGTAGTCAAATTTGACTATCTGGGAGGACACTGTGATCAAGGCACGCGGGCTGACCCGCACCTTCGCCGTGCGCAGCCGCGGGAAACGTGGCCGCACCGTGGAGGCCGTGCGCGGCATCGACCTGGATGTCGCGTCCGGCGAACTCGTCGGCTTCCTCGGCCCGAACGGAGCCGGCAAGACCACCACCCTGCGCATGCTGACCACGCTGCTCACACCAACCTCGGGCGAGGCGCTCGTAGCCGGCGCGGACCTACTGGCCGACCCGGCCGGGGTACGGGCCCGGATCGGCTACGTGGGGCAGGGCAACGGGGGCGGGCTGGACCAGAAGGTCGGGCACGAACTGATCATGCAGGCCAGGCTCTACGGCCTCGCCGCCGCGCAGGCCGAGCACCGCGCGCACGAGGTGGCCGAGACCTTCGAACTGACCGAACTGCTGGACCGGATCGTCATCACCCTCTCGGGTGGCCAGAAACGCCGGTTGGACATCGCGCTCGGGGTGCTGCATCGACCGTCCCTGGTGTTCCTGGACGAACCGTCGACCGGCTTGGACCCGCAGAGCCGGGACAACCTCTGGCGACACATCCGCGACCTGCGCGACAAGCACGGCGCCACGGTCTTCCTGACCACGCACTACCTCGACGAGGCCGACGCGCTGTGCGACCGGATCGTGATCATCGACAACGGGCGGATCGTCGCGGAGGGCACGCCGGACGAGTTGAAGAGCCGGGTCGCCGGTGATCTGGTCGAACTCGGTGTGTCCGAACCGGAGCGGGCTGCCGCGCTCGTCGCATCCCTGCCGGGCGCGACGTCACCGGCCCGCACGCAGAGCCAGGTGTCGTTCCGGGTGCCGCGCGGCGACACCGTACTGCCCGGTCTGCTGCGCGAACTGGACCGGGCGCAGGTGCGCGTGGACGCCGTCGCCACCCACCGGCCCACCCTTGACGACGTGTTCCTCGGCCTCACCGGCCGCAGCCTGCGGGAGGCAGCGTGACATTCTGGTCCCAGACCTCGCTGGTGTTCGTCCGGTCGATCCGGCCGACCCTGCGCAACCCCACGTCGGTGCTGATCGGCATGTCCATGTCCCTGCTCTACCTGGTGCTGTTCGGGCCGCTGCTGCGCTCGTTCGGCTCGGCAGGCGGTAGCTCCTGGGA
>DASYBO010000781.1:0-9686 GCA_036500685.1 Pseudonocardiaceae bacterium | reverse complement strand
AGCCGGTCGATCCCCGGCGCCGTTGGCTGCCGAGGATCGGCCGGGGCGATGGCGGCGGCGAAGCGGGCGGCGAGCCTGCGGGTGACCGAGGGATCGACGTAGGCGTCGCCCCGGGCCGCGACGCGCACGGCCGCGATCAGTTCCTCCGGCGGCAGGCTCTTGAGCAGGAACCCGCTCGCGCCCGACGCGAGCGCGCGGTGCACGTACTCGTCGGTGTCGAACGTGGTGAGCAGCAGGATCCGGGTGCGCTTGGGATCGGCGGCCAGGATCTCCTCGGTCGCGGCGAGGCCGTCCAGCCTCGGCATCCGCACATCGAGGATGGCCAGGTCCGGGCGCAGCCGGAGGGTCTCGGTGACGGCGGCGCGGCCGTCGCCGACCTCGGCAACACATTCGAGGTCGGGCTGGGTGTCCAGGACCGCGCGCAGGCCCGAGCGGAACATCGCGTGGTCATCGGCGAGCAGGAACCGCAGCGTCATGACGTCTCCCCCATCGGCACGGTCACCATCGTCTCCCAGCGGTGGTTGTCCGGGTCGGGGCCGTAGCTGACGGTGCCGTGGAACATCGCCGCCCTGGTCCGGATGCCGGCAAGCCCGCGCCCGGTGCCATCCTCCTCGGCGGGCACTTCCAGCGGACCGATGCCGTTGCCCGCGGCCAGGCTGATCGACGTGTCCTCATAACGGATTTCGACGTCGACCTGGATCCCGTCGCCGTGCCGAAGTGCGTTGGTCAACATCTCCTGGGTGATCCGGTAGAGCGCGATGTCCAGCGAACCCGGCACTGGTCGCGGTACGCCGAGCACGCTGAGCCGGGCGGCAAGGCCGGATCGGCGGACGTTGCACAGGAGTTCTTCCAGGTTGTCCAGTCCGGGCTGGTTGGTGGTGTCCGACGCGCCGTGCAGCAGATCGAGCATGGTGCGCAGGTCGACCATGGCCGCCCTGCTCGCCGCCTCGACCGCGGCGAGCGAGTCGGTGACCCCGTCTCCGGTTCGGCCCGTGCCCAGTTTGATCCGAGCCGCGCCAGCGTGCACGCCGATCGCGCTGACGTGGTGCGAGATCACGTCGTGCAGATCCCGCGCGATCGAGGTGCGCTCCTTGGCCACCGCGTTGTCCACCTCGGCGGCTGCGTCCCGCAGCTCGACCTCGCGGCGATGCCGCAGCTCGTCGATGTAGGCCCTGCGGGCGGTGGTGTAGCGGCCGACCAGCCACGGCAGGACGGCGTTGCTGCCCACTTCGAGGCCGCAGAACAGCCAGTTCGCTCGGCCCGAGGACAGGTTGGTCAGCACGATGCCGACCGACAGCGCGACCAACGACGCAGGCGCGGACCAGCCGCGCAGCCACGCACCGGCGCGATAGCCCGCGATGAGCTTGCCGGCGTAATCGCCGCCGAGCAGCACGACGCCGACCACCGCATGGGCCAGCGCCACCCATCCGGAGAGCCGGGCCGGCAGCGCCAGCGCCGCGTCAACGGCGACGACCAACAGCAGCAGCACCGGCTCCAGCGGCGAATGTATGCCGGGCCCGCGCATCGCGAACTCGAGCGAATCGATGACAACGCAGACGAGGGCGACCAACACCGACTGCCCGACCAGGGAGCGCCGAACGTCGCGCGCGCCCGCCGTACCGCCTTCCGCTTCCGCCACGACTCGATTATCCGATTCCTGCCGCACCGCGAGTCCCCCGCGTGGGGGACCGGAGTCCGACCGAGGGAGGGTCACCGTCGGCGACGACCGACGCAGTTCTATTGCGGACATTCTCGCTTCGCGTGTCATCATGCGTTTCGTGACCATTGATCGGCGGACCCTCGCGCAGCAGGCATACACGGAGATTCGCAAGCTCATCATCGACGGCAGCCTTGCCCCTGGCGCCAAGGTTGTGGTGCGACCGCTGAGCGAACGCCTGCAACTGTCCGCGACGCCGCTCAAATCCGCGCTTGCCGCGTTGGAACGCGACGGGTTCCTCGTGGCCGTCGCCCATCGCGGGTATTTCGTGCCCGAGGTGAGCGTGCAGGACATGCGCGAGATCTACGAACTCCGCGAGGTTCTCGACGGCATCGCCGCGCGCAAACTGGCCTCGTCGGAGGATCGGCGTGGCCTGGTGAAAAACGTGCTGCGACCGCTCTACGACGAGCAGCGCAAGCTGGTCCGCTCCGGCGACGGGGCCGGCTACAGCGACGTGGACATGGCCTTCCACCGGGCGATCTGGCACGCGTCGGGCAACACGCGACTGGCCCAGGTCACCGACAACCTGCTCGGCCAGCTGCGCTTCGGCTCCGGCTCGTCGTCGCGACTTCCCGGCCGGACCACGCAGGCCCTGCGCGAACATCTGACCATTATGGACGCACTGGCCAAAGGGGACGCCGAGCGGGCCGAACAGGCATCGCGTGAGCACGTGCGACGGTCGGCCGCCGCGTTCGAGCGGTTCGTCTGCGGTGAATGACCGGATTCCCAGGTAACAACCACGTTTCACCGGACCACATCGTGGCGCGGGTCTTGACCGGAGGCAATTTTGGATCCAAAATCTAGAAATCCTCCAGCAGGACCCGAACCGTTCAAGGGGTCGTCATGACGTATTCCGCCCTGAGCCATCTCGACTGCTCCCGTACCGGCGAACGGTACGAGGCCGATGAGGTGCAGGGCGTGAGCGCCAAGGGCGTGCCACTCCTGGCCAGGTACGACCTGGAACGGGTGGCCGCAACGGTCACCCCCGCCGACATCGCCAACCGGCCGCCCACCCTGTGGCGCTACCACGAGGTGCTCCCGGTCCGCGCCGAGGCCAATGTGGTCACGCTCGGCGAGGGGATGACCCCGATCGTGCCGCTGCCAAGCTACGGCAACACGATCGGTGTACCCGGTCTGCTGATGAAGGACGAAGGCGTCATCCCTACTGGGACGTTCAAGGCGCGCGGCGCGGCCGTCGGCGTGTCCCGCGCGGCCGAACTGGGGGTCAAGGGCGTTGCCATGCCCACCAACGGAAACGCCGGCGCGGCCTGGGCCATCTACGCGGCCCGAGCCGGTATGCGCAGCATGATCGCCATGCCGGTGAGCGCGCCGGTCATCCCCCGCGCCGAATGCGCCGTCGCGGGGGCCGAACTGTACCTTGTGGACGGACTGATCGGCGACGCCGGCAAGCTGGTCAACGCGGCGGTGTCGGCGCGATCCGGCTACCAGGAGGTGTCCACTCTCAAGGAGCCGTACCGCCTTGAGGGCAAGAAGACGATGGGTTACGAGATCGCCGAGCAGCTCGGTTGGACGCTGCCCGACGTGATCCTGTACCCGGCGGGTGGCGGTGTCGGCCTGATCGGCATCTACAAGGCCATCCTCGAGATGCGCGAACTCGGCTGGCTCAACGGCGACACGATGCCCAAGCTGATCGCCGTGCAGGCCGAAGGTTGCGCGCCCATCGTCAAGGCGTTTGAATCAGGCGCGGATGTGAGTGTTCCGTTCGAGAACGCGCACACGGTCGCGTTCGGCATCACGGTGCCGAAGGCGCTCGGTGATTTTCTCGTGCTGGAGGCCGTACGGGCCACGGAGGGCACCGCCGTCGCGGTGTCCGACGAAGCTCTGCTCGCCGAGCAGGGCCGGCTGGCTCGCGAGGAGGGGCTGTTCATCTGTCCGGAGGGCGCTGCCTGCCTGGCCGCCGCGGCACAACTGCGGGAATCGGGCTGGCTGCGCGGTGACGAACAGGTCGTCGTGCTCAACACGGGCGCTGGCCTGAAATACCCGGAGACCGTCACGGTCGACGTGCCCACGCTGGCCATCGACTCGGAGATTCCCGCCCAGCGCGCCTGAGGAGACGCCATGCGCTTGTCGCGCACCTTGACCATCGGCGCTGCCGCCCTTGCCGCAGCGACCGCCGTTACCGCTTGCGGACTCCAGTCGACCAACTCGTCGGGCGGCGGCGCGAACGCCTCGCTCACCGTCGACCTGGCCAGCTACCCCGCCAGCCTCGACCCCGGCCTGCAGTACGACACCGACTCGTACTCGGTCTACCGCAACATCTTCGACCAACTGCTGCACCGCGATCCCAGCACCAACAAGATCGTGCCGTGGCTGGCCACCCAGTGGGCCCAGACCAACCCGACGACGTGGGTGTTCACCATCCACGACGGGGTGAAGTTCACCGACGGTTCGGCGTTGACCGCGCAGGACGCCGCGTTCAGCATCAACCGCATCCTCACTCCGAGCTTCGCCAGCCAGCAGAACGCGAACTTCTCCGCGATCGCCTCGGCGACCGCGTCCGGCCAGCAGTTGACCATCAAGACCAAGTATCCCTCGCCGACACTGCTGACCTACCTGACCACGCTGTCCGTCGTGCCCATGGCCTACGTGCAGAAGGTCGGCAACGCCCAGTTCAACCTCAAGCCGATCGGCTCCGGCCCGTACAAGTTCGTCTCGGACATCCCCGGCTCGCAGGTGGTGCTCGTCCGCAACGACAACTGGTGGGGCGCGCAGCCCTCGATCAAAGACGTCACCTTCCGCGCGGTGCCCGCCGTGGCCAGCCGGATCGCCGATCTCCAGTCCGGCAAGGCGCAGATCGCCGGCGAGCTGACGCCGGACAGCGCCAACCAGATCAAGAGCAACGGCAGCCTCCAGGTGCTCTCGGCGCCGACCGAACGCGTGTCCTACCTCGCGTTCAACACGATCGGCGGCGGCCCGACCGATAATGTGACCGTGCGCAAGGCGATCAGCCTCGCGATCGACTACAACTCGCTGGTCAACAACCTGGAAAGCGGCTACGCGAAGCGGGTCAACAGCGTCGCGACCCCGCTGAATTCCGGCTACTCGACGAGCCTGCCCGACTACACCTACAACCCGACCGAGGCCAAGTCGCTGCTGCAACAAGCGGGGGCCGAAGGCCAGACCGTCACGATGGCGACCTCGCCGAGCTACGACCCGCAGATCGTCCAGACGATCCAGGCGAACCTGCAGGACGTCGGGCTGAAGGTGCAGATCCAGAACACCGACCAGGCGACCTACCTGCAGAAGGTGCAGAGCCCGCAGCACAACTGGGGTTCGATCCGATTCGGACAGTGGTCATGCTCGTGTGAGGATTCCGACGGCACCATCTACCCGCTGTTCCGCACCGGCACGGTCTGGAGTTCCTACACCAACGCGCAGTTCGACTCGCTCGTCGACCAGGCGCGGCAGACGTTGAACCAGGACAGCAGGACCGCGCTGTACCAGCAGGCCTACCAGCTGCTCAACCAGGACCTGCCAGGGATCGGCCTGTTCCAGTTCGTGGCCATCTATGGTGCGGCCAAGGGCTTGCAGTGGAAGCCCGACGCACAGCAGAGTTTCTTCGTCGCGGACATGAAACTGAGCTGATGACGGCAGCCACCACCGTAGCCGCAGCTTCCCCCCGACCGCGTGCGTCGGCCGGGGGGAGCCTGGCCCTGCTGCGCTATCTCGGCCTGCGGCTCGGACAGGCGGTCATCGCGCTGCTCGGCGTGGTCACCGCGGTGTTCTTCGCGCTGCGCCTGTCCGGCGACCCGGCCCGGCTGCTCGCGCCGCAGGGTGCGACCGAGGCCGCGATCGACCAGTTGCGACACACCCTCGGTCTCGATGTGCCGGTCTGGCAGCAGTACCTGAACTTCCTCGGCGGCCTCGTGCACGGCAACGTCGGCTACTCCTACGTGCAGCACGAGTCGGCGCTGCTGCTCATCGCGCAGCGGCTGCCCTACACCGCGCAGCTCGCGGTACTGGCCCTGCTGCTCTCGGCGATCTTCGGTGTCGGCGCCGGCATGATCATGGCGCTGTCGCGGGGAAAGTGGGGCGAACGCGTGCTGACGCCGATCGTGCTCGTCGGCCAGGCCATGCCCGCGTTCTGGACCGGCATCCTGCTCATCCTGGTGTTCTCGGTGACGTTCCGACTGCTTCCCTCGACCGGGTACAACGGCCCGATCTCGCTGATCCTGCCCGCGATCACGCTGGCTTCGCTGTCCGCGGCGACGATCGCCCGCGTCACCAGAGCGGCGGTGCTGGAGCAGCTGTCGCGCGACTACGTGCGCACCGCGCGATCCAAGGGCGCGGGCATGTTCCGGTTGATCCGCAAACACCTGCTGCGCAACGTCTCCATCCCGATTCTGACGGTGCTCGCGCTGGAGACGGCGAACCTGCTCGGCGGGTCCGTCGTCACCGAGTTGATCTTCGCCTGGCCCGGCGTCGGCCAGTTGACCGTGCAGTCCGTTTCGGACCGGGACTTCCCGGTCGTGCAGGCGATCGTCATCCTCGCCTCCACCGTCTACATCCTGATCAACCTGATCACCGACGTCGCCTACGGCTTCATCGACCCGAGGGTGACCGCGCTGACGGGGAGCAAGCGATGAGCAGCAGGCGCGGGCTGATCCCGCTCATCGTCGTCGTGCTCTACCTCGTGATAGCGCTGGCCGCGCCACTGATCGCGCCGCACGACCCGAACCACGCCGACCTCGCCCTGCGGCTGGCCGCGCCCTTCACCGACCGCGGCGGCCTGCTCGGCACCGACGCGCTCGGCCGCGACGTGCTGTCCAGGATCATCTACGGCGCAAGGGTTTCGCTCGCCGTCGCGGCGAGCACCGTTGTCGTCTCCGGTGTCGTCGGCGTCGCGCTGGGCGTGATCGCGGGCTGGCGGCGCGGCTGGCTCGGCGCGGTGATCATGCGCATCGCCGACATCGCGCTGTCCGTGCCATTCTTCCTGCTGGCCATCCTGGTCGTCGCGGTGCTCGGCCCGAGCCTGGTCAACGTCGTCATCTGCCTCGCGCTCGTGCGCTGGCCGCGGTACACCAGAATCGCGTACGCGGGTGTGCTGGAGACGCGCGAACGCGGGTTCGTGCGCAGCACCGCCGCGCTCGGCGCCACCGGGCGGTGGATCGTGCTGCGGCACGTCCTGCCCGAGGTGATCCCGCTGGCGACCGTCGTCGCGACCCTGGAACTGGGCCTGATGGTGGTGTTCGAGGCGTCGCTGTCGTTCATCGGCCTCGGTGTCCAGCCGCCGACCGCGTCCTGGGGCTCGATGCTCTCCGACGGTCAGCAGTACGTGGCATCGGCCTGGTGGCTGGCCACCTTCCCCGGCCTTGCCCTGTTCGGCCTGGTGCTCGCGGTCAACCTGCTCGGTGACGCCGTGCGCGACCGGCTCGACCCGCAGCAGCGGGTGGCCGCGCTAAGTAGGCGCAAACGTCGCAAGGTCAAGATCGGGACGGAGCCGACCAATGCTTGACTATCGCGCCGAACTGACCGGCGCGCGGGTGGTGATCACCGGCGCTGCCGGCATCTTCGGCGGCTGGCTCGCTGACGCCTTCGCCAACGCCGGCGCCGATCTCCTGCTCACCGACAGCCGGCAGGACGAACTGTCCACATTGGCCGATCGACTCGGCGCCCGCGCCGTCGTCGCGGACCTGTCGACCGAAGCCGGGCTTGCCACCGTCGGCGCTGCCATGACCAGCGAGTGGCCTGCACCGGACGTGCTCATCAACAACGCGGGCCTCTACCCGCGCACCCCGCTCGCCGACACCACACCGGCCGACGTGCGGCGGATCCTGGACGTCAACGTGGTCGCGCTCTACGAGCTGTCCCGGCGCGCGGTCGCCGCGATGATCGCGGCCGGGGTCAAGGGTCGCATCGTCAACCTCAGCTCCGGCGCGGCGGTGCGGCCGGGCGCGACCGGTTCGATCTACGCGGCGAGCAAAGCGGCGGTCGAGGTACTGACCCGCAGCCTCGCCCTTGAGGTGTCCGGGCACGGCATCCGGGTCAACGCGGTGCAGCCGGGGTTCGCGCCCGGCAGTTCGGTCAGCGAGCTGAGCGGCACGCACATCGACGGCATGCTCGCCCGCATCCCGCTCGGCCGCACCTCCGGCCCGGACGACGCGCCCGCCGCCGTGCTGTGGCTGGCCTCGGCCGAGTCGTCCTTCATCACCGGCACCACCATCACCGTCGACGGCGGCCGAACAGCGGGCGATTTCACCAGAACCGGAGGCGCCCGATGAACCCGTATCCGTGGCCGGAGGGCGCGAGCGCGGCGCTGTGCGTGAGCTTCGACTTCGACGGCGAATCGCCGTTCCTGTGGCGGCGCCGCGACGACATGCCGGTCGACATCGCCGAACTCGAACAACGCAGGTTCGGTCCTCGGCGCGGCGTGTTCCACCTCCTCGACATGCTCGCCGAACTCGACATCACCGCAACGTTCTTCGTGCCCGGCTGGATCGCCGAGCACTACCGCGCCGCCGTCGAACAGGTACACCGCGCGGGACACGAACTCGCCCTGCACGGCTGGTGCCACGAACCACCCGACGCACTGTCCACATCGGAGCTTCGCGAGACGCTGACCCGCGCGGCCTGCCTGCTCGGCGAGATCGCCGGCACCGCGCCGACCGGCTACCGCTCCCCCAGCTTCCGGATGACCCCGGCCTGCCTCGACCTGCTGGCCGAACTCGGCCTGCGCTACGACTCCTCGCTGATGGGCGAGGACCGGCCCTACCTGATCGACAAGCTGATCGAGGTCCCCGTCGACTGGGCCACCGACGACGCCGTCTACTACCGCTACACCGGCGGCGAGGCCCGCCCGCCGACGCCGGCACCAGCTCTCGCGGCGGCCTGGCAGGCCGAAATCGACGGCGCCATGCGCAGGGGCAGCCTGGTCACGCTGACCATGCACCCGTGGCTGTCCGGCCGACCGGCCAGGGTGTCCGCGCTGACCGACCTGCTCGCACAGGCCCGCCGCCGCGACGGCCTCTGGATGGGCACCATCGGCACCCTCGCCGCCCACCACGCCGCCCTCTCCGAGGCGGTGTCCTCGTGACCGACGCGCTGCTGACCATCCGCGACCTCCGGGTGTCCTTCGGCCCCGGCAAGGATGCGGTGACCGGCCTCAACCTCACCGCACGGCGCGGCGAAACCGTCGCCATCGTCGGCGAATCCGGCTGCGGCAAGACGCTCAGTGCGCTGAGCCTGTGCGGGCTGCTTCCCAGCGGCGCCACGGCGACCGGATCGGCGTTGCTCGGCGACACCCAGCTGATCGGCCGGTCCGAACGCGAACTGCGCCGGATCAGGGGCAGCAAGGTCAGCATGATCTTCCAGGACGCCTCGACCGCGCTGAACCCGCTGATGCCGGTGGGCGCGCAGATCGAGGAGGTGCTGACCATCCACGGCTCGGCCGGACGGGCGGCCCGCCGCGACCGCGCGGTGCGGCTGCTGGAGTCGGTCGGCGTGCCCGACGCGGCCAACCGCGCCCGCAACCTGCCGCACGAGCTCTCCGGCGGCATGCGCCAGCGCGTCATGGTCGCGATCGCGCTGGCCGGCTCGCCCGATCTGGTCATCGCCGACGAGCCGACCACCGCGCTCGACGTCACCGTCCAGGCCCAGGTGCTCGCGCTGCTGCGCGAATCGACCGAGTCATCGGTCGTCCTGTTCATTACGCACGACATGGGCGTCGTCGCCGAGATTGCCGACCAGGTCGTCGTCATGTACGCGGGCGCGGCAGTCGAAAGCGGGCCGGTCGCGGAGATCCTGGAACAGCCCAAGCACCCGTACACCGCCGCGCTGCTGGCCTCGGTGCCCGACCCGGACGCACCGGTCGTCGGCGAGCTACCGACCATTCCCGGCCGCGTGCCCCCGCTCGGCGAACGCGACAGCGGCTGCCCGTTCCGCGCCCGCTGCCCCCGGCAAACCGACGTGTGCGAACAGATGCCGTCGCTGACCGAGACAGGTGCGGGCC